>JAYTVV010000266.1:0-33463 GCA_043743795.1 Geobacteraceae bacterium
TTCGACTGAAATCTCACAGGCCCGAAAAGGTTATTACGAATTTGTACTTGCGGGAATGGACGAATGCAGAAGGTCTGAATTTCATTCCGGCCTGCTGGAGGGGCGTATTCTCGGGGATGATTGTTTTGCCGATGATGTATTACAGAAGGCTGAACAGCAACGGCATCATCCAAAACCGCTTGAAGAGATCGTGAATGCTGTATGTCATCATTTCAGCATACCTCTTGATGAGCTTGCCGCAGTCGGCAAAACGAAGCCAAACTCCGAGGTGCGAGCATTAGTAGCACTGCTGATACGGGAGTCATCGGGCCATTCATTGACCGAACTGGGCACGATGCTGAACAGGGATGTTGCGTCACTGAGCCAGGCTGCACGCAGACTTGCAAAAAAGATGAATTTGAATCCCGCTCTGGCACGATCTGCAATTGAATTAAAGTCACGTCTCAATATTGTTTAAATGTTGAACCTGACCCTGTATGTGATGCCATAACAACCTGTTCAAATGTATTTATTCTTATGATTCTGATTTTGACGCACTAGATTCATTATGTAAATAAATAGTAAACGTTGGAAATTGAAACGGAAAAACTGGTTAAGAAGTGAAAACGGTCCCGGGTTTGTGAAGCAAATGTATTAAAGTTTAATTCATGATCGAGGCTCCTGAGTTCCACCAGGGGCCTCGTCTCCTTCAGGGTGTCGCCCTTATATCCATTTACATACAAGGCCCAATAACCATGCTGAGCATAAAAAAAAATAACTCACAACTACATTTACTTACAATCGTTCTGGTAACTTTTATTTTTTATTACAGCTCCATAAACAATTTCTTTTATGGAGATGATTTTATTTGGCTGAACCGAGCCAAGCATCTTCAGGATAACTGGTTTGGTATATTTGCCATAGAAAACAGATACTTCACTCCATTAACGTATATCAGCTTTTTTGTAGACTACCAGCTGTTCGGCTTAAATGCATTCTGGTATCATCTTCAGGATGTCATTTTTCACTCTATAAATGGGTTATTGATCTATGGCGTAGCATATCAGACTTCCAAGAACAAATTAACTTCGTTTCTGGCCGCCATTATATTTGTTACATCATTTTCAACAATAATCACAGTCATCTGGCCGTCGGCAAGGACAGATCTGATAATGGTTTTTTTCTCCCTTGCAACGATAATAACGTTCATCAGGAGAGAAGAGAATAAACATTATTTCGTTCCGGTTTTACTATATGTACTGGCGTTATGCGCCAAGGGAACTGCCCTTGTCATTCCGGTCATTCTTTTCATGCTGACATCTAAAACTCAACCATTCAAAAACAGAATACAAGAGGTGTTGCCATACATCATACTCAATGTTGTCTATGTGGCACTTTTGGCAAGTACCAACTTTCTGGGGTCCGTTAAAGTTGTTCCCAAACAGAACGTCGTGTCGTTTGCTAATTTTGTCAGATCGCTTCCAGTGTTGATAGTGCCTGAAAGGTATCTGTCTCAGGTTGGTATGCCCGTGCTACTGGCCTTATGTGCTATTTTCCTCGTTATAATGATTATTTTAGTCATCAGAATTGACGATATCACGATCAAAGTTGGAGTAGTACTGGCAATTTTCGGCTTGCTACCAATGCTTTTTACCAAGGATTATGTTCTGGCAGGAAACAGTGCAATTGCAATAAATCTCTTGTCAAGCCCAAGTAACAGAATATACCTTGCTTGTGCCGGAGTTTCGCTTATATATGCAGTTTTGGCTGAGAAAGCATCGCACATCGACGCTAGACTGCCTGTCAGGATAATGCCGGTTATTGTGCTGGTATTGCTGTACGTTAATTACTCTGAATTGAGCTTGATAAATAACAAGTGGAGAACTGGAACAAATGCAATGAAACTGGGCATATCAACGTTGGAAAGACATGCGTCTATGCTGACGAATGGTTCGACATTATTGCTATATAACTTTGAAGGTTCTTCCGGCTTTTTAAATTCGATGATAAATACACTGTATGATCTAAAAAATATTGAAATTCACATAATATGGTATGAGTACATTAACGAGTTCACCGACATCGATAAATCTCCCCTCAGAAATACTTCCGGTACTAATAACACAACCTATACTAAGTTGATATTGAACTGCCAAGACTCATTGAACGGAGATATGCTTACCGGCAGTGTGAATTCCAAATTACAAGATATATTGGCTGATTACCGCAACTTGCGCAAAACCTCGACTGAAGCGGACGCGCTTCCGGTTAGAAGAAAACTCGGAGAGAATATGTCAAAACTTCGAGTCATGCTGTTCAGTTGCCCTTTCTCGGAGGAGTAGACGATGTAGAAGGTTGAATGGATCTCAAGGGACTCGGAAAAAATAAGTCCGTAGACATCCTTGGGAAACGGTCCGTCTTAATGCCTTGCAGCGGATATTATGGTGCAATTGATTTGAAGATAAATTGCTATTCTTGTCAACAAATCATCTGCCGTTAAAAGGAGGCATAGAAATGAATCGGGAACATGCGAACATTACAAACTCTCAAATATTGTTTTGACGGTTATTAGCTCGGTATGATACATAAAATGTAGAAAAATCAAAGGCCTATTCGATTTAATCCAGCATGTTTCCTTATAAAAATGGTACTTGGAATATACTGTATTAATTTGAAAGTGAGCTTGTTTTCTCAAATCAGGTCAAACGCCGGGTTGTTGCAACGGCCCAGGATAAAAATGTCTTTAACCTTGTCAGTAATCATTCCTGCATACAACGAAGAGTCCCGCCTTCCGGCATATCTTGATAAAATTCTGATGTATTTTGAACTACATAGCTTTTCTTACGAAATAATTGTAGTTGATGATGGCAGTTCTGATGGTACTTCTGCCGTAGTCGAAAGCTTTAGAGCTAAAAATCCGAGGGTACAGCTTGTCCAGTTACCAAGAAACCATGGCAAAGGCTACGCCGTCAGGTCAGGAATGCTGGCGGCCTCAGGTCAGCTAAGACTTTTCTCCGACGCTGATGGTGCTACTCCCATCGAGGAGATTGAGCGGCTGCTGAGGGCACATGAGCAAGGTGCGGATGTTTCTATAGCCTCCAGAGCTCTTCATGATGATACCTGTCGTGTACATGGGCAACTTTTTAGAAAAATTATTGGGACGGTCTTTAACCTCATTGTCAAAGTATTTGCGATACGAGGGATTGAAGACACTCAATGTGGTTTTAAACTTTTTACTGCAGACGTTGCTGATGAAGTATTTTCACTTCAGAGCATAAGCGGCTTCGCTTTCGATGTCGAAATCCTTTATCTCTGCCGCAAAAGAGGCTATCGCATTATTGAAGTACCGGTTAACTGGGCAGATATTAAAGGGACAAAGGTTAAAGTTGTGCGCGACTCATGGCTGATGTTTAAAGACGTATTGCAAATATGGGTCAATAACTATCGCGGGATTTGACAGGTTTTCTCGAACTGGCCATCCTCGCCAATATTGCAGCAACCAATCCGGAAGCAAAGAACCACCTTTCACTTGACAAAGGCGGCTATATCGCTTTAATTGTGAAAACGTCCGTTAAATGGAGGTATTATGCCGCTAAGCAGCCGATTGGTACCATATGTGTGTTTGTCAGTTTTTCTGTCAGGGTGTGCTGCCAATGATCTGATGGTCAAGCGCCAGGCAGAGTCTGAGGCGAAGATCGAATTTTTGATTCAGTCCTCAAAAAAAATGGATCAACGTCATAACGATCTTGCCGGTCTGCTGCAGGTTCAGGATGAACGTTTTCAGGCGGTAAACGGTGAAATAAAGCAGCTGAAGGACGACACACGTGATCTGCGGGCTTCCCGCGACGAGCTTGCTGCCAAGCTTGCCAGGCTTACCCAGCAGTCACAGACCCCCAAGGTGGAAGTCGTCAATCAGCCGTCGCCCGCTAAAACAACCAGGGAGTCCGGTCCACCGGCCGATTATCTCAAGTCTTTTGGCCTGTACAGTGCCAACAATTTTATAGCGGCAATTGAATCATTTGAAGCCTTTCTCAAGAACAATCCCCAGAGCGACTACGCAGCCAATGCGTTATATTGGATTGGCGAGTGTCACTATAGTCTCTCTGATCTGCCGAAGGCAAAAGACGCTTTTTTAAAGGTGGCGGACAGCTATCCGAAAAGCATCAAAACGCCGGATGCACTCTTGAAGCTTGGCTACACCCTGGCGGCTTTGAAGGAAAAAGAACATGCCGCGGCTGTATTTGAAAAAATAATTGCCTCATATCCGAGCAGTCCGGCGGCGCTAAAGGCTCGCGAACGTCTGAGTGCACATTGAACCGCATTTGTCCTGCTTTGAAGGTACTCAAGGAGATCTCCATGAAAATCAGATTGCTGCTGCTGTTGGCTTTTTTAGTCATGCCATCTATGGCGCTTGCCGCCGGACAGGATGAGCCGACCATCTATGTCATCAAACAGGGCGATACGCTGTGGGGGCTGTCGGAGCGGTTCATAAAAGATCCGAAATACTGGCCGAATATGTGGTCCAAAAACGGCCAGGTAACCAATCCGCATTTTATTTACCCTGGTCAGAAACTGAGGATTTTCCCCGACAGGCTGGAGTTCGTTCCCAAAGAACAGGCAGCAGCGGTCGCGACACCAGCCAGTGGAGCACCTGCTGTTGCTGTTGCAGAATCGTTTCGGGAGGTGGCTGCTGAGAAGGCGTACACGGTTTACGGTTCAGAAGCCTTTCTGGCAGAGAAGGGATTCAAGCCATATGGTACGGTGATTGGCTCACAGCACGATCGAATTCTAACGGGAATTGATGATATTGTGTATACCGATATTGGTACTGATCAAAAAGCCCACGGTGGTGATAAATTCTCCATATTTCGTAAGGATATATCAGTTAAGCATCCGCTGAATAACGAGGTGATGGGAAACAAGATTATTCCACTCGGAACTCTTCAACTGACGGATGTAGAACAAAAATCATCACGAGCTATCATTACCCAGTCATCCAAAGAAATCAGTCCCGGGGCTTATCTTCTACCTTATAAAGAGAACCGTCGTCGGGAAATATCGCTCAAAAATACCGGCAGTGACCTCAAAGGCTATATTATTGACAGCTACAGCGGCATTAGCATCATTGCAGCGGGAGATGTCGTCTATATTGATCTCGGAACCAGCCAGGGAGTGGAAGTCGGCAACATGCTGTATATCGTCCGGGATGTAACTATCGACCAGCGCTATGTGGAAGGGCGTGTTGATAAGCTTCCTCAAGAGCTGGTCGGCGCACTGGTTGTTACTGAAACCGGTAAAAAAACCTCCTCGGCATTGGTGGTAAAGAGCATTGACACCATCTATAAAGGTGATCGGGTTGTCAGTCAAACGAAGTAGCCATACAATTACGTTCACGTTTCAGACCGGCTTCGGGCCGGTCTTTTTTTGTCGTGCCCGGCGAGTGTAAAAATGGAGAATTTCTATTGGATTGGCCTCAAAGCGGTTTCCGGCATTGGTAATGTTGCCTTTCGGCGGCTTCTGGAACGGTTTGATACACCTGAAGCTGCATTAAGGGCGAATCCTGGGGCTCTCGCGGGTATCAAAGGCATGAGTCCTGCGGTTATCGAAGGGATCAAGAATGGCGAATGGCGCCGGTTTGCAGAGGAGGAGTGCCGCCGGCTTGAGCTTGGTTCGGCACGTTTGGTAACCTACGTGTCGAAGGAATACCCAAAATCTCTGTTTGAAATTCCTGATCCCCCGCCGTTTCTCTATGTCAAAGGGGATTTGCGCTCCTGTGAACTTTCAATTGCCATTGTCGGGTCGCGCCGGGCAACTTCCTACGGATTGATGACCACCGGGAAACTGGCTGAGGCGCTTGCTTCCCACGGCGTTTGCGTCGTTTCGGGGATGGCTCGTGGTGTTGATACCGCGGCTCACAAGGGGGCACTGTATGCGGGAGGAAGAAGCATCGGTGTGCTTGGGTGTGGCGTTGACAAAATATACCCACCGGAAAACCATTCGCTTTTTGAGGAAATGGCGAACAAAGGGTGTCTAGTGTCAGAATTCCCGTTGGGGACCATGCCGCTTGCCGAAAATTTTCCGCGCCGAAACCGCATTATAAGCGGGCTTTCACGCGGTGTGCTGGTCGTTGAAGCCGCTGAAAAAAGCGGCTCGCTGATCACCGCTCACTACGCGCTGGAGCATGGCCGAGATGTTTTTGCTGTGCCGGGTAATATCTCCTTTGCCACCAGTCGCGGCTGCAACCGCCTCATCAAACAAGGCGCAAAGCTGGTGGATTGTGTGGAGGATATTCTGGAAGAACTCCCGGCGTATGTACGTGCATCAGCTGATGCTCCGTTGTTTCAGCCCCCTCCGCGCACGTTTGCCCTGACACCGAAAGAATCAGTTATTTACGAATTACTTGCCCGCTCGCCACTGCACATCGATGACATCATCTCCCAAACTGAATTGACAGCCGGAGAGGTTTCCTCTATGTTACTGCACCTTGAACTCAAGGGGGCGGTAACGCCGCTCCCCGGCACACATTACGCTACTACTCAATAAGGACTCGTTTACTTATGTCGAAAAATCTTGTAATCGTCGAATCCCCAGCCAAGGGGAAAACTATAGAAAAATTTCTGGGCCCCGACTTTAAAGTTTTGGCCTCATTCGGCCATGTGCGTGCTCTGCCGAGTAAACAAGGTTCCGTGGATATTGCGAATGGCTTTGAACCCAAATACCACGTGCTGCCGGAAAGCAACAAACATCTTGATGCAATCAAAACCGCGCTCAAGGGGGCGGATCGACTGCTGCTGGCAACTGACCCCGACCGTGAAGGGGAAGCCATCTCGTGGCATCTGCTGGCGGCACTCGGGTTGGATTCCAAGAATCCCGGCATTAAAATTCAGCGGGTTGAGTTTCACGAAATAACCAAAGAGGCAATTTTGCATGCCGTCCAGAACCCTCGCGATATCGCACTTGACCTGGTGGATGCCCAGCAGGCCCGTTCGATTCTCGACTACCTTGTTGGTTTCAATTTGTCGCCGTTTCTCTGGAAGAAAATCCGCTACGGCCTTTCCGCCGGCCGGGTTCAATCAGTGGCACTCCGCCTGGTCTGCGAGCGGGAAAAAGAAATACTGGCTTTTAATGAACAGGAATACTGGACGATAGCTACACGCCTCGGAGTATCGGCTGGTCAGGAGTTCAAGGCCGGTCTGGTAACTGTCGGCGACAAAAAACTCGGCAAATTCGATATTCCGGGCGAAGAAGTTGCGGCCGCCCTGAAAATCGCACTGCAATCCGGGCGCTATACCGTTGCTAAAATCACCAAAACCGAGAAAAAACGTAATCCATCACCACCATTTACCACCTCGACACTCCAACAGGAGGCATCGCGCAAACTTGGCTTCTCCGCCAAAAAGACCATGTCGACAGCACAGAAGCTCTATGAAGGCATTGATATCGGAGAAGAGGGTACGGTCGGTCTGATTACCTATATGCGTACTGACAGCGTCAATCTTTCAACTTTGGCGCTCAAAGATGCTCACGACGTTATTTCTGCTGCGTATGGCGAGGAATATGCCCTTGCCAAGCCGCGCATTTTCAAAACCAAATCTAAAAATGCCCAGGAAGCTCATGAGGCCGTCCGTCCGACCTATATCGCCAAGACCCCGATAGAGCTGAAAAAGTTCCTGACTCCTGATCTTCATAAACTGTATGAACTTATCTGGAAACGAACCGTTGCCTGCCAGATGGCTGAGGCGCTGTTGGATCAGACCTCCGTCGATATCGCTGCCGAACTGTCTGTGCCGCCTGCCTCCGGCCCGTTTGCCGGATCGGGCAGAGCCGGGTTGCGTGCTGCCGGAACGGTTATCCGCTTTCCCGGTTTCATGAAGTTGTACATCGAAGGGCTCGATGATCAGGACGAAGAAAAGGAAGGGCTGTTGCCGGCAATGACCGAAGGAGCCGTGCTGAAGCTGCATGAAGTCCTCCCGGAACAGCACTTTACGCAGCCACCTCCACGCTATACTGAGGCGACACTGGTCAAGACGCTGGAGGAGTACGGCATCGGTCGCCCATCGACCTTTGCCTCGATTATGAATACGTTGGTTGAGAGAAAGTATGCCCGTCTCGACAAGAAGCGCTTCTTTCCGGAAGATGTCGGTATGGTGGTCAGCGATCTGTTGACGGCACATTTTGCTCAGTATGTGGATTATAACTTTACCGCAGGTCTGGAAGAAGAGCTGGATCAGGTCTCGCGTGGAGAAAAAGAGTGGAAGCCACTGCTGAAAGCGTTTTGGGAACCGTTTATTGCGCTTTTGAAACAGAAGGAGGGTGAAGTTAGTAAGGCGGATCTGACGACAGAGGTGACTGAAGAGGTCTGTCCTGAATGTGGCAAGCTGCTGGTTGTGAAGCTCGGTAAGCGCGGTAAATTTATTGCCTGCTCCGGTTTTCAGGAAGGGTGCAAATATACCCGTAATGTTGATCAGGATGGTGAAATTGTTGAGCCGGTAGTTTCCGAGGAAAAATGCGAAAAATGCGGACTGCCGATGCTGATCAAGGATGGCCGTTTCGGTAAGTATCTGGCCTGTTCCGGGTATCCGGCCTGCAAAAATATTCAGCCGTTGGTCAAACCGGTAAGCACCGGCGTAGTCTGCCCCGAGTGTAAAGAGGGGGAGCTGACGGAGAAAAAATCGCGCTTCGGCAAATTGTTCTACTCCTGCAATCACTATCCGAAGTGTAAATTTGCCCTGTGGGACCTCCCCGTGGAAAGTCCCTGTCCAAAATGTGGCTTTCCGCTGCTGGTCAAAAAGATCTACAAACGTAAAGGCGAGTTTTTGAAATGCCCTAAAGAGGGTTGTGATTACAACACCAGCGAGTGACGTTTATATTATTCGGATAACCAGAGGCACGAGGTATAACGATGATTTGAGCGAGAGCCTGAATCCTCAAAAAGCCCGTGCCTCATTGTTTTTAAAAGGAAAAAATGATGTCTGAAAAAAGTATTGTGATAATCGGCGGCGGTCTGGCCGGGTGTGAAGCAGCCTGGCAAGCCGCACAGCGTGGCGTCTCCGTTGTCCTCCACGAGATGAAACCGGTAAAATTCTCTCCAGCCCATGAATTGCAAAGTCTGGCGGAACTGGTCTGCTCCAATTCTCTGCGCGGCATTTCACTTGATAACGCAGTGGGACTGCTTAAAGAGGAGTTGCGCCGCTGCGGTTCTCTCACAATGGAGGCTGCCGAGGCGACTTCAGTTCCGGCCGGCGGTGCTCTTGCCGTTGATCGTCAGCTGTTTTCCGCCTACGTTACCGAAAAGATTGAATCACATCCGCTGATTCGTATTGAACGGGGTGAGTCAACAGAGATCCCTGCTGAAGGTGTTGTGATTGTCGCCTCGGGCCCTCTCACCAGTGATGCGCTGGCTGCTTCTTTGTCACAGTTAACAGGTGACCGGCTCTATTTTTACGATGCCATTGCCCCGATTGTTGCCGCCGATTCGCTCGATATGACCAAGGTGTTTGCTGCTTCGCGTTACGGCAAAGGGGATGGCGACGACTATCTTAACTGTCCGCTTGGTGAGGCCGAATACCTGCAGTTTATTGATGAATTGAATCGTGGTGAAAAGGTGCCGGCGCGTGACTTTGAAAAAGTTGTTCACTTTGAAGGGTGCATGCCGGTGGAAGAGCTTGCTTCACGTGGTGTTGAAACCCTGCGCTTCGGGCCGATGAAGCCGGTTGGATTGTTGAACCCGCATACAGGGCACGAAGCCCATGCCGTCATTCAATTGCGCGCCGAAAACCGTGAGAAGACCATGTATAATCTGGTCGGCTTTCAGACCAAATTGACCTGGCCGGAACAACGCCGGGTTTTTCGTATGATTCCGGGATTGGAGGGGGCGGAATTCGTCCGTCTTGGCTCGATGCACCGCAATACGTTTATCAATTCTCCGGCTCTGCTAGAACCAACCCAGCAGCTGAAGAGCGATCCGCGTATCTTCTTTGCCGGTCAGATTACCGGAGTAGAAGGGTACGTAGAATCTGCCGCCAGCGGCTTTCTTGCCGGTATAGCTGCGGTTCATCTTGTTAATGGAAATCCGGTTCCGGTCCCATCACCGGACACTGCACTTGGAGCGCTGATGCATCACATTACCAATGCGGATGTTAAGCATTTTCAGCCGATGAATGTAAACTACGGGCTTTTTCCCGCTTTATTGGGGAAAATCAAGAAGAAGGAGCGTCGGCAAAAACTGGCTGAGCGTGCGCTTGAGGCGTTGGAAGAGTGGAAAAAAGTGATGTAATACACTGCAGAGGCATCGAGGAAAACCGGATGTGACGTTTGTAGAGTAATTTGATTGAGAATTTTATTCAATTTATTTATCCTGTCTCTTGTATGTATTGAATTTCCCCGTATCCCGCTCAGAAGCGCCTGTCAATCGAACGTGTCTCTGTGGTGAAAGGCCTTGAAAATGGAAGAGCAAAATCGAGATCCCCTCAAGCGTGTTGAAGATCAGCTGAAAAAATGTGTCAAGTGCGGTGCCTGTCGTCAAAACTGTCCCGCTTTTACCGCGTTTCAGCGCGAACCGGCTGTTGCTCGCGGCAAGGTGGCGCTGGCGCAGCATATATTGAGCGATGATATTGATCTGGACGATCAGACCTATCTGGCCATGTCTAAATGCCTGCTCTGCGGCAGCTGTGTCGATAAATGTCCGAATGATGTGCCAACTGATGAAATTGTGATTGCCGCTCGTGAGTCACTGGCACAGAAACGTGGTCTGACAACATTTCATGCTGCCGTTGGTCAGGTAATCAAGAGCAGGGCCCGTATGAAGATGGGAGCTAAAATGGCCTCGTTTCTCGGGCCACTCTTCTTTAAAAAGGTGCCGGAAACATCTGGCCTCCGCCTACGTTTTCCGGTGCCGTTTGTCGGCAATACACGCTTTATTCCGGAAATCGCCAAAAACAGTTTTCTCGACCAGCATCCTGAAGTTATTCCGGGGGAGCCGGGCAAGCCACGTATTGCGTTCTTCGTTGGTTGTATGACCAATTTTGTTTATACCGAAGTCGGTGAGGCCACTTTGGCGCTGTTCCGTCACCTCGGTTGCACGATCATTATCCCGAAGGGGCAGCAGTGCTGCGGATTGCCGGGGATGTCGGGTGGCGATGTGGCAACGGTGCGTGATCTGGCCGAAAAAAATCTGGCGGAGTTTGAAAAATACGAAGTTGATTACGTCATGAGTGCCTGTGCCACCTGTGGTGGCGCCCTCCATCGGCTTTATCCGCTTGTGGTGGGAAAACGCAATCCGGAGCTGCGCGAGCGCTTGGATGCCCTCGCAAAAAAAACAGTGGACGCATCACAACTGTTGCAGAAATTGGGACTTGATCCGGCCGAAACCGGTGCCGGCGAACCGATACAGGTCACGTACCACGACCCGTGCCATCTTCGGACGCGCGGTGTGATAAAGCAGCCGCGGGAACTGTTGAAAGGCACTCCCGGCGTTGAACTGGTTGAGATGGAAGGGGCCGACAAATGCTGCGGTCTGGGGGGGACGTTCAATGTTTATCACTATGATTCGTCCATGAATATCAATGACGGAAAAAGTGACGCAATTGTTGCTACCGGAGCACAGGCCGTTGCTACCGGATGTCCCGGCTGCATGATGCAGCTCTCGGATGGTCTCAAACAACACGGTTCGAGCGTGGAAGTTGTGCATACGCTGCAGCTGCTTGCTCGCCGCCTCAAACGGTAACTCTATTTATGTTTTAGTGAAACTGTTGTTACACGGCTGCGGCGAAGGAATTTTATTGACATTATAAAGCAAATTGTATACAAAACCCGCACTGAAACTGAGTTCTACTTTTATTGTCAGGGGTTTGAATGCGTGAATTCAACATCGGGGCTAAAATTAAGAAGCTCCGCCTTTCAAAGAAGCTGACCCTCCAGGCTGTTGCCAAGGAGACCGGTTTTTCACCTGCTCTTATCTCCCAGATAGAAAACAATAATGTATCACCTCCAATTGCTACTCTCTCCAGAATTGCTAAGTTTTTCGATGTGAAAATCGGCGTGTTCTTCACTGAAGACGAAGAAGAGTGCCGTTTTGAAGTTGTCCGCTCTCACGAGCGCAAAGCAATCCCGCGTGTCATTTCAAAGGCCGGCACCAGCCAAGGCTACTCCTACGAGTCTCTTTCATTTCACAAACAAAATAAGAAGATGGAGCCCTTTCTCCTTTCAATTACCGAGAAAGCACTTGAAGAAAATACCTACAGCCACGACGGCGAAGAATTTCTCTTTATCATGAAGGGGACTGCGGAGTTGGTGCTTGATGAAAAGCGGATTACTCTGGATGAGGGGGACTGTGTGTATTTTGACTCCTCATTAAAACACCGTCTGCTTTCAAAAGACGGTACTGAAGTAAAGGTATTGGCCGTCGTTACACGATAATTATATCAAGCGCAAGTCAACAACTTATTGTCACACATTTCACTGGAAGGATGGCGAAGATGTCAAAAACAGCAATTAAACCATCACTGAAAAACCCGTTTGCACCGGCTGAAACCCTTGAATTCATGATTCCCGGCGAAATCCCGGGAAAGAAAGGGGGGTACGAAGAGGCGATGCATGCAGGTCACGACCTGATTCAGCGCCCCATCAAGTCGGTCAGTATTGCCCAGATCGAAAAACAACACTTCAAAAAGCGTATGACTGTATGGGAGCGTCTTCGTGTGCTCACGGAAAACGAGCCCAATGTCCTGTTCCAAAACTGGGGTAAGAACCTGGATGGTGCCTCACTGGTAACCGGCATTCTCAATATCAACGGACGTGACGTCGCGGTTTATGGCCACGATTTTACGGTTCGTGCCGGTTCGATCGATGCTACCAATGGCCGAAAGCTGGCGCTGCTGTTCCAAATGGCCGGTGAAAAGGGCATTCCGTTGATCGGCATGAATGACTCAGCCGGTGCGTATGTGCCTGCCGGAGTCGGCGGTCTGGACGGCTATGCCGAGGCTTTTACCGCGCTTCGTAAAATCAGCGGCGTAGTTCCCTCAATCATGTGCATGTTCGGCTTTAATGCCGGCGGCGGCAGTTATCTTCCCCGTCAGGGCAGCTTTCTTATTCAGCCGCAGGATACTTTTTTCGGCCTGACCGGCCCGGGGGTCGTCAAGTCGGTTCTGGGTGAGGACGTAACACCTGAAGATCTGGGTGGACCGAAAGTCCACGGGCAATCCGGTGTTGCTGATATAACGACCGAAGACGAAGTGGACGCCCTGCGCACAGCACTGCATCTGCTTTCGTATCTCCCTGATAATAATAGTGTCATGCCCCGTTTCCGGGAAACCAGCGATCCACTGGATCGCAAAACCTGGGAAATCAATACCCTGCTGAAAAAGGCATTCAATTCACCAACCGGTTTTAATACTCCGTTCGATGTTTCAATTATGATTCAGCAGATCTGTGATCATGGTGACTACTTCGAGCTTCAGCGTGATCGTGCCCGCGAAGCTGTAACTGCTCTGGGGCGTCTTGGTGGCAATGTCGTTGGTTTTGTGGCCAACAATAGTGCGGTCTCCTCCGGTCAGATTACGGTTGATTCAGCCTATAAGATTGCCCGTTTTAACCGTTTTTGCAATATCTACAACATCCCAATGATCTTTATGGAAGATACCACCGGCTTTCTGCCGGGACGTGAACAGGAAGGTCGCGGGATTGTTCAGGCCGGTCGCGCGATGCTGGACTCAATCGTCGATATCAGAACTCCGCGCATCCTGCTGATCATCCGAAATGCTTACGGCGGTGCGTATGCTTCGTACAACAACTACCCTACCGGTGCAGATCTGGTGCTGGCACTTCCTACCACTCGCCTTGCTGTCATGGGTCCTGCCGGCAAGGAATTTGTCTACAAGGACGAAGTTCGCAAGATGCGTGCTGCTGCGAGTGACCGGATAAAGCGTGGTCTTCAGGAGCGTGTTGCAGCAGGAATGTCACCAGGTGAGGCCAAGATTGATGCCGAAAAAGATGCTGCGGACTGGCTGAAAATTGAGGATGCCGCCTTGAACATGCGCTATGAAAAAGAACTGATGAATCCGAAAGAGGGTCTGGCCCTGGGTTCCATTTCTTCTCTTGTTATGCCTACTGACCTGCGTAAGGTTTTGGGGGAGAATATGAACTTCTTCCTGCGTCATTACAAGCCAAGTCCGATGCAGGCTGTTCAGAGAGAATTCCACTAATTTCATTCCCGATTGGAGATATTGAAACCATGCCACAGACCGATTTATACAAATATAACCCCCTGGTTCACCGGAACCGTAAATTGAGCAAGTCAACATCCGAGTGGGTGCGCTCCTTTTCCTGTGAAGATCTTAAACCGCTGATAGTGTGCCGTGGCCCTATCCGTAAGGAAGCGATGGATGTGTATGAAGAGATGGGGATTTCCCATTACGGCATCCTGCTTTCCGAGAAAGATTCGATCATTTATCCAAATGCCCTGGCACCGGAGTTACGTCAGCTGACTGATTCAAAGCGCGTTCACCGGGTACCTGACTATAGTGGCGCGAGTAAAGAAGAACGCATAGAGCGTATCAACCAGATTATCCAGATGGCCAAGGATAACGGTTATGACGCGATTTTTGCCGGTTACGGATTCATGGCTGAAGATGAAGAGTTTGTCTCTGCTATTGAAAAAGCCGGTCTCAAATTCATCGGCCCCTGTGCCATTACCCAGGCTCGTGCCGGCAAGAAAGATGAAGCCAAGCGTACTGCCCTGCAGGTGAATGTCAGTGTTACGCCCGGTGTTGACAATGTTACCGCCCGGACATTGCTTAAAAAATACCCGACCCGTGAAAAACTGATAAAACTGGCCGAAGTCGAAGGTCTGGCTTGTGATAAAAAGATTCTTGCGGACAAAAAAGTTGCTGTTGAAGTTTTGGCCGATCATATTCTGATGGCGTCATACAGTAAGGGCATTGATCTTTTCACCATTGATGAGCTGTGTGCCCAGGTACAGATTGAAGTGACGGAACTGTTCAAAAAATACCCCCAGAGTCGCTTCCGTATCAAGGCGATTGGTGGCGGCGGCGGCAAGGGGCAACGGCTTCTTGGAGCGTCACTGCTGGCCCTCAAAAAAGCAGATGACAAGGCGATTGCCAAGGCAGCTGCCGAGGCGCCTGCTATGGTGCGCGAGGTATTGAATGAGGTTAAGGCCAACGGCGTTGGCGACAATAAGAATGTTCTGGTTGAACTGAATATTGAGCAGACCCGTCACAACGAGATCCAATTGCTGGGGAACGGTGAATGGTGTATCTCTCTTGGTGGTCGCGACTGTTCCCTGCAGATGCACGAACAGAAGCTTCTTGAGGTTTCTGTTACCCAGGAAGGGCTGACAGCTGCTATTGAGAAGGCGAAAGCTGCAGGCCGCAAAGCTGAAGTCAAGGCTTTGGAGAGTGATCTGAAGGTTCTTATACGGATGGAAGAGGAATCCGCCCGTTTTGGCCAGGCAGTAAAGCTGGATTCCGCCTCAACATTTGAGTGCATCGTTGACCGCGATCGCCACTTCTTTATGGAAGTGAACACCCGTATTCAGGTTGAACACCGTGTTACCGAGCTTTGCTACAGCCTCAAGTTTACTAACCCTAAGGACAAGAAAGATTTCTTTATTGTCGAGTCCCTGGTTGAAGCTATGGCCCTGCTGGCTCGCCACAAGGAGCGCCTGCCGAAGCCGGAGCGTATCGTCCGTTTCAACGCCTCCGTTGAGGCACGTCTCAACGCAACTGATGCCTCACTGTCACCGCATGCCGGCGGCATGATTCGTTACTGGTCAAAGCCGATAAAAGGTGAAGTCCGTGACGATCAGGGTATCAGCATGACCAACCCGGATACCGGTATCTTCATGAAATATAAAGTAGCCGGCGCCTACGACTCCAACATTGCCCTGCTGCTCACCAAGGGCGATGATCGTCAGGCTAGTTACGAACGTCTCTCCGACGTGTTGTGCAGCACGACGTTGCGCGGCAGCGCCTTGGCTACAAACCTTGAATTTCATTATGGATTAGTAAACTGGTTCCTGGGCAGAAACGTTATGGCCAAGCCGACGACCCGCTTTGTCGTCCCGTATCTGGCGCTGGTCGGTACCCTCAAAGAGGAAGCCAACAAGCTGGATGTGGTCTATGCGTTCTTCCAGATGAAAAAGCACTACGCCAAGCATGTCGCTGATCAGTACACCGATCAACCGGATGTGTGTGCCAAAGAACTGAAAAACATGTCAGCACTGCTTGACCGTAAAGGCACACTGATCACTCGCCCCATGGAGCGTCTCCTTGGCGATCCTCATCTGCTCTCTGGCTGGTTGAGTATGAACACGAAAAACTTCCGTATCGACAAGGGCAATGTTGTCTGGTTGCGGAATCCGCTCGGCGTCCTCAACGAGACCTACGAATACCTGCACATGAATTATCGCCCTCATAAACCGGCGGCCGAGATCATCTGGGACCATGACAATGAACTGCTGCAGCAATCACTGCACTTCTACCGTACTCTGCGCGAAAAACTCGGCTTGGAGCGGGATGAGTATTTCAAGCTGAACGAACTGGTCAAAAAGGAAAAGCCGCAGGCCGGCTTTGATGCAGAAACGTGGGAACAGATTCGCTCAGCACATTTTGGTTATGAGGCCGGACTCGAACTGTTGGGAATGTTATTCCTGATTGGTGAAAATACCAAGTTCTGGGACATGAAAGTTCTGGATGACCTGGAAGTTGTGATTCCTGATTACCTGACTGACCTTGATCTGCAGGCGCGGATGAAAAAAATACTGGTGCCGCCACCTGCTACCAAGGCCGATGAAATTGTTGCGGTATGCGGTGGCATGTACTACGGTCAGGAAGCGCCCGGTTTGCCGACTTTTGTTACTGAAGGGATGCATTTTGAGAAGGATCAACCGCTCTATATCATCGAAGTTATGAAAATGTTCAATACGATCCGGGCTCCTTTCTCCGGAACCATTGACAAAATTATCATGGAAGGTGGTAACGGCGCTATTGTCCAGAAGGGGCAACCGCTCTTCAAAATCACCCCGGATGAAAAATTTGTGGAAGTTGATCAGAAGGCGGTTGAAAATGAAAAACGCGAGTGTACGACCAATTATCTTAAGGCTGTGCTGCATAACACGCTATAGGTCCGGATGCTAAAGTAATGATGACGTAAAGGCCAGGGCGGGGAGTGTACCTTCTCCCCTGGTCTTTTTATTTTGAATACAATTATTTAAAAGGGGACAGATATGAGTATCAACGACAGCAAGCAGAAGTGGAATGAAAAAAATGCCAAAAACATCGCGAAGTCGCCTGAACGAATGGATCCGTTTCTGACATCCTCTAATCTGGAGATGGAACGCTGCTTCACACCTGGATTTGACTATCCGGGTTATGAAGAACAGCTTGGTTTCCCCGGCGAATATCCCTACACCCGCGGCGTGCAGCCGACCATGTATCGCGGTCGCTTCTGGACGATGCGCCAGTATGCCGGCTTTGGCACAGCCAAAGAGTCTAACGAGCGTTACAAATATCTTCTCTCTGCCGGTCAGACCGGGCTTTCAATCGCTTTTGACCTGCCAACCCAAATGGGCTATGACTCCGATGCCGGCATGAGTCTCGGTGAGGTCGGTAAAGTCGGTGTTGCTATCGACTCACTGGCTGATATGGAAATACTTTTCGATGGCATCCCGCTTGATAAGGTTTCCACCTCCATGACGATCAACTCCACTGCTGCGATTCTGCTCTGCATGTACATTGCTGTGGCAGAAAAACAGGGCGTTTCAGCTGATAAAATTTCCGGGACGATCCAGAATGATATCCTCAAAGAGTACATGGCTCGCGGCACATACATCTATCCGCCCAAGGAATCGATGAGAATCATTACCGACATCTTTGCCTACTGCAAAGACAGTGTACCCAAATGGAATACCATTTCAATCTCCGGTTATCACATCCGTGAAGCCGGTTCGAGTGCCGTTCAGGAAGTTGCCTTTACTCTGGCCGACGGCATTGCCTATGTCGATGCTGCCATCAATGCAGGTCTGCAAGTGGACGAATTCGCTCCGCGTCTTGCCTTCTTTTTCAACGCTCACAACAATCTTTTTGAAGAAGTTGCCAAGTTCCGTGCCGCCCGACGCATCTGGTCAAAAATTATGAAGGAGCGTTTCAATGCCAAGGACCCGAAATCACTGATGCTCCGTTTTCATACCCAGACGGCAGGCTGTACCCTGACGGCCCAGCAACCGGACAACAATATCATGCGAGTCACCATGCAGGCCCTTGCTGCCGTTCTGGGCGGTACCCAGTCCCTGCATACCAACTCCCGGGATGAAGCGCTGGCGCTGCCGACGGAAGACTCTGTCCGCATTGCTCTCCGCACCCAGCAGGTCATTGCCTATGAATCGGGTGCCGCTGATAGTATCGACCCGTTGGCCGGATCGTTTCTGGTGGAGTCGTTAACCGACCAGATCGAGAAAGCCGCTCTCGAATATATCGAAAAAATCGATACGCTGGGTGGTGCTGTCGAGGCTATCTCACGCGGTTTCCAACAGAAGGAAATTCAGGATTCTGCCTATGCCTACCAGAAATCTATTGAGAAAAACGAACTGATTATCGTTGGGGTCAACAAGTTCACCGTTCAGGAACCACCGCCGACCGGTCTGTTGAGAGTCAAGGAAGAAGTTGAGATTTCCCAGAAAGCATCTCTGGCTGCTTTAAAAGGGGGCCGGGACGCAGCAGCGGTTAAAACCGCTTTGACTCAGTTGGAAGCAGCTGCCAAAGGGACGGATAACCTGATGCCGCACATTTTGGCAGCGGTAAAAACCTATGCAACACTTGGTGAGATTGCAGATGTATTCAGAGGTGTGTTTGGCAAACATACCGAGACGGTTGTTCTGTAATAGTGTCATAATCGTTACCGCTTCGTAACCCAAATTTAAGAATACATGTGTATTATGAGGATCTTTCGGATGCTTACAAAAATTAATCATATTGGTATCGCTGTTAAATCCCTTGATGCCGTCATTCCTTTTTATCGTGACAACCTCGGCATGGCATTTTCTGGGGTAGAGGAAGTCGCTGAGCAAAAGGTGCGGGTCGCAATGTTGCAGATTGGTGAATCCAAAATCGAACTGCTGGAGCCGACATCGGAAGACAGTGCCGTGGCAAAATTCATCGAAAAGAATGGTGCAGGTGTTCACCACATCGCCTATGAAGTTGCGGACATTGAATCAGCGATTGCAACACTCCTTTCCGACGGTACTCGTATGATTGATGAACAGCCGCGCAACGGGGCCCACGGCACACGCATCGCTTTTATTCACCCGAAAAGCAGCAATGGTGTGTTGACGGAATTGTGTCAGGCAGGGCACTGAAAAAGAAACGTGCTGAAAATAGCACATCATTCTGTTTTTGTGGCAAATTGCCTCTTTTAATGTGAATTTTATGTTGACATGTGTTTGATTTGTAGTATATTTTACCCATTCAAATAGAACAAAGCCTGAAACAAACGAACCTATCAAGTAGCTAACCGATTACAATTACTGAGAACCAGCAGTTGCTGGCAGCAACGACCGGGAGCGAAACACACTGTGAACGTTTCAGAACTAAAAATATATTTGCGTAGTTAGTACTGTACCTTTAAGCGTCCGCTTCTGAACCGGATGCTTAAAGGTATTTATTTTTAAAGAGCATTTTAATTACGTAATGGCAAAGTTAGTATTATAAACACTTGGGCCAAATAAATACGAAAGGTGGTGAGCACCGGCATCATACTAATTTGACAGTACGTTAACCGCAGTTGTACACGCAACTAACCATAAAAATTGGAGGAACACACATGAATTTGAAAAAAACAGTAGCAATTGCAACAGCAGCAGGTGCCCTGGCCGCGATCTCCGTACCGGCAATGGCATTAGAGAACCAGTTTAACGGTATGTTCAGAAGTTTTTCTTATCTATCAAACGCATACAGCGGTGGTAGTGCATTTATGTTGCAGAACGATCTTACTGGCAGAGGCACAAGTCGCTTCACAGAGCAGCGTGCTCGCTTACAGTACACTGCAAAAGCCAGTGATGATCTGAAACTGGTTACTCATTTCGAGCTCGATTCTCGTTGGGGTGGAAATGATATTGCTGGAGCAGGTAATGCTCCAAAATATGGAGCATATAATGATGCAGGTGTTCTTGATGCTGATGGCATCAGCCTTGAAACAAAACAGGTTTACCTTGACTTCAACTGTCCTCTGACGGGTTCAAATGTTAAGCTTGGTATTCAGCCGTTTAATGATGCGTACCAGGGTACTTTTGGAAACTGGGATGGTGCTGGTGTACAAATCAGTAGAAAATTTAATGCTCTGACTGGAACAGTTGCTTATTTCCGTGGGGTTGATAGTACATTGAAGAGCTTGGCCGTCACTTCTGCTGCTACAAACTCAAATGCTCCTTCTGTTGATTACAAAAAGAGTGTTGACATCTATGTTCTTGATGGTAAGTATGCAGTTAACAAAGACCTTACTGTTGGTGCTAACTATTATGCTGTCACTCGTGACGCTGCTCTTTTCGCCGCAGTTGGCGCCACTGCTGCCCCTGCTCCTGGCTCTATCAACACTGCTGCGGGTAAATTTAACGCTGCTGGGCCTGCAGAATTCACCAACATGATAGGCGTGAATGCTGATGCTAAGGTCGGTCCTGCCGCATTGACCGCTGCTCTTGGCTACCAGTTTGGCGATTTCAACAGCGCACGTAAATTGTCTGCCTTTGGTGGTAATGCTACAGCCAAGGTTGCAGTCGGGCCGGGCAAAGTCAATGCTTCCGTATTGTATCTCTCCGGTCAGAATAATACAAAAACAACTGGTGATTACGAAGGTTGGCAGACAGCTGCCGCTGCTGTTACTTACTTCAATGCTTCCAATATGTGGCTGTTAATAAGGAACGGTGCTACCATCAATACTTCCACGTCACCTAGTGCAACTGATATCGCCAATAAGGGTATGGGTATGCGGGGCATTTTTGCCGGTTATGAAGGCACAGCCAACAAAATATTCTACAACGCCAACATTGGTTACGCACAGGTTGATAAGAAGGGTGCTGCCAAAAGCGCTTCAATCGGTACTGAGTTAAACGCAACAGCCGGTTACAAACTGTATGACAACCTCACCGTTGGTTTGACCGCTGCATATCTGATTCTCGGCGATGGCATGAATAAAGATACATCGAATTCTACAACACCCAAAACTGATCTTCTCGCAGGTATGGGGCTTTCCAAAGCAGATAACCCTTGGATGTCCACAGTTCAGTTCAACTACACATTCTAATCAACAAATCATCTGAAGTCCTGAAGGGCGGGAGAAATCCCGCCCTTTTTTGTGATTGCTATTCTTTTGACGAGCTGCATTTTCTCGTGCTACCTTGGACTAACAATCACGGAGGAACTATGAAAAAAATGATAATTTTATTGGTCGCCCTGTTAGCTTCGCTAGCCGCTATTCCGTCTTTTGCTGCTCAAATAAAGGTGTTTGTTGAGGATTTGCGCACGCCCGGCATGCAAAATGGTAACGAGATCAAGGTGACACTGCAAACGTTGCTGGCATCACGTCTGGATGGCGACAAGATTGTTGCTGTGGGGAGTGTGGCTGAAGCAGATGCGGTGGTGAGTGGCACGTATGTTGCCATTGGCAAGAATTTCAGTATTGATACTGTCGTCAAGACACCGGCTGGTAAAACCCTTGCCCGAACGTTTGTGCAAGGGGCAACAGATGACGAATTAATTCCAGCAATAGGTACGCTTGCTGACAAGCTGTCTGCTGAACTCGTTAAATTGTACTCTGGTGGGCAGTCGGACGCTAACGTTCAGCAACCACCAGCGCCATTGGCCACCGTCGTGCCGCCTGATGGCAGTTTTATTAAGCCACGGGAGCAGGACGTAGCTGCATCTGCCGGGTGGGTGAGCAAACGACTGACCGGCGCGGCCAATCTTATGGCTATCGGTTCTGCTCTGCCGGACGGAAGCCGGGAGATCTTTTTGGCAGAAGAACAGCGGCTTGGCTATTACCGTCAGGGTAGTGATATGAAGCTGGTGGCCGAGGTCGAGTTCAAATCAACAGAAAAAATTATTTCACTGGATACGATTACAGCGAGTGATGGCACTTTAGAGCTTTACGTCACCATCATCCGCTCCAGCGAACTCGCTTCACAGGTCTGGCAGATCAAGGATGACAAGTTTTTACGCGTCGCAGAAAAACTGCCATACTTCTTCCGCAGTATGAGTTTGTCAGGCGGGGCAAAAAAGCTGTTTGCCCAGGCTATGGGACGTGGCGACGATTTTTATGGTGATGTTGCTGAAGCAACCCGTGTCGGATCTACGATCACACTGAAAAACAAGCTTAAAATGCCACGCTATGGCACAATATACAGCATCAACCAATTTCGTGACCGCGATGGCAAAACGCTTACCGTGGCTATCAATCCAGACGGCTATCTTGTTGTGTATGACCAGGAACTCAGTGAGCTTTGGCGCAGCAACGACAGGTTTGGCGGTTCTGAATTGTATTTTCAGAAAGAGGATGATTCCAATATCCGGGTGACCGGTGACAAATATCGTTGGATATTTATGAATCAGCGTATCAACGTAACTGCCAGGGGTGAAATAGTTGTGGGCAAAAATGACGGATTCTGGGTAATGGGTAACGCCCGTTCCTACAAACGTGGGGCGGTATACAGCCTGGTTTGGAATGGCTCAAGTCTGGAAGAAAAATGGCATACGCGCGAGACCCAGAATTACATGCCCGATTACTTCTACGACGAGACTCGTAATGAATTGTTGATCTTGCAGACGGTGCAGCGGGCAGGAATCAGCAACCGCGGAGCATCATCTCTTTCTATAAAAAAAGTTGAATAAAATGGTTTGCAGAGCTCTGATCTGTCTGCTGAAGGCTGGAGAAATCCCGCCTTTTTTGTCTTTTCTTTGACGATCACTGAGAGCTGTGTTACATTCCCGCCCACGCAAATCTGGAGGGTTTTATTTATGCAAAAAGATCATCTTGAAATACTTCTTGAATCTATCGATAGTAAGTTCCAGATAACACTAGAAGCTTTTCAGACACTTAACCAAAAGATTGATACTAAAGTTGATGAACTGCGAGTTGAGCTGAAACATGATATTGCCGTAGTTGATAGTAAAGTTATGGGGCTGAGTAAGCGTTTGGATGGTGTAGAGAAGCGTCTTTCTGATGAGATTGCAGAAGTAAGAGCTGAATTGGCTGAAGTAAAGGCTGATGTGGCTGAAGTAAAAGCTGATGTGGCCGCCCACCGTAACAATACTGAGTTGCATCGCGCAACGCCAAAACGTCCCCTGAAAAGAGCATAATTCCCTTGAAGCCACAATCCAAGATCATCTGTATCGCCAACCAGAAGGGTGGTGTCGGCAAGACAACTACCGCGGTCAATCTTGCTGCATCGTTAGCTGCGGCGGAGAGGCCGACCTTGCTGATTGATATTGATCCGCAGGGTAATGCAACCACCGGTGTGGGTATTGACAAGACGCAACTGCGCCATACCATCTATGATCTCCTGATCAACGACTCCGTAGCAAATGGCTTGATTGTTGATACCGGCCAGCCATTTCTGCACATAATCCCTTCAAATGCGGATCTGACCGGCGTTGAGCTGGAATTGGCGACTGTCAGCGGGAGAGAGCAAAAGCTGAAGAGCGCGTTGGCCCCGTTAGCAGACGACTATCGCTATATTATTATTGATTGCCCTCCCTCTTTGAATCTGCTCACCATTAACGCCATGACTGCTGCTGACTCGGTTTTGATCCCGCTGCAGTGTGAATTTTATGCGATGGAAGGGCTTTCGCAAATTCTGCAGACTATACGCCTGATTCAGAAAAACCTCAATCCGCGGCTGACTATAGAAGGAATCCTGCTGACTATGTTTGACGCACGCGGCAATCTGGGGAAAGAGGTGGCAACAGAGATCCGGTCACATTTTCCCGGTCAGGTTTTTGAGTCTGTTATTCCCCGCAACGTGCGCCTGGCTGAGGCGCCAAGCCACGGGAAACCGGTTATTTATTATGATATTACGTCACGCGGTGCCACCAGTTATCTGCAGCTGGCGCGCGAGATAATTCAGAGGGAGAAGAACAATGGCTAGAATAGGCGGCCTCGGTAAAGGGATGGCTGCGCTGTTGCAGGTAACAGAAACAGTCGATGAATCAAAAAACTACTTCATCTGCCCCGTTGAAAAAATACGTCCCAACCGTAATCAGCCCAGAAAACATTTCGCGTCCGAAAAACTGGATGAGTTGGCTGCGTCAATCCGTGAAAAAGGGATTATTCAGCCACTGGTTGTCACCCGGAAAGATGATCATTACGAGATTATTGCCGGTGAGCGTCGTTGGCGGGCAGCTCAGAAAGCCGGACTGCATGAAATCCCGATTGTTATTCGTGAAGCGACGCCTGACGCAGTGATGGAACTGGCTTTGATCGAAAATATTCAGCGGCAGGATCTAAACGCTATTGAAGAAGCGCAGGCGTATCGTTCGCTGGTTGAGCAGTTTAGTATCTCTCAGGAGGATGTGGCCAGAAGGGTTGGCAAAAACCGTACGACGGTTACCAATGCACTGAGGTTGCTCAAGCTGCCGGATGTTATTCAGCAGGATATTGTTGAAGAGCGGCTGAGTATGGGGCATGCCCGTGCCCTGTTACCGCTTGAAAACGGCGAATTGATTGAAAAAGCGCGCCACGAGATACTTCATCGACAATTAAGTGTTCGGGCTACGGAAGATTTTGTGCGAAAATTGAAGGTTAATCCGCATCCAAGTCTGACTAAGCGTTTACAGCAGCCGGATCTGCTGATGTCAGCATTGGAAGAACAATTGCAGAAACGTTTCCAGTCACGTGTTTCTATTCGAAAAGTCGGAGTAAAAGGTGGACGGTTGGAAATCCACTTTAGTGATTCAGATGAATTGACTCGTATCGTTGATCTGCTGGATATCTGAGCGCCGCAAAAATAAATAAGCTGTGTCAGTGCAATTTTCTTGACAGCAGTCCAAAAATTATGATAGTTAGCCTCTGTTTTACACCTGTATCTGTGGATACAGTATACAGCTAAACATACCTGTAAGGGGTAGGTCGTGATTGAATTAAATTTATCGTTCGTAATCCAGCTGATCAATTTCGGAATCCTCGTTCTCGTTCTCAATGTCTTTCTGTACAAGCCGATCCGCAGGGTCTTGGCGGACCGTCGTCAGGTGATTGACTCGGCACGCGAGAAAACGGTTTCAGTTGACGCGGAAGTACAGTCCAAGATGGCGCAGTATGAAGCACGTTTGCATGCCGCTAAGAGTGAAGCAGGAATTATCCGTGCCGACGCTCTGAAGGTTGCCCAGGCTGAAGAAGCAGCAGTGCTTGAGAAAGCGCGCAAGCAGGCCTCTGAATCACTCGCTACAATTCGTGACCGGGTTGCAAAAGAAGCAGGTGAAGCACGGGAGTTGTTGAAAAAACAAGCAGAGATTCTGTCAGGTGATATCTGCGAGAAAATCCTTGGGAGGAGCCTGTAGTTATGAATATGGTAACCGATCGCTCCAAAAAAATAATTATCACGCTGGCGTATATCTCGGCAGTCATTCTGTTTGCTTCTGTTAGTTTTGCTTCTGAGGGCGGCGGAGCGCATCATGCTGACAGCGGCGCCCAGATGAAAGACTTTGGCTGGAGAATTCTTGACTTTGCCGTTTTGGTCGGTATTGTCGTGTGGGCACTCAAAAAAGCTGACGTTAAAGGATCTCTGGCTGCCCGCCAGGCTGATATAGAGAAGAGTCTGAAAGACGCCGAAGCTGCCCGTGATGCTGCTGAAGCAAAGTTACGTGAATATGGTGTCAAGCTTGACCAGGCGTCAAAAGAAATTGATGAGTTGCATGCTGCAATTATTCGTGAAGGTGAGCAGGAGAAGGGTCGCATTATCGCTGAAGCGAACAGTGCCGCACAAAGAATTGTAGCTCAGGCGGCTTTGTCAGCTGAGCAGGAAACGTTGAAGGCCCGTAACGAACTGCGTGCTGAAGCGGCCAGGCTTGCAGTTGAAATTGCAACAGGTAAGTTGGTTGGTGCAATCCAGAAGAGTGACCACGACCGATTTGTCGGCGAATATCTTGACAAGGTGGTACAGATCCAGTGATCAATAACGCGCTAGCGAAACGATATGCCAAAGCACTTGTTCAGCTTGGTTCAGAAGGTGGTCTGACTGACAGCTTCCGTGATGAACTTTCCAAAATAGACCGTATTTTTAGTGCCAATAGCGAGTTGAGGGCAGCGTTTGCTGACCCGGCTCTTACTTTGCTGCAGAAAAAAAATATCATGAAAGAGTTGAGCGATAAAGCGGCCTGCTCTGAATTGGTAGGAAATTTTCTGATGTTGCTGGTAGACAAGAACCGCGTCGCATTTCTCGGTCAGATAGTACAGACCTATGAAAAGTTGGCTGATGAATTCTCCGGTGTGATCCGTCCTGTCATTACCACCGCTTTTGCTTTGGATGACACCCAGGTTGTCGCAATACAGAGCGTTCTTGAAAAGAAGACCGGCAATAAAGTTGTGCCGAATATGGTTGTAGATGTTTCTCTGCTTGGTGGTGTAGTAACTCAGATAGGCGACATTGCATACGATAATAGTGTCAAAACTCAGCTTAAACAGATTAAAGATATATTACAGAAGGGGTAGGAGCATCCATGGAAATCAGAGCCGAAGAGATCAGCGAGATTATCAAAAAACAGATCAAAGAGTATGGCAAAGAAGTTGAGGTGTCGGAGACCGGCACAATCATCTCAATCGGTGACGGTATTGCCCGTATTCACGGCCTGGCTGGTGCCATGTCAGGCGAGTTGCTGGAGTTTCCCGGCGGCGTGACCGGAATGGTTCTCAACCTTGAAGAAGATAACGTTGGTGCCGCTATTCTCGGTGAATTCTCCGAGATTAAAGAGGGCGACACCGTCAAACGTACCGGCCGTATTACCGAAGTTCCGGTAGGTGATGCCCTGATCGGTCGCGTTGTTAATGCAATCGGTCAGCCTATCGACGGCAAAGGCGCCATCAATACCAGCAGCTTCAGTAAAGTAGAGATCAAGGCCCCCGGCATCGTTGACCGTAAGTCAGTTCATCAGCCGATGGCAACCGGCCTCAAAGCTATTGACTCTATGGTTCCAATTGGTCGTGGCCAGCGCGAGCTGATCATCGGTGACCGTCAGACTGGCAAGACCGCTGTTGCCATCGATACGATCATCAACCAGAAAGGTGGCGATGTTGTCTGTATTTATGTTGCTATCGGCCAGAAGCGTTCGACTGTTGCTCAGGTTGTTTCCAAGCTGACTGAGCACGGCGCTATGGATTACACAATTGTTGTCGCTGCAACTGCTTCCGAATCCGCTCCGCTTCAGTTCATTGCACCGTATACCGGCGTAACTATGGGCGAGTTCTTCCGCGACAGTGGTAAGCATGCACTGATTATTTATGATGATCTTTCAAAGCAGGCTGTTGCCTATCGTCAGCTTTCCCTGCTGCTTCGTCGTCCGCCAGGACGTGAAGCATATCCAGGCGACGTTTTTTATCTGCACAGCCGTCTGCTTGAGCGTGCCTGCAAACTCTCCGATGCTCGCGGCGCAGGCTCACTGACCGCGTTGCCGATTATCGAAACACAGGCTGGCGACGTTTCAGCCTACATCCCGACCAATGTTATTTCTATCACCGATGGCCAGATTTATCTGGAATCCGACCTGTTCTTCTCCGGCGTACGTCCGGCAATCAACGTTGGTCTCTCGGTTTCCCGTGTCGGTGGTTCTGCGCAGACTAAATCCATGAAGCAGGTCGCTGGTACTCTCCGTCTCGACCTCGCGCAGTATCGTGAGATGGCCGCTTTCGCTCAGTTCGGTTCAGACCTTGACAAGGCAACACAGATGCAGCTTGAGCGTGGTGTGCGTTTGGTTGAAATTCTCAAGCAACCTCAGTACCGTCCGGTTCCAAACGAAAAACAGGTATTGATCATATTTGCTGCTAATAATGGCTTTTTGGATGAATATCCGGTTTCGGCGCTCAAGAAATATGAGATCGAGCTGTACGCGTTCTTTGATAACCGTCAGGCCGAACTGCTTGCTGAACTACGCGACAAAAAAGCCATTGATGACGATATGAAAGGCAGAATTATTGCCGCTATGGGTCAGTTGAAAAAAGAATTTACCGCGTAACAAGGACGGTTTGAGTTATGGCAAGCCTTAAAAGCATTAAAAAACGGATTGTATCCGTAAAAAATACTCGCCAGATTACCAAAGCCATGAAAATGGTTTCGGCTGCAAAACTGCGCCGCGCCCAGGAAAATGTTGTGGCTGCTCGCCCGTATGCGAAAAAACTGGGTGAAGTGCTGCAATCATTGGCTGCTAACCTTGAAGGCGATTTACATCCTCTGCTCGAAAAAAGAGAGGCTAAAAAACTTCTTTTAATTGTACTTACATCGGACAGAGGTTTGTGTGGTGGTTTTAATACCAACCTGTGTAAAGCCGCTGATCGTTTTATCAAGGAAAAGAAAGATTCGTTTGAGCAGATCAGCATCATGACCGTTGGTCGCAAAGGGTATGAGTTTCTCAAGAGCCGCTATACGGTATCAAAGAACTTCGCCAATGTTCTGGCTAAGCCGAACTATCAGACCGCTGCCATGCTTGCACAGGAAGTTATCGACGGTTTTGTTGCTGAAGAATATGATCAGGTCGAATTGCTCTATAACTCTTTCCGTACGGTGATGACGCAGGATATAACCTTTGAGCAAATGCTTCCGGTCGCTCAGGTAGAGTCTGGCTCTTCTGATGAGACGCCAGTAGAGTTTATCTATGAGCCTTCTGTGAGTGACCTTCTTGCTGAAATACTGCCAAAGAACATTGAAGTGCAGATATTTAAAGCTATGTTGGAGACGGTGGCCGGTGAACACGGTGCCCGTATGACCGCTATGGACAGCGCCTCAAAGAATGCAAACGAAATGATAGGCAAGTTGACCCTCCAGTACAACCGGGCGCGTCAGGCCGCCATTACTACGGAGTTGATGGAAATTATCTCCGGCTCTGAGTCGATTAAAGGTTAATAAAACTATACGTAATACTATATGAGGCCGCACGGCCGCAGGAGGACACCGTTCCATGAGTCAGAAAACAGGTAAAATTTCGCAGGTCATCGGCGCCGTTATCGACGTTGAATTTGAGCCCGGCCAACTGCCGGAGATCTACCACGCACTGCGCGTGACAAATCCGGCCATTGATGACCGTGAAAACAATCTGGTGCTGGAAGTTGCTCAGCATCTGGGTGAGAACTCTGTTCGTACCATCGCAATGGACTCCACTGACGGACTCAAGCGTGGTCAGGTCGTTACCAATACCGGCAAACAGATCTGTGCTCCTGTTGGTGCCAAAACTCTTGGTCGTATCATGAACGTAATCGGGGAGCCTGTTGACGAAATGGGCCCTATCGGCAACGAAAAAGAGTACGTTATCCACCGCGAGGCGCCTTCTTTTGAAGACCAGTCAACCAAAGTTGAAGCGTTCACAACCGGCATCAAGGTTGTTGACCTTCTTGCACCATATGCTCGAGGCGGCAAGATCGGCCTTTTTGGCGGCGCCGGAGTAGGCAAGACAGTTCTTATTATGGAACTTATTAACAATATCGCCCGTCAGCACGGCGGTTACTCTGTTTTCGCAGGTGTCGGCGAGCGTACTCGTGAAGGAAACGACCTCTGGATGGAGATGAAGGAAACCGGCGTATTGGAAAAGACTGCGCTTGTTTACGGTCAGATGAATGAGCCTCCAGGTGCCCGCGCACGTGTCGCTTTGACCGCGCTTTCGATTGCAGAATACTTCCGTGACGAAGATGGTCTGGATGTTTTGCTCTTCATTGATAATATTTTCCGTTTTACTCAGGCCGGTTCCGAAGTTTCGGCTCTTCTCGGTCGTATCCCATCTGCTGTTGGTTACCAGCCGACGCTGGCTACTGAAATGGGTGAGCTTCAGGAACGTATTACTTCAACTAAAAAAGGTTCCATTACTTCGGTACAGGCTATTTATGTACCTGCCGATGACTTGACCGATCCGGCTCCAGCTACCGCTTTTGCTCACTTGGATGCGACAACTGTTCTTTCCCGCCAGATTGCCGAGCTTGGCATCTACCCAGCTGTTGACCCGCTTGACTCATCATCGCGTATTCTTGATCCACAGGTTATTGGCGAAGAACATTATGCCATTGCCCGTTCAGTTCAGTATGTTCTGCAGAAGTATAAGGACCTTCAGGATATCATTGCTATTCTCGGCATGGACGAACTCTCTGAAGAAGACAAGCTTGTTGTTGCCCGAGCACGTAAGATTCAGCGCTTCTTGTCCCAGCCATTCTTCGTCGCTGAGGCATTCACCGGATCGCCAGGCAAATACGTTGAGCTGAAAGACACCATTAAGGGCTTTCAGGAAATCGTCGCTGGTAAGCATGACAGCATGCCTGAGCAGGCATTCTACATGGTTGGCACAATTGAAGAGGCCATCGAAAAAGCTGCTAAACTGGCTGCAGTATAATAACCTTACGGGAGCACAGCTCCCTTCCAAGGAATGATATATGGCTGAAAAGATGAAGTTAGAAATAGTTACTCCCTATAAAAAGGTTGTTGACACTGAGGTTGAAGAGGTTACTGCAACAGGTAAGCTCGGAGAATTCGGCATATTACCTGGTCATGCACCGTTTCTGACCTCTCTCAAGATAGGTGAGCTTGCCTATAAGAACAACGGCGTCACTGAGCATATGTCGCTTAACTGGGGATACTTTGAAATTTGCGACGATAAAATTATTGTGCTGGTAGAAACAGCTGAGACCGCTGCAGAGATCGACGTTGAACGTGCAAAGGCAGCTCTTGGTCGTGCTGAAGAAGCTCTTAAAAAACTGACTTCTGAAGATAAACAGCATAAGATTTACGAAGCAGCTCTGGAGCGGGCGATTATCCGTATGCAGGTTGCAGGTAAATCTGTCCGTAAATAGATTGTCTCCATATAATTGATACTAGTAAAGAGCGGCAGCGATGCCGCTCTTTTTGTTTAAGTGGAATTCGTTGTTTCCTGCTTAAAGCCGATAAAAACCGTTACCGATGTTCAAATCCGGAGAGCTAATATGCCGCAAACTGAGAACCTTACCCGTTATCGATGCTACGAAATATTTTCACACTCTACCGGAGTTGAAATACGAACTGCGGTCAAAGTTAATGAAGAACATGGTCACGTTACGGAGCGGATCGGTAGAATTCATCTCCGTTTTTTCAAGTTGACCCCAAAAACAAATCCTGCTGATGTTACCCAAATTCGTTTCATCTGTGAACCTGATGAGGCCTTTGGATTGTGGCTGATGATAACTCAGGTGGCAAACTCTTCCGTTCCGTGTAAGGAAAAGCTTAATCCACACAAGTTCTCTTCCGGTGAGCAAACGGAGGAAATAGTGACGACGGTTTCGGTAGAGAAATGGGAGCGGGGTGGTAAGAACGGCTACGCTATGACGGTGGGGCGCGGTAAGGATTTTATCAGTGTTCCGATGGCTTTTGTTAAATTTTTATTTGCCGGGGAATTTCTGAGGACTCTGTCAACAGAGCAGAGTTGGGTTGAGCGAGTTGAGAAGAAGCAGCCATCGTCTGCCTGCCGCTGAATATGCCACAATCTAAACATTACAATACATTTTCAACCGAGCTCAAAAATATCTTTGGCTGCAAAGTGCAACGCATCTCGATAGATGCCGGATTTTCCTGTCCAAACAGAGATGGTGCGCTTGATACGGCAGGCTGTATCTATTGCGGAGGCCATGGGTCTGGGTCGCATGGGATTCGGCGCGATCTTGATGTTTCTGCACAACTTGAAGATGGCAAAGAGGTTATGCGCCGCAAGTACCGTGCCTCTAAATTTATTGCCTATTTTCAGGCGTATTCCAATACGTATGCATCGGTGGATCATTTGCGGGGGCTGTTCTCCACTGCAGGTGCTGTTTCAGATGTCGTTGGACTTATCGTTGCGACCCGTCCTGATTGTCTTCCTGACGCTATTCTTGATTATCTCCACGAACTTTCCAACCATACGTACCTCTGGGTGGAGGTTGGTATGCAGTCGATCCACGACCGAAGTTTGTCTCTGATCAATCGCCGGCATGATCACAGCTGTTCTGCCGATGCCATTCATCGAGCCAAATCACGGGGGCTGATGGTTTGTGCGCACATTATTCTCGGTCTGCCGGGTGAAACACGAGAAGATATGCTTGCAATGGCTGGAGAACTCAATCGTCTTGGTGTGGATGGTGTCAAACTGCATCTGCTGCATGTCATGAAGGGGACTCGATTGGCAGATATGTACGGCCGTGGCGAGGTGAGGGTGATGGATAGGGACGAGTATGCCGGACTGGTATGTGACTTTCTGGAACGGCTTGATCCTCGTATCCTGATTCATCGCCTGACTGGCGATGGTGGACGAGACAATCTGGTCGCGCCGGTGTGGTCGTTGAAGAAATTCGAGATCCTCAACCTGATCGATTCTGAAATGACGCGACGCGGAACTGAGCAGGGATCTAAATTTTCCCGATGAAGATAAGCACCAGAAACAGAAAGTAAAATACCCCTCCAACAAGCAAGGTGCCGGGCGTCAGATGCTTTTTAATCCGGATCTGCAGATACGCGGCACCCACCGAAGCAAATGTCAGCGCCACGGTCAGAAGTGCGGCTGTGTTGAGCTGCCAATCAGTCATCATGATGCCGATAGCGGTAATGATCGATCCCTGAAACACCATAGCTCCGGTGACATTGCCGATTGCCAGGGTATCTTTCCCCTTGCCAATCCAGATCACACTATTAAATTTTTCCGGTAACTCCGTTGCTATCGGCGCAATAATCATTGCCAGGATGAAGGGTGATATGCCCATCTGTTCGGAAATTATCTGTACTTTCTCAACAAATATGTATGATCCCCACACAATCAGCAGCAGCGAACTCAATACCTGGAAGCCGATAATTGCCATCTGTGGGTCATGGGATTTGGGGGCGAAGTAGCAGGGGTCAATCTCCGACTCTTCGATCTCATGTGCTTCTGGTTCGCCGCCGCCTTTGAGCGTTTTCAGAACATAACCGGCATAGGTCAGGAAAAGCACTGCAGCAATAAAGGTTTTGATGACCGGGTGCCCGCCAAGGAAAGATGCCGCAATTGCCACGGCGTAGAGCACCATAAAGTACTCCATGTCGCGTCGCATGACGACGGTGTCAACCCGCATAACCGGGTAATCGTCACGTTTTTTACGATGCCATATGACTGCCAGGCCACTAATGAAGAAAGCCAGTGTGCCGAGCATGAACGGGGCGCCGATAATGGCCCCTACACCAATTTTGTGGCCCGCTTCGGAGGTGCCGAACATGATGGCCACAATCGGCACCAGAGTCTCGGGCAGGGCGGTACCGACGGCAGCA
>JAYTVV010000267.1:0-2569 GCA_043743795.1 Geobacteraceae bacterium
CCCGTTCCCATCTCGAACACGGAAGTTAAGCCCCTCAGGGCCGATGATACTGCACGGGTAACTGTGTGGGAAAGTAGGTCGCCGCCGGGAATAAAATTAAAAGCCCCGCTACCAGAAATGGTGGCGGGGCTTTTTGCGTTTGAACCTTTGGAAACATGGGTACTTCTGGTATACTCTCTAAAATTGAAACCAACGACGGAGATTACATCAATTTTGAATTTACCTTCTTGGCGCCTCATCGATACCGGTCCTTTGCGTGGCCCTGAAAATATGGCCATTGATGAAGCGCTACTAAATTCATTTAACAAGAACAGTTCAAATCCAATCCTGCGGATTTATGGTTGGAACCCACCGTCATTATCTCTGGGCCGTTTTCAGAAAGCCGCTGATGTGCTCGATCTGGAACGTTGCGGTACAGATTTACTTCCGATTATCAGGCGCATCAGTGGTGGTGGTGTGATTTACCACGCGGATGAATTGACCTACAGTATTGTCTGCTCGCCTGAGCATGTATCGTCAGTATCGTCTGTTAAAGAATCTTTCCGAATCTTAACAGGCTTCCTCATTGATTTTTATCACTCCCTTGGACTTACTGCATCATACGCGTTAGATAGTGTTTCCTGTGTTGAGCCACTTGGCATACGGACTGCTTTCTGTTTCGCTGGTAAGGAATCATTTGATATCGTGATTGATGGCAAAAAAATTGGTGGAAATGCCCAGCGGCGAAGTAAGAATGTGATATTTCAACATGGGTCGGTACCGATCGCAAACCATGCGTTGACCGGCTTGATGTATATGACTGACCGATCGCCAAAGCATGCTCAGGGTACAACGAGTCTTCTTGATTGTGGCATCTCCACAGCCCCCTCCCAGTTAAAAATAATGCTTGTAGAGGCTTTCAAGTGCCGGATGGCTGCTGAAGTTTTTGATTGTCGATTGTCAAGCGATGAGCAGCAGGTATCTCAACTGCTGCTCACAGAAAAATACACAACTGATCGCTGGAACCTGCAAGGAGAGGTGGAGTGAAGATTCAGCGCAAACCAGAGTGGTTACGGAAGAAGGTTACTCAGGGCGGGCAGTCTGAAATGCGGCGCCTGTTAGGTGAGTTGCGCCTGAATACCGTCTGTCAGCAGGCGATGTGCCCAAATATCTCTGAATGCTTTTCCTGCGGTCAGGCCACTTTCCTGATATTGGGAACAAACTGTACCCGTCAGTGTAGCTTCTGCAACGTAGAAAAACATACTTTGCAACCAATTGATGTTGATGAACCGGCCCGGGTAGCTGAAGCTGTTGCGCGTTTGAAGCTGGCGCATGTTGTCATCACGAGTCCGACCCGTGACGACCTGCCGGATGGCGGTGCAACACAGTATTTCGAAACGGTGTCAGCGATCAGGAATATGTCTGCCAAAACCCGAATCGAGGTGCTGATCCCTGATTTTCAAGGTAATCATCAAAGTCTGGAGTGTGTCGTAGCTTCACAGCCTGACATTGTTGCTCATAATCTCGAAACGGTGCCGCGATTGTATCACGTCCGTTCAGGAGCTGATTATCAACGTTCTTTGGATCTTCTGATGCAGTGCCATACACTGGCGCCGCATATCAGTAGTAAGTCAGGTGTTATGCTGGGGATGGGTGAAGAAGAATATGAGATTGAGCAGGTAATACATGATTTGCGCAGAGTGAATTGCATGTATCTCAGTATCGGTCAGTATCTGGCTCCAAGCAAAAAACACTATCCTGTACAGGAATATGTCAGGCCCGAGCAATTTGTGAAGCTACGTGAGCTAGCGCTCAGAGCTGGATTTTCTCATGTAGAGAGTGGACCATATGTTCGCAGTTCCTATCATGCCGGACAATACCTATAAAAAAAGCCGGCTTAAAAGCCGGCTTTGCCATTTCACTGGTTATTCGCTTACGCGTAGGTAGAAAATGTAAAGCCGCTGTTTTGCGGCGCAGGTGTTGGTGCCTTTGAAGCATTTTGAGCCAGCAGATTTGCTATCTGGTCCTGCTGGTTAGCTGCCTGTTTCATTATTGAAATAGACATGGCCTGTTGTGTTTGCGCTGTTTTCACGAGTAGAGTCGAACCGGCGATTGTGTTAACGTCCATGGTGCATCTCCTTATGTTGCAAGTATTGCAGTATCCAAGTATTGAAGCAAGTAGAAATTTCAGCTGGCTACTGTCTCTTTGATGTTTTCCTGCTATACTTTATCGTAACATAATGCCAAATAAAGGAATGTATATGCAGCTAGAGTGGTGGTACTGGATTATTGCTGGATTTTGCTTGATTGGACTTGAGTTGATTGTCCCCTCGTTTACGATTATCTGGTTTGGATTTGGGGCATTGATTGTTGGTTGTGTAAAGCTGCTTTGGTCCGACTTTCCTGCGTCGGGCCAAGTTTTTCTCTGGTCGCTTGCATCAATAAGCTTTACTGTTGTGTGGTTTAAAATTTTCAAGCCAAAAAATGACCGAACTCACGCAGGCATGTCAAAAGAAGGTATTGTCGGGGAAACCGGGATCATCATCCGCGGTACGGAGGACAGCTATGGTCGCGGTACCGTCAGGTTTCG
>JAYTVV010000268.1:0-1570 GCA_043743795.1 Geobacteraceae bacterium
AAAGTTTTGTACCTGCGTCGGCAACAACCTTCCCCGCGACGTCAGTTTTGAAAACTATGTGCACACCATGGTAACGACCAAAGAGGCTCTTGGCTATGCCGGGATGACCCAGGAACAAAAAACCGCCATCGATGTCACCCTGGATGTTCGTGACAAATGTATCGAGAAAGGTTTCTTCAAATGATACCGAGTAGAGAAGAGCTTGCATTATCAGTCGACGAAGCCGAATGGGATTGTCTGCGCGCCCATCTGGAGCGAGGTGGAGTAATTCTGGTTGATGACAGCCTTGATTTAGTGGAAACGGCCGTAAAAATGGCCGGGGATGACGCAGCTCGTATAAAAGAATGGATCACTTCGGGTAAAATCGGGAAGCCATCCGAGGCCCAGATACATAGCTGGAATGAAGACCGGCAGAAAAAATTTGCGATGCTGATAGTCAGTCCCTACGTCCTGATCCAGGAGCGCTTGCCGATATACCATTAATGCCCATGATTATAGCCGTCAACATAAACGGGCGATCTCGATGAGATCGCCCGTTTATTATAAGCAATGAAAAAGGGGGTTAGATTAGTTTGATTGCCTGCTGTGCAAACTGAAGTATCAGCGATGGAATTATGCCGGGAATCAACGAGCCAAAGACAGATATTGCAACGCAGAGCGCCATGGGTGCCGTTACCTGCATCCAGTCAAACTCCTCCGTTGAATCTTTCATATACATATACACCATCACCCGCAGGTAGTAGTACACCGATGCGGCGCTGTTGAGGACACCGATGATGGCCAGCCAGATATAGCCTTTCTGAATCGCACCGGAGAAGAGGTAAAATTTACCGATGAAACCCGCAGTTGGCGGCATGCCGGCCAGGGAGAAGAGGAATATGGACATGGCCACTGCCAGAACCGGGTGTTTGACACCGAATCCGGCAAAATCCTGCACATTGCCATTGGTCTCACCCTTTTTGCCCACCAGAATAATGATCGCAAATGCTCCAATATTCATGAAGGCATAGGAGAGCATGTAGAACAGGATTCCGGCGGTACCGGTACCGTTACCGGCGGTAAAACCGACCAGAGCATAACCGGCGTGGGCAATCGAGGAGTAGGCCAGCATGCGCTTAATGTTGTCCTGGCGCAGTGCTGTGATGTTACCAACGGTCATCGTAACAACCGCCAGAACCCACAGAACCTGGCTCCACTCAACCTGCAGTGTGGGAAGGGCAACCAGGAAGATACGCAGTGCGGCAGCAAAACCTGCGGCCTTGGGGCCGGCTGACATGAATGCGGTCATGGGTGTTGGAGCACCCTCATAGACATCCGGTGTCCACATGTGGAACGGTGCAGCGGCAATCTTGAAAGCGAATCCGGTCAACATCAGCAACATCCCAGCCACCAGCATGATATTAGCCGAAGGCAGGCTCATTTGTCCGACGGCCACTGCTATTTTCGCAATGCGGGTCGTTCCGGTAGCACCATAGGTCAGGGCCATACCGTAGAGCAGGAAGCCGGTTGAAAATGCACCAAGAAGAAAGTATTTCAGGCCGGCTTCATTCGATTTTACATTGGCCCGGTT
>JAYTVV010000269.1:0-17962 GCA_043743795.1 Geobacteraceae bacterium
GCAGAGCACGGCTTAACTCAAATGGCATCAGATAAAACAAGCATGAAAAGCCTCTCAAATTGGCCATGGATTAATGCCATCTTGAAGGCTTAATGGAATAAATAAGTTGTTGCCGAGAGAATGAAAATGGTGGAGCAGTAAGGAAGAGCGGGAAAAAGGCGATTAAAACCAGAAAGAGAATCACAGTTAATTTCAAACTATCAAATAATCACAAACCTATTTCACTATGCGAACCGAGACGAACTAAATCGAGATTGTCACCATCCGGTTTCCGGTAAATCAGGATCAAATCAGGCTTAATGTGACAGTCTCTGTGATCGGCCCAATCACCAGAAAGCGGATGATCGAAATTACGGCGTGGCAATACTTCGGCGGCGGCAAGCAGACGCACAACACCCATCAGCGTGGCATCAAGTGTTTTTCCATGTCGTCCAAATTTTTCCCGCTTGTAGTCGCGCTTGAAGCGACCGACATATCTAATCTCCCGCATTTAGCATCTCAAGGAGGTTATCTGCGGAGCCAACCGAAACAAGCTCGCCACGTCGGGCGGCCCTCATCGCCTCAATAGTTTCCTCATTGGGAATAAGCGGCGCAAACGGTAGCTGTTTTTCTTTTGCAATGCGCATCATCAGCATGCGGAAAGCATCAGAGGCTGTAAGACCGATAGAAGCAAGCACCGCTTCGGCTTCATTTTTAATATCTCCGTCAATTCTTGCGCGGACAACAGAGTTATGAGTTGCTAACATAATATTTCTCCTTTGAGCTACATTGTAGCCCAAAGACTGTATCGGAACAAGATTATTTCCACTACGAAAGCGAAAGAGACGAATGTCCAACTTTCGGCAACACCGGTCGTCGTATTATGCTTGGGACACCATACTTAATTCAACCGCAGCCGCTATTTAGTATGGTGTACCAGGAACTGCGACTGGTACTGTCTGATGACTGAAGCCTTGGAATGAGGCGAATTAGGGCCTTTACGTCGTGAAGCAGAATAAATATGGGGCGGATGTGAAAAGCTTATGCCGACTTTCCGTCCATTTGTTACTCAGACCCCAATGAAAGGAGTTTCGAGTATGAGAAGTAACTTGTGGATGAGTAGTTTTGCAAAAGCCCTGTTGTTTGTGGCACTGTTAACCCTTAGCGGGTGTGGAGAAAGCAACAGCATGCCTCAACCTCTATCATCACTTCAACTGTCGTTATTGCGAGATATTGAGTTCCGGCGTGGCGTGAATGGAGAAGGCATAATTATTATTGACCTGCCCAATAACCAAATAGGTGTTGATGTGCGGCAGCAAAGCAATAGTATTGTCGTTGACTTTCTGAAGACCGGATTGCCTGCGTCGCTACGCCGACGACTTGATGTTGTCGATTTCGGCACACCAGTGTCAACTGTAACGACCGTGCCACAAGGCGATAATGTGCATATGCTGATCGAAGCAAAAGGTTTATGGGAATATAGTGTTTACCAAAGTGATACGCAATTGGTGGTTGAAATCAGACCGATCAAATAAGAGCCAAATAAGTTGGTGCAGGGTACGAAAGGATATTGCGAAAACCAGTGCCCCCCACCGTCAGCAAGCTTATAATCGGTCACTTTCGCTTTGGCACACTTGACTTGAATATCAGATAGCGGCGTAATCCTTTTAGGCATGGCGTTTCCTCCTTTTTGGCGTTATCTATCTTGACGGCACACCTAAATACCGCCACAAATACCGCCATACCTACTGGATTCAGCCATACCAGATTGGACAACAAAAGATAACAGCCAATAAAAAAGCCCCTATTTCTAGGGGCTTAAGTACTTCATTGCATCTTATTAGATTGTTACCTGGTGCCCGAAGCCGGAATCGAACCGGCACAGCTTTTCAGCCGAGGGATTTTAAGTCCCTTGTGTCTACCAGTTCCACCATTCGGGCGAACTGTCAGCAAATACGGTTTATCAGCAGTTAACCCGTTCTTTCAGTTCTTTTCCTGTTTTAAAAAATGGCGTTTTCTTGGACGGTATGCGTACAACTTCGCCACTTTTTGGATTTCTGGCCTCACGTCCAAGACGTTCACGAATCGTAAAACTTCCAAATCCGCGGATTTCAACTTTATCACCGGATTTAAGTGCCTCTTCTATTGAATCAAAAACTGTATTTACTACAATTTCAGAGACCTTAATATTCAGCATCCCGTGTGATTGAACAACTTTTTCGATGAGTTCACTTTTGGTCATACTATCCTCAGCACTTAATATTAATTAGATCTGTTGTTCAAGCTCTGCTTTAGCAAATCACCAAATGTTGATGTTGATTCGCCCTGTGATCCCATATACTGCTCGAATTCTGCTTTTTCGACTGCAACATGCATTGTTTTAATTGAAAGAGAGATACGACGGTCTTTAGGATCACAGCTTAAAACGACAGCCTCAAGATTGTCACCAATTGCTGCAAATTCTTTTGCGGATGCAACTTTTTCACGAGACAATTCAGACACATGGATCAGACCTTCAATACCTTCTTCAAGTTCAACAAAAACACCAAAATCAGTCAGAGAAGTAACCTTACCGGTAACCAGAGCACCGGCACGATATTTACCCGGTGCAAGACTCCATGGATCAGGCTCAAGCTGCTTGATACCAAGAGAAAGACGCTCATTTTCAACATCAACTTTCAGAACGACTGCTTGTACAAGACTTCCCTTTTCGTATACATCACCGGGGTGCTTGATGCGCTTAGTCCACGACATATCAGAGACATGTACCAGTCCATCAATGCCATCTTCGATACCAATAAACATCCCGAAATCAGTCATATTTTTGATCTGACCTTCAATTCTGGTACCAGCGGGGTATTTCTCGGCAATTGTTGTCCATGGATTCTCAGAAGTCTGCTTGAGTCCTAGAGAAATCTTACGATTTCCCATATCAATTCCAAGGATTATTGTTTCAACTTCGTCACCAATATTCAGTATATCCGCTGCCCGACGAACACGTTTTGTCCACGACATTTCCGAGACATGAATCAGACCTTCAATACCGGACTCCAACTCAACAAAAGCACCGTATTCCATCAGGCTGACAACCCGACCGCGTACGCGCTCTCCAATTGGAAATTTGGCAGGTACTTCAAGCCAGGGGTCAGTCAGTGTCTGCTTGATACCAAGGGATATTTTCCCCTTAGCACGGTCAAATTTAAGGATTTTGGCAGTAATCAGTTGACCAGGCTTTAGAACATCCGTCGGCTTACCGACTCTGCCCCAGGAAAGATCAGATACATGGAGCAGACCGTCAACACCGCCCAGATCAACAAAAGCGCCATAATCGGTAACATTTTTAATTGTACCTTCAACTATCTGACCTTCCTCAAGCTTCTCAAGAGTGACGTCGCGTATTGACGCACGCTCCTCTTCAAGAACAGCACGACGGGACAGTACAATATTATCACGACGTTGGTTTATTTTAATAACCTTGAAACGGCCTTTCACACCTATATAGCTGTCAGAGTCGGATGAAGGACGGATATCAACCTGTGAAGAAGGCAGGAACGCCTGAACGCCGCCAATATCAACGGTAAAACCTCCATTCACTTTGCTGGTAATAGTGCCATCAATGATGCCACCCTCCTGACACGCATCACCAAGCTTATCCCATACAGAAAGATAATCTGCCTTCTTTTTGGAAAGAACATACCCCTTTTTTCCATCCTGACGAGTCATCAGAACACGGATTTTATCGCCGACACGCACAGATGTCTCACCATCAACATTCAAAAACTCGGCAAGCGGCACATGACCTTCCGACTTCAAACCAATATCAACAAGGACCGTATCTACATCCACGCGTACTACAGTTCCCTCTATGATTTTATCCCGTTCGGGACGATCTTTTAAACTTTCAGTGAAAAGTGCTGCAAATTCACTGCTCTGTTGCTCGCCGTCGAGTTCCTCATTCTCTTCTCCGGCAGCGTCAAGCCTTTTAAAATTAACCATTACACCATACCCCCTGGACGTTTATCGTTCTTCTGTTTTTATTGAGCTTGGCAATGTAGCAATATGAACTAAAAAATTCAATCGCTTTTATTCAATTCCTCAATTTTGCTCATAACTTCGTCGATAATCCACTTCGGAGTTGAAGCTCCTGCAGTGACCCCGACAAGTTCTGCTCCTTTAAACCACACGGGATTAATCTCTTCAGCTGTTTCAATATGATGAGTACGCGGCTGAAGTTCTGCACAAACCTCACGTAATCGCCGAGTGTTAGCGCTGTTAAACCCGCCGATTACCAGCATACAATCAACTTGACCAGCAAGTTTCCGTGCCTCTTCCTGACGGACCGAGGTCGCATCACAGATCGTGTTATACACGCGGATTTCACCACTCCGCAGCAAACATTCCCCCACCACATTATTTAAATTTTCAAAAGACTGAGTTGTCTGCGCAACTATGCCTACTTTTTTCATTTTTGGGAGTTTTTTAGCATCCTCGCCTGAGGCAACCACGAAAACAGTATCACTGCCATAGGAAACAATTCCCTGAACTTCAGGGTGGTCGGCATCACCAACGACAACGACAACATAGCCGGCATTTGACAGACTTTTTACATGATCCTGAGCCTTTTTTACAAAGGGACAGGTGGCATCCACTATATCAAGATTTTTCTGCTGTGCCTCATTGATCTCTTTCTGTTCGACTCCATGAGAGCGAATAATTATGGTTCCACTGTCAATACCATCAAGAGAATCAAGAGCGTGAATTCCTAAATTTTCCAGTTTTCCAACCACTTGAGGTGAATGAATAATCGGTCCGAGTGTATAGGTTTTCTGACTTTTATCGGCCGCCTCAAAGGCAATACGCGTCGCACGTTTTACCCCGAAACAAAAACCGGCTTGTTTTGCAAGAATAATTTTCATAAGTATGACTTTGCTGCCTCAATTATTTTACGACACGTCGCAATCATACTTGTAAGCACCTCATCAACAGAAAGCCGGGAAGAATCAATCAGGATGGCATCATCCGCCTGCCTGAGTGGAGCTATGTCTCTTTCGGAATCCTGTTGATCCCGCTTGATTACATCAGCTATTGTATCCGCAAGCGTAACAATTTCCCCTTTACCGGTCAATTCTTCGCAACGTCTTCTGGCACGCTCTTCTACAGAAGCACTCAGATAAAATTTTATCTCCGCATCGGGAAATACCACCGTACCAATATCACGCCCTTCAAGAACGACACCTCCGTTCCTGCCCATCAATCGCTGTGCTTTCAATAACGCATCCCGCACAGGCTTCAGGGTAGATGTTCGAGATGTTAAAAGTGACATTTCCGGAGTCCGGATCTGATCAGTAACATCAACACCGTTGGCACGTACCACCTGCACACCAGAATCAAGTTCAAGACGTATGTCGATTTCCTCGCAAAACTGTTCCACCGCATCAAGGTTGCAAAGATCAATGTTTGCGCGGGCAAGCAGAAGCGCCGCAGCTCGATACATGGCACCTGTATCAATCTGGATATAACCAAGTTTTTCTGCCAGTAAACGGGCAATGGTACTTTTACCGGCACCGGAGGGACCATCTATCGCGATGACAATGCCGCCTGGACGTAAATTCATCGGTTAATTCACAGAAACTTTTTCCAACAGCGGGAAAAAGGTTGGAAAAGATGTTGCGACACAGTCAATATCCGTCACGGTTATTGCGCTGGAAGCAACCAATGCAGCAATCGACATTGACATGGCAATTCGATGATCCCCGCAACTGTCAACAGTCCCGCCAAGAAGCTGTTCAGAACCGGTAATATCCATACCGTCTTCGGTCTCGGCAACCGTAATGCCTAATTTTTTGAGATTGCCAGCCATCGCAGTTATCCGGTCAGTCTCTTTTACCCGCAGCTCTTTGGCGTCCCTGATCGCAGTTATTCCCTCAGCGCACGCCGCAGCAACACAGATCACCGGAAATTCATCGATAGCCCGGGGTACAACACTGCCGGAAATAGTGATTCCTTTAAGTGATGAAGTTCGGACGAGAAGATCTGCCACCGGTTCACCTGAAACTTCACGTTCTTCAATGAGCTGGATGTCTCCCCCCATAGCCCGCAAAATGTCAATGACACCGGTTCGAGAAGGGTTTATACCAACATTTTTAATAAGCAGTTCAGAATGGGGGGTAATCAAAGCAGCGACAATAAAAAAGGCAGCTGAGGAGATATCACCCGGCACGGTCACTTCCTGGGCAGACAGTTCAACCCCGCCGCGAACAGTCACACCAGTGCTATGCACGTCAAGTGATGCGCCAAAGAGACGGAACATCCGCTCAGAATGATCCCGCGACAGACTCGGCTCACTTACGCATGTTTCACCTTGGGCATACAGTCCGGCCAACATAATTGATGACTTGATCTGAGCACTTGATACCGGGGATTGATAGTTAATTCCTTTCAGAGATCCGCCATTAATGGCTAACGGTGCTAACGTGCCGTCATTTCGTCCGGTAATACGCGCTCCCATACGGGACAGCGGTTCAACAACGCGCTTCATAGGACGTTTTCTGAGATATTGATCACCTGTCACAACCGAAAAAAAGGACTGTCCGGAAAGGAGACCGGTTATCAGCCTGATTGTTGTGCCGGAGTTTCCACAGTCAAGAACATCGCCGGGTTCCTGAAGTCCGTGCAGGCCGCGACCATTGATATGAATAGTGTCACCATCGTCGTTGATTTCAACCCCCATGGCACGAAATGCGTGCATGGTTGACATGTTGTCCTCACCACGGAGAAAACCGCGCACCGTTGTGATACCGTTGGCTATCGCCCCGAGCATGATTGAACGATGTGATATCGATTTATCTCCCGGAACGATAATCTCGCCCTTGACAGATGTAGCAGGTTGTACAGTTATTGAGTTCACAGGTTCTCCAGAAGACCGTAATCAGACAATTCCGTCGCGGAACTGTTTTGCAGTAGTAAAAAACTCCGTTAATCCCGGCTTATCACAGGTATCAATCCGCCTGCGCAGTTCAGCAAGACTGGCAGAAAATCCGTCAATGCTCGCAAGCAGAGCCTCCCGGTTCATCAGGGAAATATCGCGCCACATGACCGGATCGGAAGAAGCAATACGGGTGAAGTCACGAAAACCTCCGGCAGTATAGGAAAGAACATTCTCACCTTCTACATCGGCAGTGCCCACGGCGTGTACCAGAGCGTACGCGACAACATGGGGAAGGTGCGAAATCTCTGCAAAAATCCGGTCGTGATGTCCCGGCTCCATGGAACAAACGTCAGCTCCTGCTGCTCGCCACAATCTGCCAACCATATCAAGAGCGACCATATCTGTGGCCGCCGTCGGGGTCAGAATACAGCGTTTACCCTTGAACAAGCTGGCAAAAGAAGCTGCCGCACCAGAATGCTCAGTACCTGCTATGGGGTGTCCACCAACAAAGAAACTACCCTGCAGCATCAATCGTTCACATTTTTTTACAATTTCCGATTTGACGCTGCCGCCATCAGTGACAATGCATCCCGGGGAAAGCGATGCTGCAATTTCATTAAGCACAGCGGGAATAGAACAGGAGGGAACCGAAATAAATACGACCTGCGCGTCACGAACCCCATCGGCAGCAGTAGCGGCAATTTCATCGATGACACCCAGTGACAATGCCTTTTCGAGATTTACCCGGTCTGTGTCGGCACCGACAATCGTCTTTACGGCACCTGCTTCGCGCAGGGCACGGGCGAAAGATCCGCCTATCAAGCCAACGCCGATAATTGTCAGTCGTTCGATAAGATAAGACATGAGTATACCGCCTACATCGAACGCGGATATGATCCGAGAATTTTGAGAAACTGACAGCATCCCTTGAGTTCATTCAGAGCTTCAGTAACATCGGGATCAGAGACATGACCAAAAAGATCGAGGAAAAAGATATATTCCCACGCTTTGCTTTTATATGGGCGCGATTCAATTTTAGAAAGATTGATGGATCGCTTGGCAAAGGGCTCCAGCATGCGGCAGAGGATCCCCGGTTCATCCTTGACCGAGAAGAGTACCGAAGTTTTATCACTACCGGAGCTGTCACACCCCTTGCGGGAAATAACCAGAAACCGGGTAAAATTGTTGACTTGGTCCTCAATCCTGCTTCTGACGACTTTGATGTCATAGAGCGAGGCGGCCAGTTCACTGGCTATTGCAGCTGCGGTATAGTCTTCACTGGCAATTTGGGCGGCTACTGCTGTAGAAGCGACATCAACCAGAGGGATGCCGGGCAGGTTTTCATCAAGCCACTGGCGGCACTGGGCTATGGGCTGTGCATGCGAATAAACCTTCTTGATATCTTCCATTCGGCCGGTGCGTGACAGTAAATCGTGATGCACCTCAAGAAGAATTTCGGCAGTAATCTGGAGTTTACTTTCCACAAACATATCGAGTGTGTGGGAGATGACACCTTCTGTCGAGTTTTCGACCGGCACTACCCCATACAACGCTTTACCTTTCTCAACCTCTTCAAACACCGACGGAATTGATTTCATGGGAACAAGTTCAGCCGAAAGACCAAACTGCTGCATGGTTGCCAAATGACTGAAGGTAGCCTTAGGCCCCAGGAAAGAAACCTTCATCGGAGATTCCAGTGCCAGGCAGGCGGAAATTATTTCGCGGAAAATACTTTTCAGGGCATCATTCGGGAATGGACCCGGGTTCCGACCTAACAGACGCTCATAGATCTGTCGTTCGCGCCCCGGAACATGAAAATCAAGATTGTTACCTGATTTGAGGCGACCAACCTCAAGAACAACCTGGGATCGTTCATTCAAGAGGTCAAGTATACCATCATCAATACTGTCAATGCGCGAACGAAGGTCCTGAATGGTTAATGCATTTTTCTGCAAGAGAAACCGCCTGGTAGGTATTTAGTACATGTGATACGAAGCATAAAAGGAGGGTCAATGTAAAACAAGGTATGATAAAATGCAACCGCTTTTAGTCAAGTAATGCGGATACTTCAGTGCTGCAAGTTACTCCAGCCAAACTGTACAAGCCATGCATCAAAAACGGCAACTTTTTCCTTACCAAACGGGAGCAACTTCCTCCTCACCGTATCAACTGATTTACGTTCAGCCAATCTGCCTGGTGACTTGGAGTAGAATAGGTCGGCAAAACAGATTATCTGTTCGGGAAGTGACCGGGGACACATATCCCGATTTGGAAGCGGCAACTCCTGTCGGGTAATGTCCTCGCATGTCAGACCGACACCGGTATGACGTTCGCATACCAACGCATGAAAAGGGTACCCTTCCCGCTCCAGGATTTCACGACCAATAACCCCGTGCATAATATACGGATGCGGACCATGCAGTCCAAGACGCGGAGCATGTACCTGACAAACACCGATATCATGCAGCAGTGCAGCTTCTTCGATAAAAAGACGGTCACTCTCCGTAACATCCAGAGCCGTGGCAACCTCCAACGCAAGACCGGCAACATGCCGACTATGTTCAAGAACTATTCTGAAGGATTCGCCTTCAAGATATCGAGCTAAAAGTTCTGTTACCCAACACATGGCATCCTTTTGTCAAATTATTGTACAGGCCAGTCCGCTAATCCGGAGCTTTGCGTCAACAATATGACATAACTATATAACTGATTGTTTTTTATAATATATTTATTGGCACCGATTATGCTTAGCTTATACATTAAGAAACCACTGATGCGGATACTTAGATTCGCACAGCTTACGGGGGGCATCATGTACGCAAAATTTCCGTTTTATTCAGTTGCCCAGATGTATGCACTTACTTTAAATACCCCTGTTGTTATCATGCTCGGCGGAGATCATCTTTATTGGGTCGTAGACCAAAGTAATGAACTGAAATTTGTGCAGCAAGGGTGCTCACTCCTGTCATATGCCGTCTAACAAGAAGCTATATACTGAAAAAACAGAACTTCTGATGCGTTAATCTTCCTGATGAATTATAGAACTTCTCCAATTAAATGCTTCAAGTTGTGCCGTCAGCAATTGATCAAGAGAAACTCCGCACTCACCTAACAGAATAGTAACCGCATCAAAATCAGTCACCTCCAATTTTTCAGTCAGCAGCAATAACTTACCGAGTTTTCCTTCCCGCCGTAACAAAGCCGCACTGACATCATCGTTGAGGTTCAAATTGGCGATTATCTCGTCCATCGGCGTTTCAAACAGCACATCCAATAATGACAGGATACCAACCATAAAGGCTGCTTCGGCCTGTTCATCACTGGCAGCCCGCCCTGCAAGCTGCTTCAGCATTATCTCCATGAGCCGTCCGCGGACTGCAGCCATTTCGAGCAGCGGGTGATTCATGCTACGTGAGTCATGACCGGCAAACAGAGAAAGTTGTGTCCAACGCCGCAAGTGATTGATCCCCAACAGAAGAATCGCATGACGGAGCGTTTTTATTTTTTCACGCATCCCAAGAGCAACGGAATTTACCAACCGAAGCAGGTTGTAGGAAAGTCCAGGGTTCTCCTTAAAGGTCATTTCGATCATCTCAATATTGGCCCCCATCGTCAATTGCTGCAGCAATTTCAGCAGGGCTAACCCGGAAACATCTATCTTTCTACGATTGAGCACGACCGGTCGTGCAAAGAAATACCCCTGAAACTGATCGAACCCTAAATCATAACAGACTTGAAACTGCTCAACCGTTTCAACTTTTTCTGCCAAAAGTTTGACAGGGAACTTTCTCAACTGCCTGACTACCTCTGGCAACGCCTCCATACCCGTCAAAAGAATATCAATTTTAATAATATCGACAAGGTAATATATTTCAGAATTTGCCGCATCGAACTCATGGTCATCAAGCGCAAGCAAAAAGCCCATTTCCTTCAGCTCACGGCAGCGCTCAATCACTTGATCGTCAAGCTGAATCATCTCAAGCAGTTCAAGCACCGTCTGGCCAATCGGCAGTAGCTCAAGCATCTCCGACAACAATAATCCAAGATGAACATTTATAAAGCCGAATTTACCACCCAGAACCTCATGCATCCCAAACGAGGCAAGCGCATGTGTAATTACATTGGAACTGGCGTGAGAATAACTTTCGAATACAGCATGATCCATGTCAGCAGAACGAAATAGCAGTTCATAACCGATAATTTCCTGATTCCGATCAAGAATTGGCTGGCGTCCTAAAAAGAATTTTTCGGAGGATGAAGCCATAGCAAACCTTACCACGTAGAAGTGAAGCTACCGGCGAATAATTAAAAATGTTTTTGATGATAACAGAAGTTTGGCAAAGTTCAAGTGTCATTATTTCGACATGCTTTACATTCAGCCATGCGTCGTGCTAGCCTTACAAAAAATTCGGTCCTGTGACGGTCACCACTTAATTCCGAACGTTCACGTCATGGAGCCCCAGGAGCTCTTTCATATGAAACGTAAAGCAATTGCCCTCCTCTCAGGGGGACTCGACTCCACACTTGCCGTCAAGATGATGCTTGATCTCGGCATTGAGGTCGTAGCCCTCAACTTCACTTCCCCGTTCTGCACCTGTACCGGAAAAAATTCCGGTTGTAAATCCGAAGCGGTTCGCGTCGCACAAGAATACAATATTCCGATTAAAGTTATGCATAAAGGACTGGATTATCTTGAAATCGTCCGTAATCCCGTTCACGGCTACGGAAAAGGTGTTAATCCCTGCGTCGACTGCCGGATATATCTGCTCAAAAAAGCTAAAGAATATATGCTTGAAAGCGGTGCCGACTTTGTGTTTACCGGGGAGGTGCTCGGCCAGCGCCCCATGAGTCAGCGGCGTGACACGTTGCGGGTGATTGAGCGCGAAAGCGGTCTGGACGGGCTCCTGCTACGCCCGCTTTCCGCACGGCATTTTGAACCAACCATCCCGGAAAAAGAGGGCTGGGTTGATCGGGACAAACTACTGGCAATTGAAGGGCGGTCTCGCTCGATTCAAATGCAGATGGCTGAAGACCTGGATGTCAAAAATTACCCCTGCCCCGCCGGTGGCTGTTTATTGACCGAACTGTCATTTGTTCCAAAAATAAAGGACGTATTTGAGCATACGGAAGAACTCAACCTGCGCGATTTCAAATTACTCAAAACAGGCCGCCATTTCCGGATCGGCCCGCAGAGTAAAGCTGTTATGGGGCGTAGCGAAGGTGACAACAACCAGCTTGAACTCACTCGTCAGCCGGGAGAAGCCGCCCTGACCTGGCTGGATGGCAACACTCCTGTCGCAATTATTATCGGCAAACAGAACCCGGAGCTGTACGACCTGAGCGCACGTATTCTGCTTCGTTACACAAAAGCTGAGCCGGGCGCTGAATGCCGAATGGAGTTGCGCCAAAATGATTCAAAGCAGGTTTTCTCCGTGATCAACGACATGGGGCCGGACGCGGTGGAACAGTATCTGGTGGCCTGACATCTGATACCATAAGGGCTTCCGGCAAATCGCCGGAAGCCCTTTTTTACGGCCTATTTCTATGGTTCTAATAATGTATTTATTTTCGCAAGCAATTCATCCAATGTATCTTTTGACATTCACCACTGCTTCGCTCCTTCCCTACCGGCTTGCCGGTGCGGACTTCGGAGTGTAGATTTTCATCTGTTACCTGAGCCAGCAAACCGGCCAGGGAGTATTTTTCCCTGGCAACAGGCTTCAGGATAATATGTTTTTGTCCCGAACCATCTCAATATCGGTATCCGCCGAAATCCCACATTCCCTGGCGATTGTTTTTGGAATCCTTACCGCCAAGCTATTTCCCCATTGCTGGGCTTTTGCCAACATGCTCTTCTCCCTTTCCCGATTGTCAATCAATCGTTCAACGCCGCGTGACTCTCATATTCGGAAGAGTATCAAAGTATCAACATATGGTTATGATTTTTGAAAGACCTCCGAGGTTTTAAAAACCCCGGAGGTCTGCGCTGTAGTCTCTCGAGAAAGCCGGGAGCAGAAGCTGCTATTTTATTACCATCACTTGTTCAAGTTTTAGTATCCTTTGTTCCAATTGTTCTACTGTTTCGGCAAGTTCTTTGATTCCCTGTAGCGCTACAGCAGAAAGTTTTGCGTAATCAATTGCCTTAACTTTCAACGGAGTACAACCGTTCGAAAACTTCTGGGAGCAAAGTGGATTATCTATGACCTTCACAATTTCTGGAAAAACTGCTTCTATATCCTGTGCTATGATACCAATCTGTCTGCCTGGATCCTGAAGTGGGTCCTTCCATTTATAATAGACGCCATGGACTTTTTTTAATTTGTTAATAAGCATGGGTATGGTCTCAACATCCTTCTTGAGCAAACTATCGGATGCATAGTAAACACCATTCAGCCTCATAGTCCCATCGGCGTAGAGTTCCATCATATGCTGCCAAGTATCGATCCTCTCAATATCGAGAATATTTTTTGAGGAGCTAACATCCTCTGGTCGCACTGTTATAATAAATCGTGAACCGTTGGGATCTATTGCTGACCAACCATTCGGGTTTGCGGAAATTCCCGTACTCCCGCTAGCATCATTATAGGGAGTAAAAAAATGAATCTGACCCGACTCCAGCTTCTCATTGCCCACAACATGAAGTTTTTCTTGAGGGATATTCGTCCCAACCCCCACATTCCCATCAACAATCAAATCCCCATTCCCCGCATAGGCGAGGTTTGCCGCCAGCAACAGTCCGGTCACAAAAAGCATCATTGTCTTTCTCATCTCATGTCTCCTTTTGTTTGAAAATCTATTATACTTTCTTGAAATAGTTAAAGCCGTTAACCTTAAAAGCTTGTCTCACACGGAGGCACGGGGGCATGGAGGGTTAAAAACCAAAAAATCTTTGAGTTACCAAGAATCAATCCTTTTGTTTTACGCCTTTCCCCGTGGCTCCGTGACTCCGTGTGAGTATTGCTTTTACTTCACCCTGATATTCCGCAACCTCACACTGCCACCCATGACATGCGGTTCGCCATTTATGCTCGTCATACCCGGCGAGCCTGCACCGAAGCCGCACATGTAGCCGCCCTCCAGAATTACCGATATCGCCCGGTTGATTGCCAGATTTTCGGCAAAATCAAACGCCAGCGCCTGAATGGTAGCGCTATCGGTGGCAACATCATAAGCCGCCTGAAGCGTCGGGTAATACGCCGCGCCTATTCTTACCGGCAGCGCCCCGCAGGGAGTGACGGCAATGGTCTGGCTCAATGTTGTCGAACCGCTGACATTGGTTGCGGTCAGGGTGGTGTTATAGGTTCCCGGCGATTTATAGACATGGCCGGGGTTCTGTTCGCTGCTGGTAGCGCCGTCGCCGAAATTCCACAACCACGAGGTGGCGAATTGCGAGGCGTCGGTGAAGTTGACCAGCAAGGGCGCGCCGCCGCTGGTTGCCGACATGTTGAACCCGGCCACGGCTGGCAGTTTGTTGAATGATGCCGTTACGGCAAAATCGGCAGCCATAGCCACCGTGCAGGCGCCTGTGCCGACACAGCCGCCCGACCAGCCGCCGAAGATTGAGTCGGCATCGGGGGTGGCCGTCAACGTCACCTGTGTACCGGTCATGAAGCTGCCGGTGCAACCGTTGCCGCAGGAGATTCCGGCGAGATAACTTGCCACCAGACCGGTTCCGGTTCCGCTTTTGGCCACCGAAATAACCGGCAGTATGCCAATACCATTGAGCGGAACGCTTGTGGTTGGCGTTGCGGAATCATTGGAGCTTACGGTCAAGGCCGCGCTCCGCGCCCCTGTCGCAGTGGGGGCAAACACAACCTGAACGACGCAGGTTGTGGATGGTGTCAACGCCCTGCCGCTGCAACTGTCAGCCGTGATAACGAATTCGCCCGAGTGTGCGCCGGAGATGCCGATAGAGCCGATGGTAAGGTTCGCGCCGCCGTTGTTGCCGATGGTAAAAGGATGCGCTGCGGAATTGGTGTTGACAATGACGCTGCCGAAACTGTCCGCAGAGGGGGCCACAGTGATTGCGGGCATCGCCGCCAGCGCCGCCCCGGCGATGCGCACGTCCTTCATCCTCACGCTGCCGCCGCTGATGCGAAGCTCCCCTTCCAGCACGGACCATCCGAGCTTGTTCGTGAAGGTGCAGTCATAGCCGCCGTCCAGGGTGACGGACTTCGTTATGGTCGCCCCTTCCAGGAAGTTCCACGCCTGCAGTTGGATCGTCTGTCCGTCTGTTGCCGCGACCAGGGCGGCGGCCAGGGAAGGGTAGAAGACGCCGGTTTCAGGTATCCGCACCGGTTGGTTCTGGCAGGCGGTTATGGTGATGGTTCTTGAGGGAGCGCTCGCCGAGCCGCTTTCGTTGGCCACTGTCAGTGTGATGGTGTAGGTGCCCGGTGTTTGGTAGACATGGGTGGGGTTTTGGGCGGTGCTGGTGGCGCCGTCACCGAAATTCCATGACCAGGAGGTGGCGCGTTGGGATTGATCAGTCATGGTGGCGATGAGGGGTGTGCCCCCGGCAGTTGATGAGGAGCTGAATGCCGCGACGGGAGGGATAATGTTGAATGTTGCGGTTACGGCTTTGTTGTCGTTCATGGTGAGTTGGCAGGGCGCGGTGCCGGTGCAGACGCCTGACCAACCGGCGAAGGTTGAGTTGGCGTCGGGGGTGGCGGTGAGGGTGATTAAGGTTCCGGCAAGGAACGAACTGCAATTGTTGCCGCAAGACATGCCGGCTGGTGTACTGGTCACGGTTCCGCCAGTGCTGACAGAGGTGGTGAGGTTGTACGTCTTAGCAAATGATGCTGTAATTGTATGGTTAACGATGATATTGGAAAATTTGTAACTGCTGATAGCCCCTTGAGGTACGCCGTCAACGCTCACGTTATCAATAACGTATCCGTCGGATGGCGTAATCGAATAATTTTTATTGCTGCCAGTAGTAAAGGTGATAGCTCCGTTGGGAAATATTTGGCCTCCTGTTACGGCACTGGCGGTGATCGTGGCAACATTGACGGATGGCGTTTTGCTGCGCAAGTTGCCGATCTTGTCATACGCATAGGTGATCTTTTGGCCGTTTTCCAGAGTGACCTCAGACAGGCGATCCAAGTGGTCGTATTTATAGATGATTGACGCGCTAAAGACCGGAGTAGCCAGTAACAGTAGCATGATTATTGAATACAACTGTCGATATTTCATTTTGTCTCCGTGAATTACATTGCTATCCATTTCAGGCTGAACCGTTAAAAAGTATAGTTCCAAATGGTCAAGTTTCAACCAGGTATAATCCCCAATTCCTTCACCACCAATTTTGTTGCCACCGGTTCCCCGCTTCCGAGTACGGACGGTGTTTCTTCACGCCGCGCTATCATGTGTAGCCCCCTTCCCTCCAGCGGCATTACCCGCCTTCATCGGTACTACTGAGCTATCCGACTCCCCATGTGAGAACAGGGGGACGCCCTGAGCAATTCTTAAGATTGATCAAAGGCACATAAAAACGCCGTGAAGCCTAAGAGGTTATATGCTTCTCACTCAGCCATTCATTTGCCACTATCAAGGCTTGGTCAAGACAAGTTCTGAGATCATTCACAGGTATATCCCAGTCTATTCGTTTTTTCTTATAATTCCATACATGAACCTTTACAGTTCCATCTATTGGTATATCTATCCATATTTGACACCTATTTCCAGCCCTAGATACGATATCTATTGAGCGGACTTCATAGTCTTTATAATTAGTACCCAAAGTCAATGAATTATGTTTTGCCCACTGAACGATTATGGGGTCGATTACCGTATAATTCATGGAAGCAGCCTCCCCTTCCCAAAACTTGCTTTGGGTATAATATCCAATGATTCTAACTGTTCTGCACCTCCTCTACGCCCAAACGCTGGCAGGGCTCTTGAACGCTGCAAGCGTGTACCACCAGGGACTAAGACCTCTTGTATGTGGGACAGTGGGACAGGGGGACGCCCTTCGCATTTCCACATTTGCAAAAAAACATGGAAGTATGAAGGGCGTCCCTAATCTGTCCTATAGGAGATCCTGCTCCTATGGGTTTCCTTCTATGGGGTCTTTTTGTCTTTGTGCCTGAATAAAGCAATTATATTTGCCGCTATTGCCACCACAGAAAACATAAGCACTGACAATATGCAAATTAATGCAGATTTACCTGATATTATATAATTACCCTTAGTATGAAAGTATCCATAAAGGGAATATTCCTTCAACCAGAACAAGCCAACCACTGTGAATGGGACACCTATTATTATCAGCAAATATCTATTAAACATACAGGCTCCAAACTATCTGTTAATTTGTTGAATAACTTGACCCGTTGCCCACCCCAAATAACCAGGCACGGTTTGTGGCGGTGGATTATCACCTGGCATTATGGCATCAATGAAATCCGGGGCATTGTTCAGAACGTTTTGCCCCACCGGTGTTCCTACTACTGTCAATGCATATGGTCCAACAACATATGCAACAGGTGCAATAAGCGTTGTCGCTGCAAACCCCAAAGTTGCTTGCGCTGCTAATGGTCCGTTTTTTGCCATATAAAGTACAGAGTTTCTTGCACTTGGAATTGCTACTTGAGCAGCTCTTGCCCCACCTGTTACGCCAGTTTTTACTCCATTTATCATGTCGCTAATTACGCTTGAAGAACTGGGGTTACCACCGCCATCAAATCCTCCATAACCAAGCGATAGCTGATCATAGCCATAATTATTCCCACCACTCCATGCCCCTGATCCCGGTCCCACATAATTTATCCCAGTGTTTCCAATTGGAATACCGTTAGGTGCACTGCTATTTCCTGGATTACTGTTTGAGGGGCTACTATTACTTCCACCCCCGCTGCCGCCACTTCCAGCGCCTCCATTATGCCATGTGCCTATACCTTGGTTTTAATAATCAGCATGTCCCCTTTTCGTCTTCCCGGATCACAAGGTAAAGAGATTAAAAAGGATAACGTATAATATTTTTCGCTTTTTAAAATGAGTCACGGCAGTGCTTCAAATCGGTTAGAATTGTGTCGCCAAACGCAAATCCCACCTGAA
>JAYTVV010000270.1:0-4039 GCA_043743795.1 Geobacteraceae bacterium
CCCGGACAAAAGCGAACAGACCAAAGAGTTGATGGGTATGCACGGACACTTCGGAGCTGATTTCGAGATGGGAAAAAAGGGAAAATACGGTGTGATGTGCAAGTTCAAGACCGCCGACGGCAAAGTGCGTCAGGCCAAATTCTGGTACACAGTAAAATAGCGGGAAATCGTTCTCCGTTTCAACCGGTTGCTGGCCCAAGCACTCTGGTCATGGTTTCATTCAGAATACCGAAACTGACCGGCTTGGCCAGCAGGAGGATATACTCCTGACTCAGCCCGACGGAATCGCTCGATATTGCAATAACTTTTGGCCGGCTTGTTATCTGGCTAAGCTCCATTATGGTTTCGATGCCGTCCTGCCCAGGCATATTGATATCCAGCAGAATAAGGTTTATCTGTTGCCCGGCAAGACACTTCATGGCTTCTTTACCGTCCGCCGCAACGGTCACGTCATGGCCCTAAGTTTTCAGGAATTCGCCCAGAGATGCTCTTATTTGGGCGTCATCATCAACCAGCAGTATACGCGACATTATTTGCACCCTTTGTTTTTGTATTTTCGTAATGATCCAACTGGTTTCTGACCTGCTGTAAAAGCTGGACAGGATGTACCGGTTTGTGCAGGTAGACACTGCTGATACCTTTTGATTTCAACACGTCGTCACTATACCCTGACAGGAATAAAACTGGCAGGTCAGGGCAGATCGTACGTATCCGAGCGGCCAGCTCCATACCATTCATGCCAGGCAGAATAATATCCATAATCGCCAACCTGATTTCGAGGCCATACTTGTGTACCAACGAGAGTGCCTCGTCCGCATTGGCAGCTAACAACACCCGGTAGGAGTATAACTCAAGGATATGAGAGAGGGAATCACGGACCGCATCTTCATCTTCAACTAACAGCAAAAGTTCATGGTGGCCAGTCATATCCGGATGCTGATGGTTTGATTCCCCATTCTCGTCTTCATTACCAGCACTCGCGGGAATATAAATGTTGAATGCGGTTCCCATCCTAAACTGTGAATCCACTACAATGAATCCCTCCATCTGCTTTACGGTGCCGTGAATCATGGCCAACCCCAGACCGGTTCCCTTGCTAACCTCTTTGGTAGTAAAAAACGGCTCGAATATTTTAGCTCGTATTTCATCGCTGATTCCGCAGCCGTTATCACTAACGGTAAATTGAACATAGCACCCTGCGGGTGCATCAACACCCTGAGTCCGCCGGAATGCCTCATCAATCTGGGTTGCAGCGGTGCTGATATGAATATGCCCCTGTGAACTTATTGCGTCACGGGCATTGGTCACCAGATTGAAAAGTATCTGCTGCACCAGGCCGGCATCACCCGTCACCTTAAGCTCTTCATCATTGATATCAGCAGTTACCTCAATGTCCTCGGTTATTAACCGGCGAATTAGTTTCCAGGACTCACGAATCAGGGCATTAAGATCAAAACATGACACCTCCATGTGCTGCTTGCGGCTGAACACCAACAGGCTTCTGCTAAGTGATGCTCCCCGTTCTACGGCATTGATTATCTCATCCAGATAATGGCAGTCGGCATCATGCGGCCGATTCCGCATTTCCAGTAATTGGGCATTACCCATGATCACCTGCATGACATTGTTGAAATCGTGGGCCACACCGCCGGCCAACTGCCCGACCGCCTCCATCTTCTGTGACTGGCGCAGCTGTTCTTCCAGATTTCTACGTTCGGTGACATCCTCCTTAATGGCCATGTAATGGGTGATCGTTCCGGATTCATCATTGATCGGAGAGATAATGTCGTGCTCCCAGAAGAGTGAACCGTCCTTCCTGCGGTTATGGAAATCCCCTTCCCACACGCTTCCATTTTTCAAGGTCTCCCACAGATTATTGTATACATCCGGGGGGGTGTCACCCTTCAGCACACGGGTGTTCAGCCCCATTACCTCTTCAGAACGGTAGCCGTTCATCAGGGTGAAGCGGGGATTGACATATTCAATATCTCCAACAACATCCGTAATTACAACAGCCAGTGGACTTTGTTCAACCGCAACGTACATTTTGCGAAGGGTCTCCTCGGTAAGTATTCGTGAGGTAACATCACGAACCATAGCGATAACGCCAACGATCTCCCCCTGTGTATTTTTTAGTGCTGATGAGGTATCTGACGCCCAGCCCACATAGCCGTTGAAATCAGAGCGGAAAGGAAACTCTACTGAAGTGACCGACTGCCCGGAAAGCACCTTCTCCAAGCGTTCCATCACCCCACCGTCTTTCAAAAAAGGGAATAATTCAAGTGGATGTTTGCCGATTACATCATTGGCGCTGATACCGCACAAACGCTCCATATACGGATTCCACACCTTGTAGAGCAGGTCTGTCCCGTACACAATGACTCCCTCTTCGGCATGGGCGATTATCTGTTGGCTAAACTGCTCCATCTCTCTAAACGACTCCGACGCCTGCTTTTGGAGCGTGAGATCCCGTACAGATGCCATGACAACCAATTCACCCATTATTTCCATTCGTGTCAGCATGACCTCGGCCGGGAAATCATCACCACAGATCCGTTTGTGCTGCCATTCAAAAAAACAATAGCCATCCCGCAATGCAGTCTCAATCTTCTCTTGGGCTTTTTCTAATGAAAGTTGTCCGTCAGACTGATACTCGGGGGAAACCATCCAGGGATTGATGGCGGTAAACTCAGCTTCGTCCTTCACTCCAAACATATCCAGAGTGGCCGGATTAGCAGAAAGAAAATGGGCCGTAGACGGAGAGAGCGTCATCAACGCGTCCCGGGAGTCAACAAATAAGGTGCGATATCGTTCCTCATTTATTTGCAGCTGCCCTTCCATGCGCTTCTGCTCGGTAATATCACTCATCATCGCCTGAAAATAAATTACCTCATTCAGCGCAATCAGTTCGGCAGACAAGAGGACATCAATAATCTCACCGGTTTTCCGACGCATCTTCACCGGTTTATTGACAACACGTCCGTTATCCTGAATGATTTGTATCAGACCACTCCGCTCATCTGTTCTGACATACAAATTCAATTCAGACACTGTCCGGCCAATGACTTCATCACGCTCAAAGCCAAACAATTGTAACCAGGCATCATTCAGATCAGCAAGCCTGCCGTTGTCTATCCGACTGACACCGATTGCAATGGGCGAATAGTTGAAAAGATTTCTGAATCGGTATTCGATTTCCTGCAAGGAGGTTTCTGCGGTTTTCCGTTTTATCCGTTGTTCAGATTCCTTGACAATCCGTTCGATGGCCGGAATCAGGCGGGTCAGGTTGTCTTTAGGGACAAAATCATAGACTCCAAGTTTGAGAATCTCAACAACCTGTTCTTCATTGACACTGTCGCATACCAGGACTACCGGCAGTTCTGGTATGCGTACCTGGATCCTGGCAAGTGTGTCGTAATAGTTAAGGGGTTGCACACTGAAATCAGAGAGAATGACATTCCATGTCCCAATATCAAGGGCCTGCGTAACACCCTCCATCGAATCCACGCGGACACATTGGACATCAAGGCCATGCTGCCGCAAATGGCGTTCCACCAGAAGAAAGTCAGCAGGATTGTCCTCAATATGCAGAATGTTCAGGGTCTGATCCATGAGACGTTATCCCTTCGGATGGCATAAGCCATACGGATAGGTTGACCTTGCTCCTGATGCTGTACAGATTCACGGCGCCCCCTGTTCAAATATTCAATAATTTGAATTTTAATCCACTGCCCTTCAATTCTGTGACAACCTGAAATGTCTTTCCTGTGGGTTGGTTTACCAACATTTGGCAGTAACACAAACGATTGTACAGGACCTGGCGGAAATTATCTTTGGCTCGCGGGCCATAGATAACAGCTCCCGCTGCCGGGACGATTGACTTGGGAAATGCTACATCTGCCCCTTCAATCTGCAAAAAGCCTCGACAATCCGTTCACTGAACTGCACCCAATTTCCGGAATCAACACAAACTTCCAACGCATGCTGTGGCAAGGAAACCGAAACTGAATTATCGTCTGAAGCTATGGTCAACAGATGT
>JAYTVV010000271.1:0-3531 GCA_043743795.1 Geobacteraceae bacterium
AAAAGATTGGACGGCATGAAGGAGTAAAAGCAAGGCCACCGGTGAGTTCGGAAGGTTATGGGAAATCTCCGTTTTCCCCTTGACAAAACTTATCATGGATGTCCCTCGTTTCTCTTACAGTGTAATTCATAAGGTCATAACTCTGGAGAGTCAGGTTAGACTTTCTGCTATTTCTCGCAGATTCAGGCGTATTTCCTCGGCAAGAGAGATCATTTATTTGTCTTCAAGCCCCGCCTCCAGAACCAGCCTTCCCTGAAGGAGTTATATCCCGATTAAAAAGATTTTTCAAATGCCGTGAGACATAGCCATTGTGACTCACAAACAAAGAGAGCAGTAACCTCTTTGACCTCAGCATAAGGTATTTCTTTCCCCTATGCATACGGCGACATCCCAGGAGAACAGTACAAAGTCAAGCTTGACCCCAGAGGTGTATTCTTGAAGGTTATGAACACACCTATTAACCTTATTTGGGGTTCTGGGTCGAAACAGTTTTCTCCGTTACTTGCGCTACGATTGCCTCGGCTACACCTTCGGCAAATGCTGGCTCGACGTCTTCTATACGAGTTGAAGCACCATATATTCCTCCCCATGCAAAAGTTTTTTGAAGAGTAAAATCAGCCACCGTTTCGCTACCAGATGATAAAAGGTTCAATGCAAAATCTCCGTCGATATGTATCTGTCCCAAGCCAGCCAGCATGGCACGAGCAAATGCATTCCCCTCGTCGTAGTTGGTAATTTTTGAATTGAGAACAAAGACTCGCTTATCAGTTGTTTTACATTGGGCAGTTTTTTTCTTTTCATTGATTGTTTGCTGAAGTCTACTTTCCAGTCTTTGACGGCTAACTTCATTAAAGACGAGTCCTTCTGTAACTATAAGCTTCACTGTTGTCTCATCTGTGGAGCATAAGCGGTATGTGTCTGAAATTGGCTTTTTAAATTGAACAGTCGGTGTGGTTCCAGCGCAACCAGATAAAACAGCTAATGAAACAAATGACAACACAACCGCAAGACTTTTTTTGACGATCTTCATATTACATCTCCTTTTTGATGCGACTCCAAGATACACCGTCAGACGACAATAAGGAGTCTTTCTCTTGTCGGTCAATAACCCAAACGGAACATTTATCCGTGACTAAAATTGCCATTCCCTACCCCACCGGCACCAGCAGCGTCAGCACGCTCTTCAATTTCCGGGGGCAATATGCTTAATTCAAGTCAATCAAACCTTCCCTCATCCGGCCTTCGGCCACCTTCTCCCAGAGGGAGAAGGGAAGAAATCCTAACCCTCGCCCTCTGGGAGAGGGTGGCGCAAAGCGCCGGGTGAGGGGCCTTCTGCCAAAGCGAACCCAATAAGGGTCAGGTCTCAACCGCGTACATTTTTTCATTCTGCATAGGTTTGAGACCTGACCCCTCTGTATTCTTTTAAATTACAATGAGTTACCTAAAGAATAGCTTCAAACCCTTTGCGGTGAATCACATTTAGCAGCACTAATGCCGCTCCAGTCGCACGTTTTGCACCGCGTTCCAGTTGTGATACGTATCCGACAGTTAAGTTTAGATAGTGAGCGAAAACCGCTTGGCTCATATGAGCTTGTTCGCGAATCATGCGGATATCTTCACCCGTTAGCCGATCAATTGTGGGCTTAACCTTAGTTTCAAGATGGCGCATGGTGATTTTTTCGTAGGCAGCCTCATCCAAAATGCCTACGTCCCTCATGTCTTTGGCCGTTTCAAGCAGCGCTTCAGTTAGTCGGCTAGTTTTTTTGTTTTCTGTCGTCATAGCAAACCTCACTTATTTGTCCTTCATTGAGTGCATTTTCGAGATGTTCTTTTTTCGCCTCAAGCCACGCGGCACCGATTTCGCGGAGTGTATCCAAGTCGTCTGGCGTAATATTCTCCCGTTCGTTTTTTGCAAAACCATAAAGGAATACAGCGCGATTGCCGGAGCGGTATCCGATTAGTAGCCGGAAACCGCCAGAACGGCCTTGTCCTGCTCGTGCAATCCTTTGTTTGATGATCCCGCCGCCTAAATCGGCGTCCACAAGTCCACGTTCCGCACGTTCAACGGCCTCACGCAAGCTGTGATCTTCGATTCGTTCTTGCCGTGCATAGCGCATGAACCACTTTGTTTTGAAAAGTTGCACAGCATCTCCTAGCAATTTGAACTATAGCACTATGAACCATATATATCAATGATGTATTTCAACCAATATTATTACTTGCCAGGAAGAATTAAGCAGACTGAGGGGACATTGATTAGTCAACTAAATATCGAGTTAACCAACTATTCAACAATGTCCGTACGCAGTAACAGTTTGATCCAGATAAAATGGATTGCGCAGTTAACGCCTGATGTTGAGAATCCTCAAGTGACGTGGCTTGATAAAAGGTCTCAACCACTCAACCGCGTACATTTTTTCATTCTGTATAGGGTTGAGACCCCTCTGTATTCTTTATAAAACAAGAGCCGTGAGTCAACTCGTCTTTTCCGAAGTTGAGCTACGACTCTGTTTTCAGCCAGATAAAAATCCGTTTAATTATGAAGCGACAAACGGATCGAGAGTTTTTACTGCGGTTCCCTTGAAATCCTTAATATTCCTTGTCGCAAGAATCAAATTATGATGAACGGCTGACGCAGCTATTATTGCATCAGGGAGTTTCAGTTTTTTCATTCGGCGGACTTCTACAGATAACTCCATCACAGCGGAAGAAATTTCGATTAGTCTGAACTCCTTGAGAAATGCCCGGACAACTTGCTCTTCGTCTCCGCTAAACGGGTATGATAGCGTTTCCATCCAAGTTATAGACGAAATTGCCAGGTTCCCTCGGTTGGTGCGTAAAAATGAGACAGCATCCTGTCACCTTCAAGGTAGTAAATGATTATGTTTGTGTCTATCAGGTACACTATCGCCCGTCCCATTCTTTTCGCAATTTTTTCTGAAAACCAACACCATCAATTGCGGTTTTCTTCATCATACCGGCAGCCTGCACAAACGCATCATCCGAGATTTCTCCTGTGGCAACAGGGGTTATATCGAGAAAAATATGTTTTTGCTTACCAACTGCAATACCTGGGTGTGGTATGAACCAACCGTCTTTTTTTACTATCGCTTCAACTCGCATATCATTTGCTCCCTTTTCCATTTTTCTTAACCAAATCCTGTCTCATCCTGAAAACCAGAGAGTTCCACTGTTTACTGGTTGAATTTCTTATGAATGGCATACTATGTTATTTGGTGATGAATATGAAAATGTTTTTATTTTTCTGGTCCAGTTCGTTCTTCACAAAGCCACAACCAGCAGATCTATTTCGTTCTCCTCATCGTTCCGCCAGCAATTTACGCCAGTCGCAATCAGCTCGTTTTTTCTAGTTTTGTCGTCGAACGGTTGTGAGCACAGCGGCGGAACGCAGTGGAGACCGCTGCTGCGCTTAGTGTACGCCCGTCATGGGCGTGAACTTATGGGGTGCAAGTCCCCTGTACGAGAATCCAGTCACTGTCGTGAGACGGGGTAAAACAAGTACTAGCCGAA
>JAYTVV010000272.1:0-34784 GCA_043743795.1 Geobacteraceae bacterium
CTGCCGATAATAATTCCAGTTTGCAGGGGCATCGGAGCATGTACCAGAACTGCATTCACCTTTTGACCCATCCATATTCCAGTCAGCCTTGCTGTCAAAGTTCTCCTCAAAAATAACTGCCGCGTAACTCGTCTGCGCATCGTAACCACAGGATTGCAGTATGGCAGCAGTAAAACTCATTACCGTAAGAAGCCGTTTGGCGGATATCTTAAAACTGTTTGTAATTGCAGCCATAATCGCCCCCTCTTAAAATCGAATATAACAATATCATCGATTATATATCTTAAAAACATACCGCACCAACGACCAGCCACGGGCAAAACAGTAAACCGTCCACAAGGCGGTCAACGGCAGCAGAGTAGAGTATCTGCACGTTTTTTTCACAATTCTGACAGAAGCAACTCCCGGGGGAAGGAGCGATACCCCCGCAATAAAGCAAAAGGCACTCTGATCAAAAAGCAAAAGCATTGGCAATGTCAGTAGTACACAACAAAAGTACAACGCAATGGCATGACTCGGTAGTTCCTTGAACGTGAATCCATGACTTCTCATACCATCGAAATTGCTGATTCCTCGCCAGCTTTCTTTTTTAAACAACTGGATGACTGACTTTGCTTCACCATAGTGGACAGCGCCAATACTTTTGGCATATATGATTTTCCAACGCATGGTGAGCCGATAGCAAAAATCGACGTCTTCGCAGGTACGCAGGCTCTCGTTAAATCCGCCTGTTTCTTCAAATGCCTGTTTCCTGACCAGCATATTCATAGACGCTATCCAGTCTTTTTCAAAACGCTCCGGCCTCGTGTCAATCTGTATATGCCATGTTTTTTCAACCCAACCTGCATTATCGGGGATTTCCGGACTGCAACCGACACATCCGACACCATCTTCAAACAAGATCGGAAGTGCAGACGTTAACCAGTCTTTTCTGACGAGAACATCTGCATCCACAAACGCGACAACATCACCGTGCGCGAGCTTCACCCCATAATTTCTCATCCCAGATATGGTCAAATCCGGCTGAAGGTACACCGCCGCCCCTTTCTCTTCAGCAATACGAACAGTACCATCAGTAGAGCCATTATCGATTACGATGACTTCATATTTTTCCCTGGGATAATCCAGTACAAATAATGCATCAAGACAGTTACCAAGTATTCCGGCTTCGTTTTTAGCCGGTACGATAATAGAAACGTACGGTGCATCTGACAGTTTCATGACGAAAAAGTCCTCTCAAAGTATCGCAGTTTCCCGCTTTTTTCGTGAGGGATCGAGTCAACAACAGCAAACTCGATTTTCATTGAATCACCAAAGTGTTTTTGAAAGATCTCACTGTATCGACGTTGAAGTTCGGGAGAGTATCCGGCATTACGTACAAGACTAATTTCAATCAGATCTATTCTGCTTTGCGTAACTTTAAATTTATCCACTCCGGCTTTCAGGACATAAGCAAATAGTGCATCATAAACTTTGTTTCCCTCAGGTGTGAGAATGTAGTCGTCTTTCCGGCCGGACACTATTTTTATGACCGGCAAAGACCGCCCGCAGGAACAACGCTCACTGCACATAATGCCGCGATCACCTAACCCGTATCTGATAAAAGGAGCTGTTTTTGTGTGGAGTTCAGTAACATGAATATCTCCTTCTTCATCCACCACATTTTTACCATCCTTAATGACCTCCAGATAAATATTGGGTGCCATAACGTGCAGGTTGTGCGCTTCGCACTCAAAACCAATCAAGCCAACCTCGGTACAGCCGTATTCATTGACAAATGGAACTCCGGTTGCGTACTCAATAATGTCCCGTTCGTGCTGATAGACGTATTCACCGGTGCCGATTACAGCCTTAAGCGGCAGCGATTTCAGATCCTTGCCCTTCTCTAAAATATATTTACAGAATTCGACCATAAGACTCGGATATCCATAAAAATATGTTGGCCGGAATTCGTAAAGTCTTCGATAAAAACCATCCTTCGCGACATCACTCAAATCAAAAGCAGAGAAACGGATGCGATTTTTCAGTACATCCTTAAGTTGCGCTATAACGGCATCTTTAAGCGGTAACGGCTTCCCCCAGAAGCGAGCCTGCGGATCACCGACTTCAATTGAGTGCCAGCCATACGCTGCGTACAACACGGCATCCATGTAACCGGTAGCAAATCGATCCTTGTAGAACTGCAGTGGAAAACCCGTTGAGCCGCTGGTAGAACGGTAATCAACAGCAATCCCCTTCGGCTTGCCCCATTGTTTCAAAGCAGTTCTCATCATTTCTTTTGATTGCAGCGGTAGTTCGTCGACAATACTTCGGATGTTTTCGCACGTAATGTGTCGCTCTGCGCTGTGGATAGCATCACCAACCGGCTTCCCTGCGGCAATCGATAGCTTTGCCACTTCGCACAGCCGCAGTTGCTGGAAATGCTCGATTTCTGCCAGGCTGGAGCTGTTAACAGAATGCACCTCCGCAAGGTGCCTGCCGATGTTTTCCCGGCGAAGATAATGGGTTGGATAAATTATCGCGTTTTTAGCAAGAGGCTGGATCATGGCGTCCCTTTATTTGCATAACCAGCTGGTTAGCCTTTTGTTTACACGCTGAAAGCAGCAGGTTCACCTGTTTGCCCAGTAAGGTGCGAACCAGCCTGAACGCCGAATCCCGATAAAATGGCCGGTATCGCCAGCATTGAAAGATTGCCGAGCGAACGTGCTGATAATCACCTGTGCCAAAGCTTTCTACGGCCCGGTTGTAATAGTAGTGTGCATAGGCGTGGTTAAATGACTGACGGAGTTCACCCTTCCGTGCCGATGGCGGCAGATGTTTCTGCAGAATAATCCAGGATGCTTGAGACATTTTCAGACTGTTACACGACATATTACCCGGATGTTTCAAGTAATTCACCAACGGTTCGTCTACGTACTCAACCGCAAAGCTGCGGGCAATGCGTATCCAAAGATCCCAGTTTTCTGCGGCCTGAAACGTTTCATCGAACCAGCCTACCGTATCAAGTGCCGCTCGGGACACAACAACAGTTCCCCCGGTCATGCGGTTTTTTATTAACAATTTTGCATAGATATTGCCATTCATACCCTGTTCGCATGGTACGGTACGCAACACTCTCCCCTCAGGATCAACTTCGGAGATACCGCAATAGACCAACCCGACATTGCCCTTAAAAAGAGGCAGTTGTTTTGCCAGCTTGTGAGGCTCCCACGTATCATCGCTATCCAGGAAGGCGATGTATTCACCGCGTGAATGTTGAATGCCGGTATTTCTGGCGCGAACCTGACCAGCGTTCAGTTGATCGACCAGAACAATTTTACCCGGATAGCAATCCGCATACACCTGTAAAACAGCCAGGGATGCGTCACTTGACCCGTCATTTACTGCTATTACTTCAATGTCCGGGTAACTCTGCGCCAATATGCTGTCAATTGTTCTGCCAACCAGGTTTTCCCGGTTGTATACCGGAACGATAACCGACACCAACCCCGGCGTACCTCGTGGAGACGCATTAACATCGATCTTTCCAACGACGTTATCCAATGCACATTCAAATGAATCCACGGTGAAATTACGTTTTACGTACCTGTTCATATTCTCTGTCAGCAGAGCGTAATTAGCACTGTTATTCAGCCAGGCCAATTGTTTGTTAAAACCTGCATAATCATCCATAAGTACTATTTCACGGCGATCACGTAATGATAATCCGTATGCGCCAATCGGTGTTGAAATGACCGGTCGCCGGGCAAGCCCCGCCTCAAGTATTTTTATCCGAGTACCACCGCCAGACAGAAGTGGCACCACCACAACGCCGCAGCGTTCATAAAACGGCAGAACATCGGGAGGATTTTCCACAAGCTCGATCTGTGCCTGTTCCTGACAGAGCTTGTGTATTGCCGGAGATGGATCTTTTCCAACTACCAGCAGTTTCAGTGCAGGATGCTCCGGCAGCAGTTTTGTAAATATGGTTTCTACAAACCAGATAAGTCCGCTGACATTCGGCAGATATCCCAGATTACCGACAAACAGCAACGTCTCAATATTGTCAAAGCCATCAGACAGATAGGTTGCCGGCACCGTCATCTCCGGTGCTATATTTGGTACAACAAATATCTCTGCTGACGGAACTTCCCGTGACAGCAGTTCTTTATCATGCTCGGAGCAGACAAGCGCCTTGCCGATTTGCGCGCAGTTTTTTTGAAACTTCCGGTACATTTTCATATCAATTAGAGATTTGATGTTGCGTACACCCCGAAGCGTGCCGTAAACCGACTCATAAAGATCAGGGGTCATCAGATCATCAATATCCACAATCACTTTTTTCCTATTTACAGGTGACAAGAAAAACAGCGGGTAGGCACTGACGGCGTAGCGACAGACGATATAATCATAATCACCCTGCTCAATCAGATTAACCAGATCATCCACTGATTCCCGTGTGAAGCTGCAGACGATCCATGGCTTGGCATAGCGCACCTTCTCAAATACATCGCGGATTCTGCTTTGCTTATGTGTTGCACCGCTTATATCTATCAACGTTTCAGTTCTAAAATATGGCCCCGACCGATCACTCGCTGCACACGCCTGAAAATATACGATATCAACGTTTCCACATTGCCTGAAGTAGCGAACGAGGTTCATCGTTCTGATCCGGTTGCCGCCGATTTCAGGAAGCGGGTATTGGTACGAGATGACGAGAGTATTCATGGTCGATTATTCCCAGGTCTCAATTCGTAATGATTGGAGTATCCAGCTCTGTAGCAGAGACAACTGAATCTCTATCACAAAGTGTGCCGGGCAATATTTATATAAACAAAGTAGTTACAGGTAGTTACATATGTACACATCAACTCTGTGTGTTACAAGGTGGGATGGTCTTCAGACAGGTACGTGGCAGAAAAGGTGATTTTAACGTGTTTGCAGGATTGTTAATTTTTATGCAGATGTCATTTTTGGAGCAAGCGGAATATTCCATTGGGTAACATATTCACCAAGCTAAACAGAGAGTCGATTTGCTCCGACTCTCTGTTTATTTGAAGCGGAAAAAGTTACGAACAGGAACTACGCAACACTGATCCTTTTCCTCAGAAAACTTGCTCCGAGCAACCCGATACCCAAAAGGAGCAATGTTGATGGTTCCGGAACAGGAGCTACAGAAACATTATCAAGGGAAAATCCACCCGGATCGTTTCTTTCATTGAAAACCAGCTCTGACAGCATGGTATCTGCCGTGAAATCAAAAGAGTACAGGCCGGTCGGGTGACTGTTTTCGTTCAATTCAGCATATAACGTCGTGCCGTTTATTAACGCTTCAAACTGATTAACCTCTCCTCCCGAACTGGCAAGTGTAAAACTCAATCGATAGCTATCGCCAGGTATCGTAATAATACCGGATTGAGTCAAGGAGCCGAGTGATCCAACCGTTCCCAGATTTGCGGCATACGTGCTGCCATATCCACTCCCGACAGAAATATACAAACCACTTGTCGTCCAGCCGGTAAAATCACCCGTTTCAAAACCACCATTTGTCACCAGATTCAATGCTGAAACAGATGCTGCGTTGAAGGAAATCATCAGAATCACACTTGCTGCAACTACTGCCAGATGACAAATATATTTTTTCATGGCTGTTCCTCCTTTTTGTTTCAGGTGAGCTTTGACATTTATGAAATAACCCCTTGGAATTGAAGTCAGTTTCATGCTGGCACCTCCTGTTGTTAATAGTGCTGAACTGGTATACAGATTTTTGCAAACGGTGTGCCAGCTTATAAACATCTGTATTTACAGCACATTTAACCTTGCCAGTATATTGGTTTCGCAGTGTTGTAATATTTCCCGACAGTTTCATGATCATATTTTACATAAGAACAAAAATGAAGCACCCCGTCCGTTCACGTCATTCCAAAACAAAGCGCTGCATAAATGCGGGCAGCACCTGACACTTCCTCAAAGGCTACCCGTTCATCAGGCGTGTGAGCTACTTCCAGAGAGCCCGGACCAAGTATAAGTGGTTTTACGCCCGCCGCAAAAAACAGGTTGCCATCGGAATGAGAGCGAAAGGCATCCATTTGCAATGACAGACCAAGCTTCGGGTAAATCTCCCGTAAAATCCGCGCGGCATGACTTTCGGTCCCGAGGTCGTATCCAGGGGAGGCAAAATCAAACGTAACGTCCAGATCAAGGCCGGGAATAGTCTGATCGAGGTTGGCAACGATGTGGCGGATTGTATCCTGAAGAGCAATCGGGTCATGGGAGGGAGGCAGGTGCAGATCGATCCAGGTCTCACAACGGTCAGGAACAACAAAGCCTGCCCGGGATGATTTCATCTCGCGGATTGAATAGACGATCTCCGATTTCGCCCGATCAAACATGGGGGAGTTCCCTAATAGCAGCAGCACACGCAGCATTGATTCAACTGCATTGTGACCGAGTTCAGGAAGTGAGGAGTGACTGCGAAGGCCACGCGTAACGAAACCCGCCTCGAGGTATCCATAATGGGCAAATTTGGCTGCCAGACTGGTAGGTTCGCCGATAACCACCCAGGGCGGGCGGCAGGCTTCAAGGAATGTCGCACTGCCATCGCCGTTTTCTTCCTCCCCTACTACCAGCAGAAGTCCTATTGACGGCCGTTCTGATGGTTTCAGAGCCTCGGACAGTGCCAGCCAGGTTTCAACCATGGCGGCACAGCCACCCTTCATATCAGCACTCCCCAACCCTCGAATTATGCCGTTTTCCTCCTGCGGCCCGAGCTCATCCAGATCCCAGGCCGGGACAGTATCCACATGTCCCACCAGATACAGTTGCGGTTCTCCACTCCCCATAGTCACGCGGAGATTATAGCGATCCTCGTCAACCTCCTGTCGTTCGACAGCAAACCCAGCACGAGTCAGAATTTCCTCCAGGTAAATCTGGATATCCTCTTCTTTACCGGAAGGCGAATAGATATCAAGCATTTCGAGAAACATTTTACGCAGACGCTCAGGATTGATGGCCCGCCACACGGAATCAAGACAGGCGCTCATGGCTTTTTAACCAGGTTTTTTTTGCTTTTGCGCGACAGGTTGAGGGACATATAGACATGCTCCTGAACATCGCCGAACCCCTGCTTTTCAAAGAAGCGAATCGCCGGCTGGTTGTCCGCAGAGGTGTCGATTATCATCATTCGTACTCCCTGCTCCATCATACGGTGCTTGATTTCCTTGAACAAACCGCTTCCCACGCCACCCTGCTGGATGTTACTGCGGACTCCGACCCAGACAAGATAGCCGTATTTCCACGGCGAATTGTGTTTTGTGACTGTTGTTCCCAAGGCAAAACCGAGAATATCTCCCCCGGCTTCCGCCACCAGACAGAGTTCGCTATCCGAATTAAAAAGTGTCGTTATCTCGTATTCGTCCCAGGTTCGGTACAGACTCTGGAAAGACTCAGCGGTAAAAACCTGTTCGCCGATATGAAACACATCGGAAAAATCGTCGATTGTCATCTCCCGGATACGGAATGTTCCTTTGCCTGCCGTTATTTCTGACATATTAAATAACCTCGCTGTAAGAATTATTGGTTAATCAGCAGTCGTCATAAAAACTACCAAGCATGGCGAAACCGGTAACACACCAATCAAGCATAGAGTACCATATTTCATCGTTTACCATGAGTACAGAACCACACCCGATAACTGTCCACACGAGCCGTCATATTACACGATGAACTGGCCTTCTACGATGCACTTGCCAATAATGAAGAAGCGGTTCGTGCGATGGGTGATGAGATTCTGAAGAAGATTGCACATGAATTGGCAGAAAACTTACGTCAGAACATCGGGGTGGACTGGTCAGTACGTGAAAGCGTAAGGGCCAAGTTGCGGCTGATGGTGAAGCGGATTTTACGCAAATACAAATATCCGCCGGATCAGCAGGATGCGGCGGTGCAGTTGGTCCTGGAACAGGCGGAGACGTTGAGTGCTGAGTGGGCTGCGTAGGTACGGCGAGTATATCAATAATATCTCAGATAAAAAGTGGCCGGAACCCTTACAGGAACCGGCCTTTATTTTCACATTAAAAAAATCACGTCATGTTCCAGATCATCATTTCAAGTATATCACGCCAGTTCTTGCCTATTTCGTTGACTACCGTCGGTTCAAAACCGCAATGCATCATACACTGAGCACACCGGGGATCCTTCCCTACTCCGTATTTATTCCAGTCAGTCTGTGCCATCATCTCGGCAAAGGTTGGGTAGTGGGCATCTGTGATCAGGTAACAAGGAGCTTTCCAGCCGCGCGGATTGCGGGTCGGGTTACCCCAGGGAGTACACTCGAGTTTTTTTTCACCTTTAAGAAATCTCAGATACATCGGCGTCGAATAAAAGCGATGCTTTTTGCTCATTTCGTACACATCAACAAACTTTTTTTCAATGTCACGGCGCTCGAGAAATAATTTTTCCCCGACGGCTTCATACCCAAAACCAGGCGCGACAAGCACTCCGTCAACACCGATTTCCTCCAGCTTACTAAAGAGCATTTCAATTTCTACAAGGTCGGTTTCTTTAAATATTGTCGTATTCGTACAAACCCGAAACCCCTTTTCCTTGGCTTTTTTTATCCCGGCAAGTGCCGTTTTAAAGGCGCCTTTCCGTTCCAGAATACGATCATGGGTTTCTTCCAGACCATCGATATGGATATTGAGGGTGAAATTGGGGTGCGGCGTCATGACATCCAGTGCTTTTTCAAGCAGAATGCCATTTGTGCAGAAGTAAATATGTTTACCTCTTTTCAGCACCGCATCAATCAGCTCATGGATTTGGGGATAGAGAAAGGGCTCGCCTCCGGTTATGGTAACGACCGGCGCCGGACATTCGTCAACGGAGTGTAGACACTCTTCCAGGCTCATCATTTCCTGAATAGTATCAGCATATTCACGGATTCTGCCGCATCCTGAACAGGCCAGATTGCACAGGTGGGTCGGCTCCAGCATCAACACCAGCGGATATTTTTCTATCTTATGCATCTTGTTACTGATGATGTATTTCGTCAGATCATAATTGAGGCGTAGCGGAAAACGCATTAAAAACATTCCTTTGGCAGCTTATCGCTCCCACATATCCTTCTTTTCTTTGCCGAGATAGGCACGTTTTACTTCGGCATTTTCCAGCAATTCATCGGCCGGACCCTCAAGAATAACCTTGCCGGTCTCCAGTACATAGCCACGATCAGCCAGTTTGAGGGCTGCCTTGGCATTCTGCTCTACCAGCAGGATTGTAGTGCCGTTTTCCTGACGCAATCGCTCCAGCACGCGAAATATTTCCTGCACAACCAGCGGTGCGAGTCCCATTGATGGCTCATCAAGGAGCAGCATTTTGGGGTTGGCCATCAGAGCACGTCCAATGGCAAGCATCTGCTGTTCCCCCCCTGACATGGTACCTGCCAGTTGTTTACGACGCTCTTCAAGGCGGGGAAACAGTGTAAACACCTGTTCCATATCCTTATGAATTGCAGCCTTCCCTTCCCTGCTCCGATACCGCAGGTACGCTCCCAGCTCCAGATTATCCTCGACGGAGAGCGGCTTGAACACCTGCCTCCCTTCCGGAACCTGGGAGATGCCGCGCTGGACGACCTTATCCGGAGCAAGCGCTGTGACCGGTTGTTTACAAAAAAGTATTTCACCGGCCGAGGCTGGCGTCACCCCCGATATCGTATTGAGGATAGTGGTTTTCCCGGCCCCGTTGGCGCCGATGAGAGTCACAATTTCACCTTCCCCCAGATGCAGGGAAACGTTTTTAAGTGCATGGACTTTTCCGTAATAGGTATTGATATTTTTTAGACGCAGCATCAGTCCTCATCTCCCAGGTAAGCGGCAATAACTTCAGGACTTTCCTGAATTTCGCGCGGAGTGCCTTCGGCCAGTTTCTTGCCGAGATTAAGAACGACGATCCGGTCACAAATATCCATAACCAGCTCCATATCATGTTCCACCAGAACGACGGTAATACCAAGATCCCTGATCCGCTTGATCAACCGGGCCAGACCGAGAGTTTCCTGACTGTTGAGTCCGGCCGCCGGTTCGTCCATCAGAATTATTCGCGGCTCAACGGCCAACGCCCGGGCGATCTCCAGGAGCCGCCCCTTTCCGAACGGAAGGCTGCCGGCAACATGATCCGCCAGATCAGAAACACCGGAAAACTCAAGCCATTTCATGGCACCGTCCCGAATCCGCCGTTCTTCAGTTATGCTCCACGGCATTTTGAGCGCGCAGGCCAACAGGCCACTGGAGCTCTTGGTGTGCATGCCGACCATGACGTTTTCCAGCACCGTCATTCCTCCGAACAATTCGATATTCTGAAACGTTCGCACCATGGCAAGCCGGGCCAACCGTTCCGGCGGAAAGCCGGTAACATTTTTACCCTCCAGCAGAACCGTGCCGGCTGTCTGGCGATAAATGCCGGTGATAATGTTAAAGAGAGTCGTCTTACCAGCCCCGTTCGGACCGATAACCCCGGTAATATCACCTTGTGCAATAGAAAAGGAAACCGCATCAAGTGCGGTTACGCCTCCAAATATCTGAGTAATGCCAGACACTTCAAGCATGGCCAGCCTCATCTTTCCGCTTCACAATTTTTCTGAACAGGTCAGGAATGCCCCGTACCAGTCCGCCGGGCATATACATGACCATGACCATCAATAGGCCACCGTAGATGATAATATCGTAGTCATTAGCGCCACGCAGAAATTCCGGCAGCAGTGTCAGCAGCGCAGCGCCGAGAAATGAGCCATAAATACTGCCCAAACCTCCGATCACCACCATCGTCAGCAACTCAATTGAAAAATTGAATCCAAATGATGCGGGTGAAACAAACGTCATGGTATGGGCGTAGAGACTTCCGGCCAGTGATGAGATAACGGCAGAAAGAGCAAATATCTGTACCTTCAGGACACGGGCATTGACACCAAGAACCTGCGCCGCAACTTCGGAATCATGCACTGCCCGCAGGGCACGTCCAACCCGGGAGCTTGCCAGATTTATCGAAAACAACATGACCGCCAGGGTAACGCCCCAGATCAGATAATAGTTTTTAACATCCGAATCAAAGCTGATCCCGCCAAGTTTCAAGTTTGGTATTGCCGATAAGCCGGATGGACCGCCCGTCAGATCAACCGTTTCATTGAAAACAATATAAATTATTATGCCAAGCCCGAGCGTTGCCATGGCCAGGTAATGCCCTTTGAGCTTCAGTATCGGGAAGCCGATCAGACCCGCCAGCCCTCCGACCGCAATCGCAGCAATCGGCATGGCAGTCCACGGGTCCAGGCTGTATGTGGTGGTCAGGATACCGGAAAGATACGCGCCCATACCGAAGAAACCGGCATGACCAAGAGATATCTGCCCCGCATAACCAAGCAGCAGGTTGAGTGCGATTGCCAGCATGGTATTGATGCCGACAAACACCAGTACATTCATCAGATAGCCCCCTGCAAAAAACTGTGGAGCCACCATGATCAGAAGGGAAAAAGCAATAAATAAGAGAAGGTCTCGTTTCATGGTGTCAGACCCGCTCCGAATCGGCTTTACCAAACAGCCCCTGCGGTCGGATGAACAGAATCAGCAGCAGAATGATAAACGCGATGGCATCCTTGTAGCCCGAAGAAATCAGACCGGCTCCGAGCGACTCAAGAACACCCAGAATCAGACCGCCGATGACCGTTGAAAGCCCGCTGCTCATCCCGCCGATAATTGCCGCACAAAAGCCTTTCAATCCCAGCATGACGCCGACGTCGTACGCAGTCATCGTCAGCGGCGCAACAATAATACCGGCAATGGCACCCATAGCCGAACTGATGATAAATGAAAACAGCACCATGCGACGTACGTCGATCCCGACAAGGCCGGCGGCACGACGATTATAGGAGCATGCCCGCATGGCTTTGCCGCTGATGGTATGGTAAAAATAAAGCTTGTTAACGACGATGATAATCAGCGTAATGGCAAGAATCCAGAGATGCTGCGGAAGGATGGTGGCTCCTCCGATAGCGATCGGGGTATCGCCTGAAAACGGAGGAATTGCGTGGGTATCCTTGCCCCACGCCAGCATTGCAAGGCCACGGATCAAAATACTGCCGGCAATCGTAATAATAACCAGGTTAATCGGGGTTGGTTGACGGAGAGGCCGGATAGCCAGACGTTCAAACAGTATGCCCACTACCGTTGAGGCTGCGACGGCACACGGAATTGCCGCCCAGAGCGGCAGTTTGAGAAGTTCCAGACATGACAGCGTCAGCAAACCGCCCAGCATGACAAACTCACCCTGAGCAAAATTGATGATGCCGGTTGCGTTGTAAATGATCGAAAAGCCGATCCCGATCAAAGCGTAGATAGCTCCGGTTGATAAACCGGATAAAACATATTGAAGAATCTGGTCGAACTGCATTGTACCTCATACATGTGGGGGCGAACTCGTCCGCCCCCACGAAAAGAATCATTTCTGCATATCTATTTTACAATCATCCAATCTTTATTCTTAACCTCAACCAGCACAAATGCATCTTTGCCCAGACCGGCGTGATCCTGGGCTGAATAGGTAAAGCTGCCGCCAATTCCGGCAAAGCTTCTGGTTTTTTCAAGTTGGTCACGAATTGCAGCTGGAGTGTCAGCACCATTCTCAGCCGCACCTCTGATCAGCATGACCGCATCCCAGGCATGGCCACCAAAATGATCTCCTTCTGCTTTGTAATGATTCTGGTAATCCTTAACAAAAGCCATCAAAGATTTTTTCTGTTTATCGGAGCCGGACAGCAGGTCAGCGACCACAACTTTGCCGGAAGGAAGCTTGATCCCTTCAGCGGCATCTCCGGCCAGTTCGATGAATTTTTTAGATGATACTCCGTGACTCATAAACAGCGGTGTTTTGATGCCAAGCTGACGAACATTTTTGGCAATCACCGCCGGACCGGGGTTGGTACCCCAGCAGATGATAGCCTGGGAATGGGAACCACGAATTTTAGTCAGCTGTGAAGTCATATCGGTATCTTTCGGGCCGTAGGTGTCATCAGAGACGACGGTAATGCCGTACCTTGCCGCCTGGCTCTTGAGCTGTTCACGTCCCGATGCGCCAAAGCCATCCGAAACGGTCAGAATTGATACCGTAGTCTGTTTCGTTTTCTGCAGATATTCATAAATTCTTCCAACCGCCAATGAGTCATTCTGAGCAGTCTTGAAAACCCATTTTTTTACCGGATCAGTAATCTTGCTGCCTGCGGAGCAGGAAATCAGGGGAATTTGTTCCTTTTCTGCTACCGGGATTACAGCCATCGTCTCGCCGGTCGTACTCGGTCCGATAATGGCAACAACCTTGTCGTCCTTGATCAGCTTTGTTGCCAGCTGAACAGCTTTGGTCGCATCACCGGCAGTATCGTAAGCCACCAACTCAAGCTTGCGTCCCTTTACGCCACCGGCTTTGTTGATTTCATCAATAACCATTTTAGCGCTGTTGCGCTCCGGCTCACCGAGAAACGCAGCGGGACCGGTAACGGCAAACAGCGCTCCGATTTTGATCGGTGCGGCAGCAAATCCTGTTGCAGAAAAGAGTAAGGTAAAGGTTGCGATTACAACGGTCATAATTTTAACGTTCATAGATGATCTCCCTCGGTTAATAATGAGAATTTACTTGACCAACGACCAGTCACCCTTGACAACCCTGACCATTTCAAAGGCTGAAAGGTCAAGGCCGTTATGATCTTTGGGAGACATCGTAAAAACGCCCGATACGCTCACCAGTTTATTTGTCTGCTCGATCCCGGCACGAATTTGCTCAGGGGTTGAACCAACTTTTTTGATGGCTCCCGTAGCAAGAAGAAACGCGTCATAGGCATATCCGCCAAACGTTGATGCTTCTGTTCCGTACGCTTTCTTATACGACTGATCATACCCCTTCAGAAGCTTGGACTGCACATCACCTTTGGGAAGAGCATCATAGATAGCCAGTTTGCCTGCAGGAAGCATAACACCTTCTGCCGAATCGGCACCAGCCAGTTCAATGTACTTTTTGGAAGCAACACCATGGCTCATATAGAGAGGTGTCTTGAGTCCGAGTTGCTTGACATTTTTTGTGATAACCGCAGGCCCCGGATTGGTGCCCCAGCAGATAATCGCATCCGGCTTGATTCCACGGATTTTGGTCAACTGGGCAGTCATGTCGGTATCTTTTGGACCATACACCTCGTCAGCCACGACCGTGAAACCCTTCTGTTTGGCAAGAGCCTTTATCTGCTCACGACCTGAAGCGCCAAAGCCGTCGGTTACCGTCAGCAGGGCAATACTTTTCTGCTTTTTACTGGCCATGTAGTTGAGGATTTTTTCGGCAGCGACATGATCATTGGCCGGGGTTTTAAAAACCCACTGTTTGGCAGGATCAGTAATTTTAATGCCGGCAGCACAGGAAATCAGGGGAATTTTTTCTTTTTCAGCAACCGGAATCACCGCCATGCTCTCGCCGGTAGTGCTTGGTCCGATGATAACGCTGACCTTGTCGTCTTTGATCAGTTTTGTTGCCAGTTGAACTGCTTTGGTAGCATCGCCGCCGGTGTCATAAATAATGGCTTCCAGCTTCAGGCCGTTGATGCCGCCCTTTTCGTTAGCTTCTTTCACCAACAGTTCAAGAGTCTTCTTTTCCGGTTCACCGAGGAATGATGCCGGTCCGGTGACGGCAAAAAGAGCACCGATCTTGATAGTGCCGGATGCAAACGATATTGTTGCAGACATGATAATCAAACAGATGCTGCTGATCAGTACCGACATTTTTTTCATTTCGACCTCCGAGTGTTTTTAGTACGCCAGAAGCTGCTATCTGCACTCTTTGACAAAAGGCAACTTCTCGATAACGCACCTATCCCTGTTTTATAAGGGGTTACTACATATTGTACAGGCGATTTCCCTCAAGCATATTGAAATTACCGGCTGTCAGGGCAGCAATCGCTTTGTCGGTTTCATCGAAACGGAAGATAATGACGGCGTTTCCTCCGCAGCGCTCAACAAACGCATACATGTACTCGACATTGATCGCTTCCCGGTCCAGTGTCTGAAGAATGGCTGATAGACCGCCTGGTCGGTCCGGCACTTCAACGGCAACCACTTCCGTCTTACTGACGGTAAATCCGTTATCCTTCAGCACCGAATTTGCCGTGGTACAGTCATTGACAATCAAGCGCAGAATGCCGAAATCAGAGGTATCAGCAAGCGAAAGTGCCCGGATGTTAATCCCTGCTTCGCCAAGAATACGGGTAATTTCAGCAAGACGGCCGGACTTGTTTTCGATGAAAATAGAGATTTGTTCAACTTTCATGATGTACCTCCCCCGATGTTTACACGATTAAACTGACGTTCGGTTATCGATGACTCGTGTGGCCTTGCCTTCACTGCGCTGAATCGTCTTCGGTTCGACCAGCTTTGCCGTACAGGTAACGCCAAGCATATCTTTGATCTCTTTTTCAACCCGCCGCGATAACGCCTGCAACACCTTGATCTCGTCAGAGAAGAGCTGTTCGCTGACCTCAACCTGAACCGTCAGCGTATCCAGCGTCCCCTGGCGGTCAATGATCAGTATATAATGCGGTTCAATCCCCTCGATACCAACTAAAATGGCCTCAATCTGGGTTGGAAATACGTTAACACCTCGAATTATGAGCATGTCGTCGGACCGGCCACTCATCCGGGTGATACGGGCATGAGTGCGGCCGCAGATACACGGCTCATAGGTAAGGCTGGTAATATCCCTGGTACGGTAGCGAATAAGCGGAATACCCTGTTTGGTAATTGTTGTAATAACCAACTCACCGCGCTCACCTTCCGGCACGCGTGCTCCGGTTTCCGGGTTGATAATTTCGGGAATAAAATGATCTTCCCAGATATGGAGACCCCGCTTGGCTTCGATACATTCAATGGCGACCCCCGGTCCCATGATTTCAGACAAGCCATAGATATCGATTGCCGACAGATTCAGTTTAGCCTCAATCTCGGCCCGCATTTCCTCCGACCATGGCTCCGCTCCGAAAATACCGATTCGTAACTTCAGGTTTTTAAAATCAACCCCTTCAGCCTGGGCCTCTTCAGCCATAAACAGCGAATATGAGGGGGTACAGGTCAGAACAGTTGAACCAAAATCCTGCATGATCATGATCTGACGCTTGGTATTGCCGCCCGAGATTGGAATGACGGAGGCTCCCAGACGTTCGGCGCCGTAATGGGCGCCCAAGCCGCCGGTAAACAGGCCATACCCGTAAGCGTTATGGATAATATCTCCCTTGTGAGCACCAGCCGCGACAAACGAACGCGCCATAAGCTCGGACCAGGTCGAGATATCCTTCTGGGTATACCCGACGACGGTGGGCTTGCCGGTCGTTCCGCTCGAAGCATGAATTCGTACAATCTCTTCCATCGGAGCAGCAAACAGATCATAGGGATATGAGTCCCGCATGTCCTGCTTGGTTGTGAACGGTAGTTTTTGAAGGTCTTCAAGAGAGCTTATATCAGAAGGCTTTATACCGGCAGCATCAAAAGATGCTTTATAGAATGGTACATTGGCATACACTCTCTCAAGTGTTGATTGCAATCGTTTCAGCTGTAACGCTTCAAGAGCGGGGCGCGGCAAGGTTTCAAATTCTTCATTGAAAAACATATGGCTTTACCTCTCACGTAATGGCACAGATCATTAAAACTACAGCTCTCGCCCCATCTGGAACGCGCGTTTGTTGACTTCAAGAGCTTTAGCCGGAACCATTTTTTCGAGGGCCTTCAGCCAGAATTCTTCGGGGATACTGAGTCGTTTCGAGACCGCTCCCAGAAGAACAGTATTGGCAGCCCGCACGTTACCGGCATCTGTTGCCAAATGCTGGCCGTCAACCAGTAGAAAATCAGCAAACTGAGCCTTGATACGCTCTGTCAGCCCCTCAGGATAAATCTCCTGCCCCATTAAAACTGACGGCGGCGAAATTTGTAAATCATTAGCCACCACGGTGCCGCCCGGCTTCAGCAACGGCAGTGACCGGACGGTTTCCATCAGTTCAAAGCCGAACAGGATGTCGCCCTCTCCCTCCGGAACAATCGGGGAAAAGACCTCTGCGCCATAACGGACATGGGAAACGACACTACCGCCCCGTTGCGACATGCCGTGGATTTCGCTTTTTTTGACATCAAAACCTGCCAGCATAGCGGCTTCGGACAGTATTTCAGATGCCAGCAGAATGCCCTGCCCGCCAACACCAACCAGCAGTATATTTGTTATCTGATTGCTCATTTCACACTCCCGATTGCATCAAACTTGCAAAGTTGGCGACAGACATCACATCCGGTACAGAGCAGAGGGTCGATAGCAGCTTTTCCCTTCTTGCTCCCGTCACCAGCAGGACGCCACTCAATAGCGGGACAACCGATCTTGAGACAGGCACGGCACCCGGTGCATGCATCAGCTGCAACAGCGTAGACCGGACCTTTCTGAAACACGTCTTCCCGCTTGATCAGAACACACGGCTTGTCCGTAATGATAACAGAAGGCTCGGGACGTTCCATCTCTTCCGCAATAACCCGTTTTGTTTCTTCCAAATCAAGAGGATTTACGACGCGAATATGCTTCACACCGAGCGCTTTGCACAGCAGCGGAATATTTATGGCGTTTGTCGGGTCATTCATCAGCGTATGGCCCGATGCCGGATTATCCTGCCTGCCGGTCATAGCAGTAATGCTGTTGTCGAGTATAATGACGGTCGCCGGCGCATTGTTATAGACCATATCCATCAAGCCGTTAATTCCGGTGTGCAGAAAGGTCGAATCACCAATAACGGCCACAACCTTTTTCTTCTCCTCATCTGAAACAACCTTGGTAACGCCGGTTGCCATGCCGATTGAAGCCCCCATACAAACACAGGTATCCATTGCCGAGAGCGGCGGCATGAAACCCAAGGTGTAACAGCCGATATCGCCGGTAACATAGGCTTTAAGCTGGTTAAGAGCAAAAAATACGCCGCGGTGCGGACAGCCGGGACACATATTAGGTGGCCGTCCGGGCATTTTATCGGCGGGAACAATAGCCGGTTGCGGCAAACCGAACGCACTGCGAAGGCGCCCCGGGGTCAGCTCACCGCACAGTGAAATAATTTCTTTGCCGATGGCGGCAATCCCCATGGCCTTGACCTGTTCTTCAATAAAAGGATCAAGCTCCTCGATAATATACAGCGTGTCTACCTTTGCAGCAAATTCACGGATAAGATCGTGCGGCAACGGATGTACCATGCCAAGCTTGAGGGTTGACGCATTCGGAAGGACTTCCCGAACATATTGATAACAGATACCCGCCGTTATAATGCCGATTGTGCTGTCGCGAAGCTCCACACGGTTGAAAGGCATTGTTGCGGCGGCCTTGGAAAGGTTGATCAGATTCTGCTCAACAAGTGGATGACGAACACGGGCGTTACCGGGAAGCATAACCAGTTTGGCCGGATTTTTTTCAAGTTGTGGCTGCGGCAGACCCGTGACGCGGTCACCCAGCTCAACAACCGACTTTCCGTGGGAAATGCGCGTACTGCTTCTCAACATAACCGGTGTATCATACTGCTCTGAAAGTTCAAAAGCCAGTCGGGTAAACTCCTTGCATTCAATCGAATCAGACGGTTCCAGCATCGGCACTTTGGCAAATTTCGCGTAGTTGCGGCTGTCCTGTTCATTCTGGGAAGAGTGCATTTCCGGATCATCAGCAGCAACAAGAACCAGACCGCCGCGCACACCGGTGTATGAAAGAGTGAAGAGCGGGTCGGCAGCGACATTAACGCCGACATGTTTCATCGTGCAGAGCGCCCGACCACCGCCAAAGGAAGCCCCAATGGCAACCTCCAGTGCAACCTTTTCATTAGGAGCCCAGGATGAGTTAATTTCCTTGAATTTGATCGTGTTTTCGAGAATTTCGGTGGAAGGAGTGCCTGGATATGCACATGCCACAAGGCAGCCTGCTTCATACGCGCCGCGGGCAATGGCTTCGTTGCCGGAAAGAATTGTTTTCATCTGTTATGTTCCTTGTAGCACACTGAGTTGGAAATAATAGCGCGTGACTATACTAAAAAGGCGCTGATAATGCAATTTGTTTGAAAATTTCACCTGTAAAGAATCGGATTATTTTGTTTGGAGCAAAATCCGGTTATCGTCCCTCTCTTCTTGACAAAACTGCCACACAAGGTCGATAATCCGCGATTCCTGTATATACACCCGTAGAAGGGAAACTTACACATGCGCATCGAAAGTGATTTTCTTGTTATCGGCAGCGGCATCGCCGGTCTCTCCTTTGCCCTCCAGGCAGCTAAACATGGCAGCGTCGCCATCGTTACCAAACGTGATATTTCGGAGTCAGCCACGAAATATGCTCAAGGTGGCATCGCTTCTGTGTATTCTGACGAGGATTCATTCGATGCCCATGTTGAGGATACGCTCGTAGCAGGAGCCGGGATTTGTCATGAAGATGTCGTCAGAATGGTGGTTGAAGAAGGACCGCAGACCATTCGCAATCTGATTGAGTGGGGAGTAAAGTTCACTACCAGCGGCGAATCCTACGACCTGACCCGTGAGGGAGGTCATAGCGCCCGGCGGATTCTGCATGCCGAAGATATCACCGGTCGTGAGATTGAACGGGCGTTAGTTGAAGCGGTCAGACAGCACCCTGCTATTACCATTTATGAAAACCACATCGCTATCGACCTGATCACGTCTGCCAAAATTGAGCGCCGCAAACTTGAGCAGAACCGCTGCCTTGGCGCCTATGTGCTGGATATTCCCGGCGAAAACGTAAAAACATTCAGTTCAAAGATTACTCTGCTGGCCAGTGGCGGTGCCGGTAAAGTGTATCTGTATACCTGCAACCCCGATGTTGCGTCCGGCGATGGTGTTGCCATGGCGTATCGTGCCGGTGCCACGATAGCAAATATGGAGTTTATGCAGTTTCACCCCACCACGCTGTTCCATCCGCTGGCCAAATCGTTTCTTATTTCTGAAGCGGTGCGCGGTGAAGGCGCAATACTGCGCCGACGCGACGGCACCGCGTTTATGGAAAAATATCATAGACTGAAAGACCTGGCGCCACGCGACATTGTTGCCCGTGCAATTGACAACGAAATGAAAACCAGCGGCGACGACTGTGCCTTCCTTGATATCACCCATGAACCGGCCGACGTTGTTCGCAACCGCTTTCCCAACATTTATCAAACCTGCATGGATTTTGGCCTGGATATGACCAAAGAGTGGCTTCCGGTCGTTCCGGCCGCTCACTATCTTTGCGGAGGTGTGGCAGTCAATTTTGATGCCGAAACAGACATCCCCGGCCTGTATGCAATCGGTGAGACCGCATTTACCGGCCTTCATGGTGCCAACCGCCTGGCTAGCAACTCGCTGCTGGAAGCAGCAGTGTATGCCGGACGTGCATACCGCCATTCCAGCGAGGCCATAGCATTGCTGCCGAGTGACCACCGCGACATTCCGGTCTGGGATTCCGGCACCGCGACCAATAGCGATGAAATGGTTGTTGTTTCACAAAACTGGGATGAAATCCGGCGAACCATGTGGAATTATGTGGGCATCGTGCGCTCCGACAAACGGCTGGCCCGTGCCATGAGCCGCATAAAGTTGATTCAGGGAGAGATTGATGAGTATTACTGGAATTTCAATGTAACTTCCGACTTGATTGAACTGCGTAACATCGCCACCGTAGCAGAACTGATAATAACCTGTGCCCAGAAACGCAAAGAATCGAGAGGGCTGCATTATAACCTTGATTACCCTTTCCTTGACGATGAGAATGGCAAAAAAGACAGTTATATAAAGAAACAGTTTTAATAGGAGCTGCGATAGTGGATATCAACGAAACTCGCATTCGAATTGACCTTCTCGATGATGTGCTGCTGCGCATTTTCAACGAACGCGCCCGACTGGCTCTTGAGATCGGGCATGCCAAGAAGGAACTGAACCTGCCGGTATTTGATCCGGCGCGTGAGAAGAGAATATTTAACCGCATGAAAGAGGATAACCCGGGACCGCTGGATGATGATGCGATCGTCAGGATGTTCGAACGTGTCGTCGACGAATCACGTCGCCTGGAACGCATTATGTCACATAAAGAAGAAGATTAAGGGAGCAGAGACATCATGTTGATAATAATGAAAAAATATGCTGAAGAAACGGCATTGGATTCAATAAAGGAATATTTGATTACCCGGGATTTTGACATTCATCAATCAACCGGAGCAAACCGGACTATCATTGGTGTTATTGGTGATACTGACACGTTGAACGACCATGAAATTGAAGTCATGTCAGGCGTCAGCCAAGTGGTACGAATCAAGAAGGATGATTAAAAGCGTACGCAGTATGTAATTCGGTTTTACACCACCTGGAGATTAGTTCTTGAAATCATTCGACACAACAACCGGGGCATGCAAATCATCCCTTAGCCTTAAAAGTATCTGCGAACAATTAGGTGACCCCGCATTCTGTGCGGACCTTGGTCTGCGCTATCCCTATCTGGGCGGTTCTATGGCCAAAGGAATCAGCTCTGCTGCCATGGTGGAGGAATTAGGGCGGGCGGGCATGCTCGGCTTTTTCGGAGCCGCCGGTCTGCCGTTCAGCACTGTTGAGGCTGCGGTTGACCGCTTGACGGGTGTCGACTTCCCCTGCGGTTTCAACCTGATCCATTCTCCCCACGAACCGGACCTGGAAAAGGCTCTGGCCGAGTTGTACATCCACAAGGGAGTACGACTGGTGGAGGCCTCTGCCTTCCTGGCTTTGACTCTGCCTTTGATTCGCTACCGTACTCACGGCATCCATCGTCTGGCTGACGGCACTATTGTCACCCCGAACCGGATTATCGCCAAGGTTTCACGGGAGGAGCTGGCCGAAAAATTCTTCTCGCCCCCACCGGAAAAATTCCTGCAGGAACTGGTTGCCGAGGGCGCCCTCACAGCCGAGCAGGCTGAACTGGCGGCCCGGATTCCCCTGGCCCAGGACGTTACCGCCGAAGCGGATTCCGGCGGACACACCGATAATCGTCCGGCCCTGGCCCTGTTCCCGACCATACAGTCGGTAGCGGTGCGCATGCAGACAAAACATGGCTATGCAGTGAAGCTGCGGGCCGGCCTGGGCGGCGGAATCGCCACCCCTGCCGCTGCCGCGGCAGCCTTTGCCATGGGAGCGGCGTATATCATGACCGGATCGGTCAACCAGGCCTGCGTTGAGTCCGGCACATCTGACGAGGTCAGACAGATGCTGGCAGAAACACGCCAGGCTGACGTCAGCATGGCACCTGCTGCTGACATGTTCGAAATGGGTGTAACCGTACAGGTCCTGAAACGCGGCACCATGTTTCCCATGCGTGCCGCCAAGCTGTACGAGATCTATCGTACCTGTTCAGGTCTCGACAGCATACCGGCCGCTGAACGGGACAAGCTGGAAAAAACCCTGTTCCAGGCAAAACTGAGCGACATCTGGCAAAACACCCGCACGTACTTCCTGACGCGTGACCCGCGCCAGGTTGAGCGGGCCGAGCGCGATCCGAAGCATCTTATGGCACTGGTTTTCCGCTGGTATCTGGGACAGGCCGCCCACTGGGCTAAAGATGGTGAAACAACACGCAGAGTTGATTATCAGGTTTGGTGCGGCCCGGCCATGGGGGCCTTCAATGAATGGGCTGCCGGCAGTTTTCTGGAGGCTCCCGCACAGCGCACCGTTGCAACGGTTGCCCTGAATATTCTTTTTGGTGCAGCTCGACTGACCCATGCCACTATCCTCCGCTACCAGGGTGCCCAACTCCCCCCGGAAGCCACACATATACAACCGCTTGAGTACTCAGAAATCAAGGAGCAGCTTTCGTGAAACAGGAAGAATTGGATCGGAATATCCCCACCGGCGGGGTAGCGCTGGCAATCATCGGTATTGGCTGCCATTTCCCTCAGGCAGAAGACAGCACCGCCTACTGGGCTAACATCCGTGAAGGAATCGACGCAATCACCGACATCCCGGCCAGCCACTGGCGGGTTGCCGATTACCATAATCAGGACCCCTCCGTACCGGATATGACCTACGGACAGCGGGGCGGCTTTCTTTCTTCGATCCCCTTCAATCCAATGGAATTCAACATTCCCCCGGCAACTTTGGAGGCGATTGATACCTCACAACTGCTGGGACTGGTAACGGCCGGACAGGCTCTCAAGGATGCCGGATATGGTGCCGACCGGGACTACGACCGTAATCGGGTGAGTGTTATCATTGGCGTTACCGGTACCCTTGAACTGGTTATCCCCCTGGGTGCCCGACTCGGCCACCCCCACTGGCGGGAAGCCCTGAAAGATGCCGGCGTGGACGATACAACGGCAGCCGACGTTGTTCAGCGCATTTCCGACTCATACGTCCCCTGGCAGGAAAACTCCTTCCCCGGGCTGCTCGGCAATGTTGTCGCCGGGCGAATCAGCAAAAATTTTGACCTGGGTGGTACCAACTGTGTCGTGGATGCCGCCTGTGCCAGCTCCTTCAGCGCACTGCACCTTGCCGGCATGGAGCTTGCCACCGGTAAATCAGACATGGTGGTCACCGGCGGGATTGACACCTTCAACGACATTTTCATGTATATGTGCTTCAGCAAGACCCCGGCACTTTCCCCCACCGGCAACGCCAAACCGTTCGATGCGGCCGGTGACGGCACGATCCTGGGCGAAGGTCTTGGGCTCGTGGTCATCAAGCGCCTGGCCGATGCGGAACGTGACAACGACAGGATCTATGCCGTAATCCGCGGCGTCGGCTCATCAAGTGACGGCAAGGGCGAAGCTATCTATACCCCTAGTCGTTCCGGCCAGAAAAAAGCAATTCTGGATGCCTACCAGCGAGCAGGAGTCACCCCGGAAAGTATCGGTCTGGTGGAAGCCCACGGTACCGGCACAAAAGTCGGCGATGCAGTGGAAGTCTCGGCTCTGCGGGAAATCTATGGCGAGTCTGACCGGCCATGGTGTGCCCTCGGATCGGTAAAATCCCAGATCGGCCATACCAAGGCGGCCGCCGGCGCAGCCGGTCTGATCAAGGCGGCCCTGGCGTTACACCATAAAGTCATCCCTCCGACTATCAAGGTCCAAAATCCGCTCAAGGAAGTTTCTGATGGCGGTACTCCGTTTTACCTGGCTGCGGAAAAACGCCCCTGGATCTCTCCCGTTGGTACGCCGCGCCGTGCCGCAGTAAGCGCTTTCGGCTTCGGTGGTTCCAATTTTCACACCGTACTGGAAGAGTACCGCCCGACCAGCAACAGTGCAGACTGGGATGGCACCGTCCAGATCCTGTCTTTCTCCGGAAATAATGCTGCAGCCCTGGAGTCAGCACTTGCCACCCTCAGCATAGATCAGCCCTGGGAGAGTTTGCGGACACAAGCCGCTGCCCTGCGTGCCGACTTTGACGCGCAGGCCCCCTGCCGCCTGGCCATGGTGGTGGAAAAGGACAGAACCAACCTGAACGCGGTGCGTACCAATGCCATCGCCATGCTGCGCAAGAATCCTGCGACAGCTTGGAACAGCCCTGACGGCGCGTACTATGCAACCGGTCCGGTCACCGGTAAACTCGGCATACTCTTCCCCGGGCAAGGCGCCCAATATACCGGTATGCTGCGGGATCTGGCCTGCTGTTTCCCTGAGATGCTGGCAACGATCACCGCCGCGGAATCAGGCTTTGCTCCCGAAAACGGTGCGCGTCTGACTGACTTGATCTATCCCCCCTCATCCTTCCGGCCGGATAGTGCACAACGGCAGGAAGAGGCCCTGCGGGCCACAGATGTTGCTCAGCCCGCCATAGGTGCAGTCAGCCTGGGTGCCCTGCGGGTACTGGAATCCTTTGGAATCATCGGGGAGACAACTGCCGGCCACAGCTACGGTGAGCTTACCGCTCTGTGTGCTGCCGGACGCCTTGATGAGACCTCGTTTCATGCCTTGTCACGTCTGCGCGGTCAGTTAATGGCGAATGGCGATGGCGACAAAGGCAGTATGCTGGCGGTCTCGGCCCCCCTTGATGATGTGAGGCACATGCTTGAAGAAGAAGGTCTTGACCTGGTCATTGCCAACTGTAACGCACCCACCCAGGCCGTTCTTTCCGGCCGGAGCGACGAAATTTCCCGCGCCGTTACCGCCTGCAGCAGCCGCAAAATCACCTGTAAACAATTACCGGTTGCCGCCGCGTTCCATAGTTCTCTGGTCGCAGATGCCGCAGCACCACTCCTGGCTGCTCTGACCAACATACCGCTTCAAGCCGGCAGCATCCCGGTCTTTGCCAACACCACCGCCGCCGAATATCCGGCCAACGAAAGTGACGCCAGGGAACTTCTGGCGGGACAGTTGGCACGTCCGGTGGAATTTGTTGCAGAAATCGAGGCCATGTATCTGGCCGGTGTACGAACATATCTGGAGATCGGCCCCGGATCGCGCCTGAGCGGGCTGGTCAAGTCGATTCTGGGTGAGCGTCCCTGCACAGCTGTAGCGACCGATGCCTCCAGCGGCAAACGTTCCGGCATAGCCGATCTGGCCCGGTGCCTGGCTCAACTTGCCGTACTCGGTCACCCGGTACAGCTGGTCAAGTGGGACGAAGAGTACGCCCCGCCAAAACAGACAAATGCAAAAAAACCGGCCATGACGATCCCGCTCTGCGGCGCCAACTACGTCAAGCCACGGTCAAAACGTGCAGCGACTCCACCACGAGCCACTGCACCGGCAATACAGTCCGCACCAGCCCGTACCGTATCGGCAGCTGTCCCGGCATCACAGGAGATTCTTGCAGACTCCTTGCGCATTACCCGGGAAGGCATGTCCGTACTGCAGAAGATGCAGGAGGAAACGGCACAACTCCACCGCAAATTCCTTGAAGGTCAGGAAACCGCAAGCAGAACAATTCAGACCCTGTTGGAACAGCAGCAGCGCATCCTTCACGGTGCACCGATGACTACGCTGCCCATCGCGCAGCCTGCTGCAACCCCGTCAGCACCCGTCCTACGGGCTGCTGCAGCCATAGCACCAACGCCACCACCTGTTGCTGCCCCTGCACCAGACGGCTCAAACCGGGTCACTGACACCCTGCTGGCGGTTGTCAGTGAGAAGACCGGCTACCCGATTGAGATGCTGGAACTGGAGATGGGGCTTGACTCCGACCTCGGCATCGACTCCATCAAACGGGTCGAGATTTTATCTGCATTACAGGAGCGGCTGCCCGGCTCACCGGTTATCGGCCCGGAGCACCTTGGTTCTCTACACACTCTGGGCGAGATCGCACTCCACCTCGGTACGGGCAGCATCTCTTCCAATGCATCAAACAGCACAGTGCACATACCTGTTGCGGATAATGTGACGGAAACACTGCTGGAAGTGGTCAGCGAGAAGACCGGCTATCCGGTGGAGATGCTGGAACTGGAGATGGGGCTGGACTCCGACCTCGGCATCGACTCCATCAAGCGGGTCGAGATCTTGTCCGCACTACAGGAGCGGCTGCCCGGCTCACCGGTTATCGGCTCGGAGCATCTCGGTTCTCTACACACTCTGGGCGAGATAGCCCGGCACCTTGGCGCAGGCATGCCCTCTCCGACACCCGCAGCGAATGTACAACTTTCAGCTGCGGATAACATCACCGAAACCCTCTTGGAAGTCGTCAGCGAGAAGACCGGCTATCCGGTGGAGATGCTGGAACTGGAGATGGGGCTGGACTCCGACCTCGGCATCGACTCCATCAAACGGGTCGAGATTTTATCCGCACTACAGGAGCGGTTGCCCGGCTCACCGGTTATCGGCCCGGAGCATCTCGGTTCACTACACACTCTAGGTGAAATTGCCCGTCACCTCAAGCAGGATGAGCCACCTGCAGCGCCCTCACAGCCGCTCGTTTCCTCTCCGGCACTTGTGGCAGAAGCGGCAGTCGAGCGCACCGCCGAGCTCCATCGCAGCACCGTGATTCCGACTCCGCTGGCTGCAGCAACGAAACTGTTTCAAATAGCGGACAACGGTACTATTTGGGTAACCAATGACGGTTCAACCTTCTCGAACGAACTCTGCTCCATCCTGAGCAGCAAAGGCCGTTCAGTACGCCTGATCACGCCTGTTGAGGAGCTGGACAGCCTGTCTCTGGATACCATATCCGGAGTAGTCATTGTTGCCCCGGCACGTGGAACGGACGATCACTTCCTGAAAAACGCCTTCCTGCTTCTCAAAAAAGCGGCCGGTTCACTGCGCCACAGTGCCGGGAAAGGCGGAGCATTTTTCTGCACCGTGTCACGTCTTGACGGCGCTTTTGCCTGTGAAAACGGCTCGGTCCTGACCGATCCACTCTCCGGCGGCCTGGCCGGACTCTCCAAAACCGCTGCCTGTGAATGGCCGGACGTAGCCTGCAAAGCAATCGATCTTGGCACCTTCCCCGATACTGCAGCAGCGGCCCTTTCTGTGGCTAACGAACTGTTTCTGGTCGGGCCTGCGGAAGTGGGTCTCACACAAGCCGGTCGCGTCACCCTGACGCAAGTTGATATTCCGGCACTGACAACCGCTGCACAGCCGCCCCTGCAGCCCGGAGATGTCGTGGTTGTAACCGGAGGGGGGCGCGGGGTTACCGCCGCCACCGCTATCGCACTTGCAGAAGCGTACCGACCGACACTGGTTCTGCTGGGACGCAGTTCTGAACCGCAGCCCGAACCGGCCTGGCTGGCATCTCTAAATGGTGAAAGCGTCATCAAGCGCGCTATCCTTGAGCAGTCATCTGAAAAACTTCATCCAAAAGAGATCGAAGAACGCTATCAATCCGTCATCGCCGGTCGGGAATTACACGCAACCCGTGCCGCGATTGAAGCGGTCGGCGGACAGGCCCTCTACCGCGCTGTAGATATCCGCGATGGAGAAGCGGTCAACGGGTTACTGCAGTCCATCCGCCGTGATTACGGATCAATCTGCGGTATTGTCCACGGTGCCGGGGTGCTGGCCGATAGATTGATAATCGACAAGACCCAGGAACAATTCAACCAGGTGTACAGCACCAAGGTTATGGGGCTGCGCACCCTGCTGGACGCCACGAGTGGTGACGACCTCACCTTCATCGCTCTGTTCGGCTCCACCACCGGGCGTTTTGGGCGTAGTGGTCAGGTGGATTATACCGTTGCGAACGAAGTCCTCAACAAGATGGCTCAATCAGAATCCCGGCGACGCCCTGGCTGCCGTACCGTCTGCATCAATTGGGGACCATGGGACGGCGGCATGGTAACACCGGCACTTAAAAAGGTTTTCAGCGGCGAAGGGATCGGCCTGATCAGCCTGGCAGCAGGGAGTGAACTGCTCGTCCGGGAGATTGCAGCAACAGATTCACCGGTCGAAATAATCGTACTTGCCGAAACAGCCGAAGGATCCCTGTCGTCAGAAACAACACCAACAGTCAAACCACTGACAGATGCCTTCAGCCTGACTTTGACAGTGGATGACTATCCTTTTATCCGTTCGCACGTTATTGACGGCAAGGCCGTACTTCCTATGGCTATGATCGTGGAATGGCTTGCGCATGGTGCCCTGCACGGCAATCCGGGTTTTCGCTTCCACGGTTTCAACGATCTGCGTATCTGTAAAGGGGTCATTTTCGAGCAGACGGCCCCCTGTTCCTTGCACGTACTGGCGGGACGCGCCGAAAAACGGGACTCACTGCACTATGTTCCGGTAGAACTGACCAGTTCCACCGCTGACGGGCGCTCCACCCTGCATGCACGCGCCGAAATCGTCCTGGCAACAAAACTGCCGGAGGGTATCCGGTCAATTGTCGACCTGCCCTCCACCCCATATTCCCTGAGTACCGTCGCAATTTACGATCAGGAGCGTTTGTTCCATGGGCCCGAACTTCATGGAATCGAACAGGTCAACGGCTGTTCGGCAAAAGGAATCTTCGGCGTGGCAAAAGCCGCTCCAGCCCCATCTACCTGGGTTAAGCAGCCGCTGAGAAACAGCTGGCTTACCGACCCGCTCGTGGTAGACTCCGCCTTCCAGCTCATGATTTTATGGAGTTTCGAACGTTTCGGCTCCGGATCTCTCCCTTCGTTTGCGGGGCGGTACCGCCAGTTCCAGGACAGCTTCCCCAAAAACGGCGCCCAGATCGTTATCCGTGTCACCGCAGAACGGGAGCACAGCGCCTCGGCCGACATGGAATTCCTCGACCGGACCAGCGGCAAACTGATTGCCCGACTCGAAGGGTACGAATGTGTTATTGATCCGTCACTTGAACGGGCTTTTCGCCGCAATCAGCTGCCACAACCGGGGTGTGCCGTACGGGAAGCAGCCTGATGACAGTCGCTTCTGACTCAGTTGCAATTGTCGGGATCGGCGGTATTTTTCCCGATGCGCCCGATAGCGAACGTTTCTGGACAAACATCCGTGACGGCCGGAGTGCAACCCGCGATGTCCCGGCGGGTCGGTGGCAAATTCCGGCCAATACAGCCTTTGATCCTGCGGTCGGTACCGCAGACCGGGTCTATTCGCGACGCGGCTGTTTTATCGATGAAATTCCCGCAGCATCCACCCTCAGCGGCCTGGCTATCGATCCGGATAGCCTGGAAGGACTCGACCCGCTTTTTCACCTGCTGATCCATGCAGGCAAACGAGCCTTTGACGATGGTGTCACCGGGTCACTTGACCGCTCCCGGGTCGGTGTGATCATCGGCAACCTGGCGTTGCCAAGCGAAACCTCGACCCGGCTGGCACAGACCTGGCTGGGCAGAACCTTTGAAGAAAAGCTCCTCGGCCATAGTGCTTCACCGGCACTCGTCTCTCCCCTCAATCGCTATGTGGCCGGCCTGCCGGCCGGTATCCTGGCCCAGGCTCTCGATCTGGGCGGCGGATGCTGCACTCTGGATGCCGCCTGTGCTTCTTCGCTGTATGCCATCAAGCTGGCCGTGGATGAACTTCTGTCCGGTCGGGCAGATGCCATGCTGACCGGCGGTCTGTCACGGCCCGATCCGCTCTACACCCAAATGGGCTTTTCCCAGCTGCGTGCCCTCTCGAAACGCGGTGTCTGCTCACCTTTCGATGCAGCTGGCGACGGCCTTGTGGTAGGAGAAGGGGCCGGCCTGTTTCTGCTCAAGCGCACCGCAGATGCCCTGGCTCAGGGTGACCGGATCTACGGCGTCATCAAAGGTATCGGCCTGGCCAATGATGTCGGCGGCAGCCTGTTGGCCCCCATGTCTGAAGGTCAGCTGCGGGCCATGCGGGCCGCCTATACAAAAGCCGGCTGGAATCCCGGCGATGTTGACCTGATCGAATGCCACGCCACCGGCACACCGGTCGGTGATGCCGTGGAGGTTGCCAGCCTGAAAGAACTCCGGAACGGCTCACCATTCGATACCCATTCCTGTGTTATCGGTTCGGTAAAATCCAACATCGGCCACCTGCTGACCGCTGCCGGCGGAGCAGCTCTGACCAAGATATTGCTGGCCATGCAGGCCGAAACCCTGCCTCCCACTGCTAATTTCAACACCCCCCAGCCCGGCATGAACCTGGAGCAAAGCCCGTTCCGTATCCTTACGACCCCTGAACCGTGGCAGCGTCGTACTCCGGAGACACCCCGGCGTGCTGCCGTCAGCGCCTTCGGTTTCGGCGGCATCAATGCCCATCTGCTGGTTGAAGAGTGGCTGCCCCCTGTTGCTGCCGGCCACCGCGGGAGTATTCCTGAGGCTACTCCCCCCGCACCACCATCTTCTGCCCCTGTTGCAATTGTCGGCATGGCTGCCAATTTCGGTCCCTGGCACGATCTGCGCGCCTTTCAGGAACGGGTGCTGGGCGGTGATCATGCGACACTGCCGACGTCACCAGACCACTGGTGGGGTGCACAACAGAGCGACTGGTTTACAGATCAGGGGCTCAACCGCACATCCTTCAACGGGTTTTATCAAGACCAGGTGACGATCGCAGCGAATCAGTTCCGCATCCCTCCCCGCGAATTGGAAGAGATGCTGCCCCAGCAGCTGCTGATGCTCCAGACCGCCGCTGCGGCCATGGGGGATGCCGGCCTGGATCGCGAGAACAACCTCGCGACCGGTGTCTTTATCGGCATAGCCCTTGACCTGAACAGCACCAACTTCAGCCTGCGCTGGCCACTGGCCGGACAAGCCGCAGCCTGGGCCACGGAGATGGGACGAGAACTCTCTGCGGAAGAGCTGAGCGATTGGACACGGCAGTTATGTGACGTCGCCGGGCCAGCCCTGAGCGCCAACCGTACCATGGGAGCACTGGGCAGTGTCGTTGCCAGCCGCATTGCGCGGGAGTTCCGCGTCGGTGGGCCAAGCTTCACCCTCTCAAGTGAGGAGAGTTCCGGGGTTCGCTCTCTGGAAACAGCGGTCCGCCTGCTCCAGGCCGGTGAACTTGACCGGGCACTGGTCGGCAGCGTAGATCTGGCGGGAGACCTGCGGGCGGCTCTGGGTCACCACGCCGTGCAGCCTTTCTCCTTCTCCGGGGCTGCCCTCCCATTTGACCATAATGCGGACGGCACTATCATCGGTGAAGGTGCAACGGCACTGGTCCTCAAACGACTGGCAGATGCAGAGCGCGACGGTGACCGCATCTATGCCGTTATCCGCGGTATCGGCTCCAGCAGCGGCGACCGGCAACCGGGTGTCACGACCGTCTCTGGTCACGCCTATCGTCATGCCTTGGAGCGAGCCTATACTGATGCAAGCGTTGATCCGGCGACAATTGAGTATCTGGAGGCCAACGCCTCCGGTTTCCCTGAAGAAGACCGCAGAGAGGCCGGCATCCTGGCTGACTTCTTCGGGCACTCTGAGATGACTGCACGCTCCTGCGCCGTGGCCAGTATCAAGGCAGACATCGGCCATTGCGGTGCCGCCTCAGGTCTGGCCTCCGTTGCACGGGCCTGCCTGGCACTTCATCAGGAGATCATTCCCGCCTGTCGCGGCATCGAACAGCCATGCGACGAATTTCCCGCAGGCGGACCGTTCTTCCTGCCGCAAACGTCACGGTACTGGCTGCGCAACCGGGCCGACGGCCCCCGTCGGGCCGGAGTCAGCAGTTGCGGGATAGACGGTTCCTGCAGCCATGTTGTGTTGGAAGGACGTGATGTACCACAACCTGAAAACACCACTGATCGTTACGCTCCACTTGGCACCGGCGGCGAATTCCTGTTTGCACTGACAGGGAACACTCCGGATGAACTTAACGTACAACTTGATGTGTTGTGTTTTAATATATCTGAAAATATAACAGGTGCTATTTCTGAACTGGCTCACAACCAATACGAACAGTATCGTGCTGCATCTGACAAGAACCTGGCCATGGCCATGATTGCCCGGAACAAGCCTGAACTTGAAGCACTGATCGAACAGGGCCGACGGGCCCTTGCTGCCGGCGGACTCCCCACAGACATTGTGCCGGCTCTGCGCGAGCGCCTGTTCTATTCTGCAGCGCCGCTTGGCCGCGATGCACGGGTCGCCTTCGTTTTCCCCGGCTCCGGCAACCATTATCCCGGTATGGGTATGGAACTTTTCAGCCGCTGGCCGGAGATTCTGCGCAACCAGGACACCGACAACCTCTACCTGCGCAAGCAGTTTCAGCCGGATCTATTCTGGAACGGAGCCCCGACGAGTGAGATCAACACCAATCACCGGGCTGTAATTTTCGGCCAGGTAGCCACCGGTTGTGCCGTCAGTGATCTGGTACGCAGCTTCGGCGTCATGCCTTCCGCCGTTATCGGCTACAGCCTGGGTGAATCGGCAGGGCTGCTGGCACTACGCGCCTGGCAGGACCGGGACGGCATGTATACCCGTATGCAGGAATCCACGCTCTTCACCCACGACATGGCCGGTGAGTGTCGTGCGGCCCGGCAGGTCTGGGGACTAGGCCCGGATGAGACCGTCACCTGGAGTCTGGGAGTAGTAGCGGCTCCGGTCGGTACGGTTCAACAACTACTGCCCGGCATACCGCGGGCGTATCTCCTGATTATCAATACCCCTGAAGAATGCGTGATCGGCGGCGATGTTGACGCCGTTCAGAACCTTGTCGCCCAACTCGGCTGCCGTTTTATCCCGCTGCAGGGTGTTACCACCGTGCATTGCGAGGTCGCTGAGGCGGTATCTGAACCATATCACGACCTACATCTTTTTCCGACGACACCTCCGACCGGGGTTACCTATTACAGCGGCGTCAAAGGCAGCTCGTACGATGTTACCCGCGAAAGTGCCGCCGCTTCAATCCTTGGCCAGGCACTGCACGGTATCGACTATCCGAAAACCATCGAATCCGCCTATAATGACGGGGTGCGCCTGTTCCTCGAAATGGGCCCGGGCGGTTCCTGCAGCCGCATGATCGGCCGCATTCTGGAGGGGCGACCGCATCTGGCCCGCTCTGCCTGTTATCAGGGGCAGGACCCGCTTACCACGATTTTCCGCCTGCTGGGACAGCTGATTGCCGAACGAATTCCGCTGGATCTGTCACCACTGTTCAACACCCCCTGCACGTTGACGACCGCGGGTACTCAAGCGCCCGTGGTTCGGGTCACCATTGGTGGAACGTCCTTCCACCCGCCGCTCCCGGCCGCTGTATCAAAAACAGATTTTAAACAGGCGCACCTTTCGCACTCTGACCCTCTTCCCATGGGAGTGGGAACGGTAAACGCCACCGATACACTGCTGGGAGAATTTGCCCAGGCACAGCACGAGCAGATCCAGGCACATAAGGCCTTCCTTGACTTTAGCGAGGTTGTCACCAATTCCATGGTTCAAGCCATGGAACTGGAAATGAATCTGCGACAGGCATTGGGAGAACGTGTCCGTGATATGGAGCCGCCCCCTCCCCTGAAAGAGAGAAAAACTGCCTTTGACCGCGATCTCTGTATGGAATTTGCGATCGGCTCCGTGGTCCGCATGCTCGGACCGGACTTTGCCGAGGTGGACCGTTTTCCAACCCGCGTGCGGCTGCCGGACGAGCCACTCATGCTGGTGGACCGGATTATGACCGTTGAGGGCACAGCCCGCTCCATGAGCCACGGCCGGGTCGTCACCGAGCATGACATCCAGCCGGACGCCTGGTACCTCGACGGCGGCCGCATCCCGACCTGCATCGCCGTGGAGGCTGGTCAGGCCGACCTGTTCCTGTCCGGCTATCTGGGAATCGACTTTATCACACGCGGACTGGCGGTTTATCGCCTGCTGGACGCTGTGGTTACTTTCCACCGCGGGCTGCCCGGGCCGGGTGAGATCATTAAGTACGACATCCGTATTGAACGGTTTTTCCGCCAAGGGGACACCTGGCTGTTCCGCTTCTTCTTCGAAGCAACGGTTGGCGGGCAGCCGCTGCTGTCCATGCGCGATGGGTGCGCCGGTTTTTTCAGCCAGCAGGAACTGGACGCCGGCAAGGGCATCGTGCGTCCGGCACTGGATTTGCGCCCCACGAAAGGTATCCGTCCGACCGACTGGCAGGATTTGGTGCCGTTATCAAGTGAAGGTTACAATGCGACACAGCTCGACCGGTTACGGGACGGCGATCTGGCCGGCTGTTTCGGGCCACTGTTTGCCAATCTGCCGCTTACCCGCCCCCTGACCATCCCGGGCGGCCGAATGCGCTTGGTGCATCGCGTCAATGAGATCGACCCGAATGGTGGACGCTGCGGCATCGGCATCATCCGGGCCGAGGCCGACATTCACCCCGACGACTGGTTCATTACCTGCCATTTTGTCGATGACCGGGTCATGCCGGGCACCCTGATGTATGAATGCTGCATGCATACCCTGCG
>JAYTVV010000273.1:0-11195 GCA_043743795.1 Geobacteraceae bacterium
AACAACAAACTTTTTTCTCGAGCACCCCGCGAAACTTCCGTCTCAAAAGGGGCTCGCTTTCTATCATAAACAATTCAACACTGTCAAAATAAAAATGAACAGAGTGAAAAATAAATAGCTGCGAGTAGCGTATCCGCTATTCCACCAGCGCCCCGCTACAGCTGGACCCCTCGCCTGCCGTACAGCAATAGCAGTGTTGTGCAAGGCGAATATTTTTCCCCTTCATTCCGCCATCACCCAGTCCTGAAACCGTAACATCTGATCCGTCATCAGCCACAATCGGCATGTTCAGCGCCTGATTGAAATCGCAATTATATACCTTCCCCTGCCAATCAACGCTGACCAAAGAGCGGCACATAATATTGGCCGCCACCGCCGGGTTGAAGCGGCCAGCCAGCAGTCGAAGATATTCTGCTGAAGTACCCTTGGCCTCAAGATGGTCCTGAAAACGTCCGACTGGGGCGTTTGTTATAGTGAACAGGTGATTAAAAGTTATTCCATGACGGGTCATCAGTTCATCTTTGTAGACCCTTTCCAACTCACTCTGTGAGCCGGAAACAAAAGCGCCTCCTGGATTATAGACCAGATTCAGCTCCAACTCCGTACCGTAGCCAAGAAAATTCAGCCGCTTCAAAACCTGTATGCTTCTTTGATAGACACCGCGACCCCGCTGCCGGTCGACATTCTCCTCCAGATAGCACGGAAGCGAACCTATGACGGTTAATCTGTGTGCATGACAAAACTCCGGCAACCACTCCCACCCCTGTTCGCCCATAATAGCCAGGTTACTGCGCAACAGCCGACGTGATGCCAGACCCTCCGTTTGCTCTATAAAACAGCGGAAGTCAGGATTCATCTCGGGACAGCCGCCGGTTATATCCAATGTAATCCCGGGATGCCGCGCAAGAAATCCTGTTATCTGCGCCATAACCTCTTTCCCCATGACCTCTACACCGGAACGGGAAGCATTCACATGACAGTGGGTGCAGTGCAGGTTACACAGATTGCCCAGGTTGACCTGCAGAGTCTGCAAGCTTTCAAACGTTTCGTATTCCGGATTTACTTCTTGCAGACGATCTCTGAACGAACGTACCATGAATTAATTCCTTTATGCTTTTTTGGCTTTTCTATGATCAAGAATCCAGAAGAGTGGAGAGAGCACCCCCATAAACCAGACAAAACAGAGCGTACCGATAACGGCATTGACTATTTTGAAATGGGTATATGGGCCGAACTGTCGATCATGAAAACTTAAAAATGGATAACGCCCACTACCAAGCAGCGATCGCAAACTGATATCGAGAAGGTAAAACATCTGCCAGGAATTCTGCCGAATATACCTACCAAGAGCGTAGAAGATTCGAATGGTTCCTCTCAACCGCCACTCATTGCAGGCCATCCTCCAGATAAGACCAAAAAACGGTGACATCAGGAGTGAACCGGTTTCCTGCTGCACCTGATATACTCCCGGGGCACGAATAAAGAATTCCTCCACCCCGACACTGTGCAGTCCCATCATCATACTCATCAATATATAGCGGCGATGAAACCCTTCCTTCTCAAAGCGCCGGGCCGATGTATTGATATGGCCAGGAAGTGTGATCCACTTCCCCCGAACCCGGATTTTTTCGGCAATGCGCTGATCTTCCAAAAACGGTATGCTTTCATCAAAACCACCAAGACTTCTGAAAAAGCCTCTTGCCAGCAATAGTCCCTGGTCGCCATTTGTGGTATTGACCCGGTTGAAAGCGGTTTTTTCTTCAGCATAACGATAGGCCATTGCGTTTTGTTTTGTTGTACGTGTGAACCGCAGACGGAAATGACCGGCAACACACTCATCTGAACAGTCCCGTTCTGTAATCATTGCACTAACGGCAGTGCTGAGCAGACAGGGATTATCTATTGACGTATCAGCGTGAAGAAACAGGAAGTAGTCGCCGGATGCCTGTTCCGCTGCAGCGTTCATCTGTGCTCCGCGTCCTCGCCCGGAAGTTATGAACCGAACGCCGAAGGCTTTTGCCACTGCAGACGTTTCGTCCGCCGAACCACCATCTCCGATTATAATTTCAAGAGCAATATTCTGTTGCTTGTTCAGATCGCCCAGAAGTACCGGCAGAAAGTCGACTTCGTTGAGCGTCGGAATAATCACCGAGAGCAGCGGAGATGGCACGTGGTCCACTAAGGCTTCCTACCCTCCGTCAAAAGCGAAATTTCCCCGTACCATGCATCCGCTGCTGTGTCGGTATTATCGGTGTCCGTCATGATTGCAATTGCTGCGGCCTCCTGAGGGTCGGCTCCGAACAGGGCGCGGTAGTCGGCAAACAGGTCTCGTTCCTCACTCAGCCATTGACCGGCTTTTTGATTTCCGGACTCTACCGCGATCATCTTCACATTGGATGTATAGACATTCGACACTGACTCTCCCTTTGCCAGCCTGTTCGCCCAAATATAATTGATCGCTTTCGTCTGCCAGAAAAATCGCCCTGGGAAGACAACATACACCCGTGCGGCATAGTCATCACCAGCCTTCGATTTTTCATCTCCCCCCTTGATGGTATGAGCAATTTTCCAACTCCAGTGCAGGTAGCGATATTTTGACGGTTCAAAGCGAATCTTCTGAATCAACCCTGATGCTCCGGCACGGCTGACAGCCTTAACAGCGGTGTGCCCTTCTTCTTTCACAATCCGGTATTCGGTTACTCCCTTGAAACTCTGTGTTTCCCACCCCGCCAGCCCCTCAGTGCCGAAGCGACTCACCGGAACTTCCTCTGCAGAACTGTCTTGGGCTAAGAAAGCCGTCACCAGCATCACCAGACAAACCCGATGAGCTATTCGCAGTTTCCAATTGAAGGCGGTTATCCACATGCGTATACCCATATCAATCCAACGCGTAGTTGTTGTTTTCGACCATTTATGCAGCGGTCTGTTTTGCTTTCTTGAATTTGTTATACAGCACCGGAATCAGAGCAAACAATCCCAGAAGTACAAACGAACCAAGCACACGCGGTGATGCAACGCCGGAAAGCGAATCAATCGAGGCCAGACTTGCACCCGCATTAACAAAGACGAATCCGCCCGGAATGATGCCGATCATGGTACCAAGAAAAAAGGTACGCAGCGGCAAACGTGTCAAGCCGGCAGCCAGGTTGATCAGAAAGAAGGGGAACAGCGGCACAAGCCGCAGGAACAACAGATAGTTAAAGCCACGTTCTTCCAGCTCCCGGTTCATTCCCTCCAGCCGGCTGCCGAACTTGTTCAAAACGACATCACGCAGCAGATAGCGGGTCACTAAAAAAGCCAGGGTCGCACCGATCGTAGCAGCGATATTCGCATACACGGTACCCGAAACCGAGCCGAAGATTGCACCGGCTGCCAGTGACAAAATGGCGGCGCCAGGAAGTGACAGGGCCGCTTGAACGATATAAACCGCCATAAAACCGGCAACCATGATCACTTTGTGGGCGACATAGTAATCCAGCAGCACCTGGCGATTGGCCCTGAGCGCAGCAAGGGTTAAAAAGCGTCCCATGTCAAACCAAAAGAACAGCGCCACTCCCATAACAGCGAAGAGGAGAAGTGTTATTTTTTTAAAATTCATCTGGTATTCTTCTTCGCAGCTACCCGTGCGGAAAACTTATCATGGTTGACGGTAAATCGCTCGTGGGTCCCTTTGCCAATGACCTCAACCTCATCCCGAGCCTCAACCTTCCACAGGGTCCGCTTGCCGTCAACCTCCAGACACGTCACATGAGCGGTAACGCTCATCCCCGGAGGAGTAGCGGCCTGATGAGTAATATTGATCATTGTTCCCAAGGTTCGCTCGCCCTCTTCCAGATAAGGGCGCAAAGCTTCCATGCACGCCCACTCCATAAAACCAACCATAAATGCAGTCGCAAAGACCTCCGGCATCTCGCGAAAAAGGTCTGATTCCGGATACACAAACGGGACGGTCTTTTCCTTTGAAACCAGAAAGCTAAAGGTGTGCTCCAATCCAGGTTTTAGAGATTCTCTCATACACGACCTCTCTTTAAATCAAAATCACCGCTGCCATTTCAGCCAGACGGCAAGCAGGTTTTTCACAAATGGCGTCAGGCGCGTCCGATTATAGGCATCAGCAAGTCGCTTGATGGCCTCGGCCTGAGTCGGATAAGGATGAATTGTCCTGCCTATAAACGATACCCCCAGACCGTTGGTGATGGCGAGAGAAAATTCGCTTATCATCTCCCCGGCATGGCGGGCAACAATGGTTGCGCCAAGGATTTTGTCTGTACCTTTGCGCAGGTGAACACGGGCAAACCCTTCTGTTTCACCGTCAAGAACAGCACGATCAACGTCGGATAACGGAACAGTGAGTGTAGTCACCGCGAACCCTGCCTCTCTGGCCTCATGCTCGTACATTCCCACATGGGCAATCTCCGGATCGGTGTAGGTGCACCAGGGAATAGTCAGGGATGACGTTTTCTGGCGCCCCATGAACAGAGCATTGGCAATCAGAATACGGGCCATGGCATCGGCGGCATGGGTGAATTTGTAGGTGGAACAGATATCACCGGCGGCATAAACATTCGGATTGGTGGTTTGTAACGTATCACCGACCTTCACGCCTGAGAAATCATAACGGATGTTGGCCTTATCCAGTCCAAGGCCTTCAATGTTCGGCGTACGACCGACACCGATCAGAATTTCATCCGCAACCACTTCAATGGTTTGTCCGCGACGCTCAAACCGCACAATCTTGTCGCCTCCTCTTTTTTCAACTCCGACTATTGTAACCCCGAGTTGCAGCTCAATACCTTCACGGACAAAGGCTGAGCGCAGAAGCTCTGCAGCGTCGGCATCCTCCCGCCCCAGAAGGCGTGATCCCAGCTCAAGGAGTGTCACCCTACTGCCAAAGCGGGCAAAAGACTGAGCCAGTTCGCAGCCGATGGGACCGGCACCGATCACCGCCAGGCGCGGCGGTAGTTCGGTCAGGGAAAATACCGTTTCGTTGGTCAGGCAGCCGGCCTCAACCAGGCCGGGGATAGGGATTGCTGCGGCCCTGGCACCGGTACAAATGGCGGCTTTTTTGAAATACAGCTTTTTGTTGTCGACCTCGATACAATCCGGCCCGGCAAAACGCCCTTCCCCGACAAAAACATCCACCCCCAGTTCATCACGGAAACGCCGCGCAGAGTCGTGCTGGCTGATATCGGCGCGCAAGCGACGCATCCGTTCCATGGCAGCGCCAAAATCAAAACCGGTCCTTTCTCCGCCTGTCACCCCGTATTCTTTGCTGTTGCGAACATCGAAAACAGCCCGGGAAGATCTGATCACCGCCTTGGAGGGGACACAGCCGACATTCAGGCAATCGCCCCCCATCAGGTGACGCTCGATGAGAGCAACCTTTGCCCCGAGACCGGCGGCTCCTGCCGCAGCGATCAGGCCGGCAGTCCCGGCGCCGATCACGACCAGATTGTAGCGCCCAGCAGGATCGGGGTTGATCCAGTCGGAGGGACGCACGTTTGCCGACATCTGGCGGTTTTCCGGAGTATCTGGCTGGATGGTTATCTGTTCAATCATGACACTTTCTCCCTGATGCTCGCTCAGGAACGCAAATATCCCCCGGCAGGACCGGAGGATATGAACGTTATCAGGACATTTTTTTCAATACGGCACGCCCGCTCATTCAACCGTAACACTTTTGGCCAGGTTCCTCGGCTGATCAACGTCGGTACCCTTCAATACGGCAATGTGGTAAGCAAGCAACTGCAACGGCACCGAGAGCAGCAACGGGTCTAGATCCTCATCAAAGCTCGGTATCTCAATGGTCGTTTCCACCCTGCCACGCACGTCTTCATCTCCGGCCGAGCAGACGGCAATCACACGACCGCTCCGTGTAATAACCTCCTCCATATTGGAGAGCGTTTTTTCGTATGAGTTCCCTTTCGGCACCAAAACGACGACCGGCACATCCTCGTCAATCAGGGCAATTGGGCCATGTTTCATTTCACCTGCGGGGTAGCCTTCAGCATGGATATAGGAAATTTCCTTTAGCTTGAGGGCGCCTTCAAGCGCGATCGGGAAGTTTTTCCCGCGGCCGAGATAGAGGAAATCCCGGGCATTCATATATTTTTTTGCAACTTTTTCAGTATATTCATTCAGCTTCAACGCTTCTTCCAACAGACCCGGCACTTTCTTGAGCGCCGCAATCATCTTCTGACCATGGGCAACGTCAATCGTACATTTTGCGCGGCCCAGACGGATCGTAAAGAGGTATAGAGCTGTCAGCTGGGTAACAAAAGCTTTGGTTGAAGCAACACCGATTTCCGGGCCGGCATGGGTATAAATGACACCGGCGGACTCGCGGGCAATGGAAGAATCAACCACATTACAAATCGCAATATTGACTGCGCCGCGTGATTTTGCTTCGCGCAGGGCCGCCAGAGTATCTGCCGTTTCTCCCGATTGGGAGATGACAATCGCCAGTGTACTTTCATCAACGACCGGATTGCGATAGCGAAACTCCGATGCGATATCAACTTCAACCGGAATCCGACAGAGACCCTCAATATAAAATTTGCCGACCAGAGCGGCGTGCCAGGAGGTGCCGCAGGCGATGATGATAATCCGCTTGACGGCTGCCAATTGCCTATCACTGAACTGCAGATTTTCAAGGTAAACGTCCCCCTCTCCTTCAAGCAATCGTCCTGCAATGGTGTCACGCACCGCACGCGGCTGCTCGTGAATTTCCTTCAGCATGAAGTGCCGATAGCCTCCTTTTTCGGCCATCATGGGCGACCAGTCAATATGGCGCGCTTTTTTATCCAGAGGGTCGCCGGCTATTGTTGAAAAGTGTGCCGTATCGTCCCTGAAAACAACAAACTCACCATCCTCCATAAACACCATCTCACGGGTGTACGCTAAAATGGCGGGGATATCAGAAGCGACAAAAAACTCTCCTTCTCCGAGACCAACCACCATCGGCGAACCGAGCTTGGCTGCGATCAGGCATCCCGGGTCCTTTTCGTTGAGGATACAAACAGCATACGCACCCCGTAACCGCGCCAATGTCTGCCTGACAGCTTTTTCGAAGTTGGTTTCTGTGCGAAGCGTTTCCTCAATCAGATGCGCGATGACTTCCGTATCCGTTTCACTCTTAAAGGTATGGCCAGACTGCTTCAACTGTTCTTTAAGCTGCAGATAATTTTCTATGATGCCATTATGCACCAGAATAACCGGCCCAGCCTTGTGCGGGTGGGCATTGATTTCAGAAGGCCTGCCATGGGTTGCCCAACGGGTATGTCCAATCCCGACTCTTCCGGCGAGGGGGTGATCGCACAGCATATTTTCAAGATTAACCAGTTTGCCCTGACTTCTGCGGATGGCAGACTCGCCATCCGCCAGTGTCGCAATTCCGGCAGAATCGTACCCACGGTATTCAAGTTTTTTAAGCCCTTCCAAAATAATCGGTGTTGCCTGTTGTCCACCAATGTACCCAACAATACCGCACATATACTCTCCTCAAGAATAATAATGACTCAGTATGAAACATGAACGTAATACCATAAAGCAAACACCTGTGGCACGATTTTTTTGAAACAGCAACCATTTTCACCATAGTCTGCCACGCGCTGCCTGACTGGAATAAGCTTGAATTCCTGAAATGATATGCTATTTTACTTCCATTCAAAATACCGTCCTATTGTCAGCCGGAAATAGGGTTATGCGTTCTTCAGGAAGGTTCATTCAATGGAAAAAAAGATACCAGTGCCCCCCGTAAAAAGCAGTTTTTGGTCAACGGTTGTTCTGTTTACGGTGACGCTTGCCGTTGTTGCTACCCTGGGGGTATCGGGCTACGTATTTTATCTGATGGCAAAGCTTCCCCGGGTAGATCGACTGGCTGACTACAAACCTCCTATCGTTTCACAGGTTTTTGGTGATGATGGCACCCTCGTTGGCGAATTTTATCTGGAACGCCGCATCGTGGTGCCGGTCAACAAGATGCCGCGCAAACTGATTCAAGCCTTTGTCTCAGCTGAAGATGCCAACTTCTATTCTCACACCGGAATAGATTATCTGGGTATTTTGCGGGCGGCTTTTAAAAATATAATTTCCATGAGCAAAAAGGAAGGCGCCTCCACCATAACCCAGCAGGTGACAAAATCGATGCTGCTCTCCCCGGAGAAAAAGTTTTCCCGCAAGATAAAGGAAGCCATCCTCGCCAAGCGGATGGAGGAGCGACTCTCCAAAGACGAAATTCTGTATTTATATCTGAACCAGATATACCTCGGCAGCGGCGCATACGGCGTCCAGGCAGCGTCCGAGACTTATTTCGGGAAGAATGTCGAGCAGCTCAACCTCGCAGAGATGTCCATGCTGGCCGGCCTCCCGAAAGCACCCAATGCATACTCCCCCATCAAACACCTTGAAAAAGCCCGTGAGCGTCAGGCGTATGTGCTGGAACGCATGACCAGGGAGGGATATATAACACCGGCCGAGGCCGACCATGCCAAAAAAACCCCCATTGTCCTGCAGCCAATGAAGAAGGTCAACAACGAGCAATCCGCCTATTATCTTGAACATTTGCGGATCCAGCTGGAACAGAAATACGGCGAAGATCAGCTCTACAAGGGTGGTCTGAAGATTTATACCACCATGAATGCCAATATGCAGCGCGCAGCATATGACAGCCTCCGCAAAGGACTTAAAGAAGTTGACAAGCGCCAGGGCTTCCGGGGGCCGACAAAATATCTGAGTCAGACAGACATTGATGCATATTGCAGTAAGGCTGAGGAATCGATTGATTCTGTCATACTTAAAACCGGTGAAACTTATCAGGGTGTCGTCGTTGGATTCAATCCCGAAAAAGGTGAGGCCCTCGTCAGAGTCGGCGAGCGTAAGGGTGTTCTTTCCCGAAAAAACATGTCATGGGCAGGCAGGGTCGGCATGATCAACAGTTACGGCAAACCGGAAAAGGGTAACAAGGGGCTGACACTTGGTTCTGTCATTGAGGTTTCTGTTGTGTCTCCTGAGCTAAACAAGGAAGGCGCCCAGTTTGCACTTGATCAGACACCGGAGGTGCAGGCGGCTCTGGTGTCAATTGATCCCCGCAGCGGCGGAGTCAAAGCGATGGTGGGCGGCTACGACTTCAAGAAGAGTCAGTTCAACCGCGCCATGCAGGCCAAGCGCAATGGAGGTTCTGCCTTCAAGCCGATAATTTATGCAGCGGCACTTGACAAAGGACTAACCCCGGCAACGGTTATTGAAGATGCAGAGGTTGAATACCCTGATGGCGCCGGGGGAGTCTGGAAACCTCAAAACTACGACCATGAATTCCGCGGCCCCGTAACCATGCGTGAGGCACTGACCTATTCCATCAATATTGTCAGTGTCAAAATCATGGAGCAGATCGGCGCTCAATATACTGCGGAATACGCAAAAAAGTTGGGATTCACCTCTCCAATACCGGCCAACCTGGCACTGGCGCTCGGAGCAGCCTCAATATCCCCCTTTGAATTAACATCCGCATACACTGTCTTTGCCAACAACGGGGTGCTGACCCCTCAATACTTCATCACTAAAGTAACCGATACTGACGGCACGGTTCTTCAGGAAACGCCGCCACCCGTACCGGTTCCGGTAATTCCGCCTGAAACCGCGTATGTCATAACCAATCTTATGCAGAGTGTCGTTGCCAGCGGCACCGGACATCGCGCATCCGTCATTGGACGACCGGTAGCGGGTAAAACCGGCACAACCAACGGTGCAAAGGATGCCTGGTTTATCGGCTATATACCGCAACTGGTTACTGGCGTCTGGGTCGGCTATGATCAGGAACGATCTTTGGGAAGTGGTGGGACTGGCGGGCAGGCGGCCGCCCCGATCTGGGGCGATTTCATGCAGCGGGCAATCACGTCTCTGCCTTCGGAGGATTTTACGGCACCGGAAAATGTTTCGTTTGTGCTGATAAACCCACGCACCGGCAAGCTTGCAAAAGAGGGAACAGCGGGCGCCGTCATGGAGTGTTTTATAAAAGGGTCCGAACCATCAACCTACGACTAAAATGTATATAAATTGCGTATCGATGCCCCCCCCGATTCTTCACATAATGGAAGGCACTGGGGGGGCATCAGGGCCTCGCCTTACAGCGAAATATCCTCAGCAACTCCACTTTTCTGTTTTACAACTGATTCGAACTTTCTCCAGTCAACCATCTTTGAAAGCTTCTGGTTTTCAACCATCTGTCGGGCTTCAGCGACAATACTGACGTGCCTGTTGTACACATCATTATGCACCTCTAAAAAGACCCGCCCGCTCTCGGTCACAACAAGCTTAACCGGTTTATAAATTATTTCGCCCCTCGTGCTCACCTTTATCTTTGGGAAAAAGTCTTCCATCTGTGTCGGGGAGAGCCGGATGCAGCCATGACTGGAAAAGCTGTAAATTGACGCCGGTTTGGTTGTGCTGTGGATTAAAATACCGGGAATCGACGTTTTAATTGCATATTTGCCCAGTGGATTTTCCGGACCGGCAGGAAGACTGACAATGACATCTTTACCCTTCTCCTCCATTTCGGTTTGTATTGAGTGAGGAACAGTCCAGGTCGGATCTTTCATTTTTCCGGTGATTTTAAATTTTCCCACCGGAGTCTGCCACACATATTTTTCATTTTTAGTTGCCGAACCAAGCGCAACGGGAAGCGACGTCACCAGAACCCCTCGTTGAAAATAATAGAGGGTACGATCCGGAATATTGATAATAATGCCATCCTTAATCTGCTGCGGAATGATTTTTCGATTATTATAGGCAAGTTTCTGACCGACTCTAAGACTCGCCTTGGCATCCAGATGATTCTGACTGCGAAGATGCTGTTGGGTAACCCCCAGCTTTGCAGAGACAAGCCGGATAGTATCCGCCTTTACTACCGTGTAGACACCTCTTGAGCCGACAAGCCGGTTGGAATTCAATTCTGCGGGTGATGCTGCGGCCAGTTCAGAAGCAGCGGGATCAGCCGACTGTTCCGGGTCCGGATTAGGCGGCACGTCAGCTGTTTCCGGCGACACAACGTCAGGTTCTTTGAGCATCGACTCGATCAGCCGGGACTTCTGAAGCGCCAACAGGAAAAACTTGTCAGCATTTTCCTGATCGCCACTCATCGAATAGCGCAAAGCGACCTCAAAAACGAGATCAAGGCTTTTCATATCATCCGGAAACCT
>JAYTVV010000274.1:0-32432 GCA_043743795.1 Geobacteraceae bacterium
CGATCAAAAACAACTGCTCTTGCAGTTCTGGCTGACGCAAGGGGAGGCAAGGATTTTGCCGAACTGGCCAAAAAGTTCTCTGAAGACCCGGCAGCCCGCAAAGATGGCGGGGATCTGGGAAGTTTCAAGAAGGGGGACATGCAGCCGGAGCTGGAAAAGACCATCCTTTCTCTGAAACCGGGTGAAGTCAGTGAACTGGTAGCAACCCCCATCGGTTTTCACATCATCAAGCTTGAAACACGGGTCACAGGCACAACCAAGCCCTTTGAAAGCGTCAAGTCGGACATTGAAGAAATCCTCTATCGCAAAAAATCGGAAGAGCGTTTCAGTCAATGGGTCAAGGACCTCCGTGGCAAAGCCAGTGTTGAAATCAGAGAGCTGGATCGTTTACTGTAATCATTTCTATCAACCTGAAAAAACAGCCGCTCTCCTTTACGGTGAGCGGCTGTTTTTTCAGGTTCAGGATATGCTCCCTGCTGCTATTCCTTGCGGCGCAAATACCCCAAAAACTCTTCACAGGAAAGCTGTTTTTTTCTGACCAGATGAGCGACATCCCTGCTCATGGCCTGCCGTTCTCCATCTTTCATGACATCCTTTAACAGCACAAATACCGGCGTATTACTGCTGAACGGGTCCAGATGCAGCCGCTCCCGTAATTCAAATGCCGACATATCTGGCAGCATCTGGCTGCTGAACATCATGTAAACCGGATGAATTGAGGCGAGGGCCAGCGCTTCTTTTCCGGTATAACCTTTTATGACTTCAAACCCCAGCATTTCAATCGCCTTGGAAATAGTTTCCTCACCACTTCGCGACACCACCATCGACTGCAAATCCCAGGTTTCTGCGTCATCCGTCAACCCATAGACCGCCAGACGATTCTGGAGGTACGATTCATCAATCGGAAGCATGAAAAATCCGGTGACCGGAAACACACCACCGACCCTCCCCATCTCACTCAGAAAAACAGGCAACACGGGAATGTCCCGGGTATCGGGGGAGCTTTTTATTCTTTGCAGCAGCCCCCAGCCGTCATCAGAAAAGGGTGAAATATCCAGTACAATTCCCAATGGCCTCCCAACCGCAAGCTTGTCATACCGCTCCACCCGGCAGACATACCCACCAGCTTCCAAATACGAGACAAGCGTCTCTTCGCGTCCGTCTCCCGGCTTTGTACCCAATATCCAGAGTTCTTTGCGTAGTTCACTGTTCTCTGCCATAGCCACTCCTGTCTACACATGCATTGAATTAAAGGTGCCTTTTTGCGTCACTCGGCTGAGTAAAGTTCAAGAATACGTTCGATTATATTTGTGGTCGATTTACCGTCTACAAACGTCACCAGCTCCACCCGTCCTCCGTACGATTCTACTATATCCCTTCCGACAACACCGTCCAATGAATAATCACCACCCTTGGCCAAAACAAGCGGCTTAAGAGCTTTTATGAGTTCCAGCGGAGTATCCTCATCAAAAATAACGACATAATCGATACAATCCAGAGCTGCCAGGAGATGAGCCCGTTCATCCTGGTCGATCAACGGTCGCCGCGCCCCTTTCAGACGACGCACCGAAGCGTCGCTATTGAGACCTAATACCAGAAGGTCACCAAGGCCGCGTGCTTTTTGCAGATACTTCACATGGCCCGCGTGCAGCAGGTCAAAGCAGCCATTGGTAAAGACAACCCGCTTGCCCCTGTTTTTCTCCGCAGCAATCAGAGCAGTCAGCACATCCAGACTCTTTATTTTCGCATGACTGTCTTTGTGAACCAGAGAAACGGTGTCGATTATTTCCTGCGGGGTGACGATTGAAGTTCCCAGTTTGCCTACGGCAATACCTGCAGCAACATTTGCCAACTGGGCTGATTCAGCCATGCTGAATCGCGACGCAATACCGACCGCTAGCGCGGCAAGCACCGTATCACCAGCACCTGACACGTCAAAAACTTCGCGCGCAACCGTCGGGATATGGACAATGTCACCATCTTTTGAAAACAGTGACATCCCCTCTTCACTACGGGTTATCAGCAGATGCTGCAGGCCCGTTGTATTCATAATGACATCGGCAGCCTGTGCCAGTGAAGCGGCATCTGTGATGGATATTCCGGAAGCAGCTTCGGCCTCCTTGCGATTCGGCGTCAGCAGCGTTGCCCCTGCATAACGCACATAATCCGTTCCCTTCGGATCAACCAGAACCGGTATGCCAACTGCCGCAGCAGCAGCAACTGCCGAGGCAATAACGGCAGGTGTCAATACACCTTTGTTGTAATCCGAAAGGACAATGACTCCATATTCTGCAGCATGGGCGGCTATCCAGGAGCAGAGTTCTTCTTCAACGGCCGCCGGAAGCGCATCCCGCGACTCGCGGTCAATGCGCACAATCTGCTGATGAGCAGCAACAACTCTTGTTTTACGGCTTGTCCGGCGATCAGGATCAAGGAAGATTGCCCGTGTATCAATATGATGGTGGCAAAACTGCCCCAGTAGTTCGCGACCATTCTGGTCATCACCGACCACGGAACAGACCGAGACCTGTGCGCCCAGCGCCGCCAGATTATGTACCACGTTGCCGGCACCGCCAAGACGCAGCTCTTCCCGGATAACATCAACCACCTGCACCGGTGCCTCCGGCGAAATACGCTCCGCCTTCCCCCACAGGTACTCGTCGAGCATCAGATCACCAACAACCAGGCACCGGATTTCAGCAGTATGGGCAAAAAGGTTTTCAACAGTCGTACGGTCCACGCAACCCCCTCTAATCACGAAAACAGCGTTTTTTCCAGCAGATCACAGACAATATGGATGATCGTGATATGCCCTTCCTGAACACGCGGCGTATCGGTGGTCGGCACAATCAGCGCCAAGTCACAGACATCCTTGATGGTCCCGCCATCCTTGCCGAGCAATCCAACCGTACGACACCCTTTTGCGCGTGCCAACTCCAGCGCCAGCAATACATTAGGAGAGTTGCCGCTCGTCGAAATACCGACAACCAGATCGCCCGGAACCGCCAGTGCTTCAACCTGACGGTGAAACACCCTGTCAAAACCGTAATCATTACCGATAGCGGTCAGGATAGAGGTATCTGTCGAGAGTGCAATTGCCGGCAACCCCCGGCGCTCCATCTTGAAACGTCCGACTATCTCGGCCACAAAATGCTGCGCATCGGCAGCTGAGCCGCCATTTCCCATCACCAGCAGTTTACCACCATGCGTGAACGTTTCAACCAGCAACGTGACCATTTCAGCAATCAGGGGTGACATTTCCCGTTCCAGCCGAGTTATGACTTCCCGATGCGCCGCTAATTGAGATGCAATCTCTGCTATCATGCCAATGCCTCCTTAAAATGCCCCGCACTGATGTTTGTATCGGTTTGAATGGTGGAGAGCAGTTCGTCCAGTAAAATTGCACCATCTCTGCCCGGAAAGGTTATCCCGCTGCATCCCCGCACCGCACACAGGTCAGGGGCAGCGTTCCACAGCGCCGTTATCTTCCGCTGAAGATCGCGCTGCGGAAATATGAATCCTATTTTACGCAGATCAATTCCGGTGTGCAGACCGTTCCAGCCCATTTTCCGGAAGAGAACATGCTGACGGTGATGCAGCAACAGGGTAAACCGATCCCCCTGGCGGGCCCTATCCAACAGAGCAGCAACGGTATCACCAAAAGTTCCGGCGTCGGCATCCCGGCCAAAATAGACACAATAATGCCGGGCGAGCCCCCAGCGGGATACATATGCTGAACGGCTCTGCAACTTCATCTCACTCCTGCGCTGCTCTGATCCGAACTGCTGCCCGGCAGAACAGGACAAGCGGCTGCGACCGGTGATGCAGGTACGATATCCGTGTGCAGCGACACGGCGCACATATTCACGCAAGCACCACTCGCCACCATCCAGAGTGTCATCGAAAGCACCGGCAAACACACGCATTTCGGTACGCACCAGAAGTGTTGAAAAAGAAACCGTGGTGCTTTCCATTAACGTGCACCCTGGAGCGAGCCGAGGCAGGTCGGGAACATCAACGCCGCCGAAGAGCGGCGAAACGATCCCGGCACCGGTCGTTTCCGCCGCGCTGACCAAAGCTTCCAGCCATCCGGCCTGCACGGTCACATGCGGGCGGACGATAACGGTATAATCGCTGTCGGAACGGGCCAGACCAAGATTAATGGCGGCAACAAGCCCGACATTCCTTTCCGACTTGATGAACAGTCCCTGATGACCCAATGATTCAGAAAATTCTTCCAGCATGAGTTCTGTTTCACGACTGCTGCCGTTGTCGACAATAATCAGCCGGGCTTCGGATGAGTGCGCAAGAATTGCGGCCAGGCAGGCACGGGTTTCAAACGGGTCATTCCAGACAGGAACAAGTATGTCTATTGTGGGGGAGGTCATAGCGCGTCTGGAAAGGCTCTCTTCCCCTGACCTGCAGAGATCGCTGAAAAGCGAATCTCTGCAGATCAGGGGTGAAAGATCAGGAAGTTATTGCAACACGACGCAGCAGATCAAGTTCGTCAAGCACAAGACCGGAGCCAAGACAGACACAGTCAAGCGGGTTCTCGGCAATCAGTACCGGCACCTTGGTAACCTCCCGCAGCAGCAGATCCAGATTTCGCAGCAGTGCGCCGCCGCCCGCCAGGAAGATACCCTGGTCAACGATGTCTGCCGCCAGTTCCGGAGGAGTTTTTTCCAGGCAAATACGTACCGTATCAACAATGGCGTTAACCGCCTCCTTCAGTGCTTCACGAATTTCATCGGAATTAACCTTGATTGTCATAGGAATACCGGAAACCAGATCACGCCCTTTAACTTCCATCTCCAGAGTTTCCGGACCGGGGTAGGCTTCACCAATTTCGATTTTGATCTTTTCCGCCCAGCGTTCACCTATCTGCAGGTTGTATTTTTTGCGTATGTACTGAACGATCGCCTCATCCATCTTGTCTCCACCCATACGGGTGGACTGGGCATAGACAACACCGGCCAGCGAGATAACGGCAACTTCCGTTGTACCACCGCCAATATCAACAATCATGTTCCCGGAAGCTTCGGTGATGGGAAGTCCGGCACCAATCGCTGCCGCCATTGGTTCTTCGATCAGATACACCTCACGGGCACCGGCTGACTCAGCTGATTCCTTGACAGCACGTTTCTCAACCTGCGTGATGCCGGACGGCACACAGATGACAATGCGGGGACGAACAAGGGTTTTGCGGTTATGCACTTTATGAATGAAGTAGCGCAGCATCTCTTCGGTAATATCGAAGTCTGCAATGACACCATCCTTCATGGGACGAATGGCAGTAATTGAACCGGGGGTCCGGCCAAGCATCTGTTTGGCTTCCATGCCGACTTTAAGCACCTTCTGCTGGCCGTTAGGCATTTTCTGCACCGCAACAACCGAAGGCTCACGAACAACGATCCCCTTCCCTTTCAGGTAAACGAGCGTGTTGGCAGTGCCAAGGTCGATGGCGAGGTCATTGGAGAACATTCCGAACAGATAATCAAACAGTTTCAACATTACGTAGTGATCCTTTCAGTGATCATATCTAGTGGGTAAAATGGCGGAAAAGAATAGCAGAGTAGCGGCAGGTAATGCAAGCGAGAATATACGGCTACTGTGATGTACATCTGCTGGAGAAACACAGGACTTCATTTCAACGCCAAGCCCGACTTCTTGACATTCTGACTTCACATCTGTACTTTAGAGCACTTTTAACAATTCAAAGACGGAGATAGTATCCCATGGAATATAAAGACACCCTTAACCTGCCGCAAACCGAATTCCCCATGAAAGCCAATCTGTATCAGCGAGAACCGGTAATGCTCGCAAAATGGGAGCAAAACGGGCTCTATGAAAAACTTGAAGAGAGCGGCAAAGACAAACCCCTCTACGTCCTGCATGATGGCCCTCCGTACGCCAACGGTCACATCCATATCGGCCATGCACTCAATAAAACCCTCAAGGACATCGTCCTTAAAGTCAAACGCATGGAAGGTTTCCATGCTCCCTACGTTCCGGGGTGGGATTGCCACGGCCTGCCGATCGAGCTGCAGGTGGAAAAGAACCTCGGTTCAAAAAAGCACCAGATCAGCAAACTTGAAATGCGCCGCGAATGCCGGACCTATGCCGCCAAATTCGTCAATATCCAGAAAGAAGAATTCAAACGTCTGGGAATTCTTGGAGACTGGGAAAATCCCTACCTGACCATGAATTATGAATACGAGGGGCTTACTGCCGCTGAACTGGCCCGCTTTGCCCACAACGGCGGCCTGTATCGCGGGCGTAAACCGGTGCACTGGTGCTCCTCATGCGTAACGGCTCTGGCAGAAGCTGAAGTCGAGTATGCCGATCACACATCTCCGTCTATTTACGTCCGTTTTGCCCTGCAGGATGATCTGACAACCGCTATCCCGGAACTGGCCGGAAAACAGGCCTATATCGTCATCTGGACGACGACTCCCTGGACGATCCCGGCCAACCTGGCCGTGGCGCTCCATCCGGAGTTTGATTATGTGGCACTCGAAACGGAGAAGGGTGTTCTCATCGTAGCGGAAGGGCTGAAAGATTCATTTCTGGCGACCGTCGGCCTGACCGGTGATGTCATCGCAACATTCAAGGCAGGCGTGCTGGAGCGTAAGCGGTGCAAGCACCCTTTTTATGATCGTGATTCGATCGTGCTGCTAGGTGAGCATGTCACCCTGGAAGCCGGCACCGGCTGTGTTCATACCGCCCCCGGCCACGGTCAGGAGGATTATGAGCTGGCACTGAAAGAGGGCCTGGCGATCTACAATCCGGTCGATAACCACGGCAAATATCTGACGGATGTCGAATTTTTCGGCGGCCAGCAGGTTTTTCCCGCCAACCAGAGCGTCATCGACAAATTGATCGAAGTTGAGGCGCTGCTGCAGACCGCCAAGATCAGCCATTCCTACCCGCATTGCTGGCGCTGTAAAAAGCCGATCATCTTCCGTGCCACCGAACAGTGGTTTATCAGCATGAAGGCCAATGATCTGCGCGACAAGGCGCTGAAAGCCATCGACCAGGTGAACTGGATTCCGAAATGGGGCCGCGAACGCATCTACGGCATGATTGAAAATCGCCCCGACTGGTGCGTTTCCCGCCAGCGTTCCTGGGGCGTTCCGATCACGGCATTTTCCTGTACCGCCTGCGGTGAATACGTTGCCGACGGCACCATTATGGATCACATCGCAGAAATCTTTAAAAAAGAGAGTTCCGATGTCTGGTTCGACTGGAGCCCCGAGCAACTGCTTCCTGCTGGCACGGTCTGCCCGAAATGTGGCGCGGCAGCCTTTGAGAAGGAAAATGATATTCTGGACGTCTGGTTCGATTCGGGTGTTTCCCATGCAGCCGTGCTGGAGCCGAATCCCAAACTGCATTCACCGGCAGATATGTATCTCGAGGGAAGTGATCAGCATCGCGGCTGGTTCCATTCATCCCTGCTGGAAAGCGTCGGCACCCGTGGCGTCGCTCCCTATAAGAGCGTCCTGACCCATGGTTTCGTGCTGGACGGCAAAGGCCACAAGATGAGCAAGTCTCTGGGGAACGTGGTTGCACCAGAGGATGTCATTAAAAAATTCGGTGCTGACGTTCTGCGCCTGTGGTGTTCCGCACAGGATTACCGGGACGACAACCGCATCTCCGAAGAGATCCTGACCCGGGTGTCCGAAGCCTATCGCCGCATCCGCAACACCTGCCGCTACATTCTCGGCAATATCAACGGCTTTGACCCGGCCACTCAATCGGTTCCGTTTTCAGATATGCCCGAAATCGATCGTTGGGCCCTGCACCAACTTGAAATACTCAAAGAGAAGGTTCTTGCCGATTACGAAAAACTTGAGTTTCATTCTATCTATCAGGAAATAAACGCGTTCTGTACTGTCGAGATGAGCTCATTTTACCTCGACATTCTTAAAGACCGCATGTACACCAGCAAAGCCAGCTCATTGGAACGCCTGAGTGCCCAGACCGTCATGTTCCGTATCCTCGATACTCTGGTGCGCGTACTCGCCCCCGTGCTATCCTTCACTTCTGATGAAGTCTGGCAGTTCATGCCGGGTGAGCGCGAGGAAAGCGTGCATCTGGCCGCATTTCCCCTGCGAAATCCGGAGTGGTTGGATGACGCTCTGGCAACCCGCTGGGAGCGCATCATAAAAGTGCGTGCAGACGTCTCAAAGGCGCTGGAACTTGCCCGGGTTGCCAAGACCATCGGCCATTCTCTCGACGCGTTTGTCACCATCGCTGCTCCTCCGGAACTGTTTGCGTTCCTTCAAAACTATGCGACTGATCTGAACAGCATCTTTATCGTATCAAAAGCGGTGCTGGCAGCGGATCTGGAAGGTGAATACTGGCTGTCCGAAAACGTAGAAGGACTTAAGGTCCAAGTTGCCGCGGCACCGGGAGTCAAGTGCGAACGCTGCTGGTATTACAGCGAAGAGCTGGGAACGAACGTTGAACACCCGACCATCTGTCCGAAATGCACTACTGCTGTTATGTAATTGGAATCACTGTACGGAGGAGTGGACATGCATACTGATATTCTGGTCTCGTCACTCATGACTGCCAATGTCACCAGTACCGAGGCGAATGCCAACTTGTCGAGTGTCATTCAAAGCATGATTGACAGCCATTATTCATGCATGATCGTCGTTGATAACGGCATGCCGATCGGAATTATCACCGAACGGGACATCGTCCGCCTGATGGGTCTGTTTATCTCCGATTCCGACAAACCACACTGCCCGATACTGGTAGCAGATGTCATGTCTGTTCCGGTGGCAACGGTATCCGAAGATACGACCATGTTCGAAGCGCTGGTCATATCATCCGCACAAAAAATACGTCATCTCCCGGTTGTAACTGCAACAGGGAAATTAATTGGTCTGGTAACCCAGTCGGACCTGGCAAAGGCTCATTTCAGAATTTATGAAAATCAGCGCGAAATGATTGAACTTTCCGTGTCCGAGCGCACCAAGGAGTTACTGCACGCAAACGAACAGCTCAAATCCCTTTCGCTCGTTGACTCGCTGACCGGCCTTGGCAACCGCCGCGCCATGGAAGTTGACCTGGAACATACTCACGGCCAGGCACTGCGCTATAACCGCTCATACTCGGTGGCTCTCTTTGATGTCGATCATTTCAAATTGTACAACGACTGTTACGGCCACAAAACGGGCGACGAAGCACTACGGCAAATAGCCGGATATCTTCAGAAGAGCATCCGAACCTGTGATCGCCTCTATCGCTACGGCGGCGAAGAAATTCTGCTGATCATGCCGGAAACGACTCTGTACGGTGCCCTGATTCTGGCCGATCGGACTCTGGCCGGCCTGGCGGACATGAAAATACCGCATGAAAACAGTTCATACGGGGTCGTTACCCTCAGCTGCGGCGTCGCTACCCAAATTGAAGTGAATGGCTACGAAAGCTGGGAAGGGCTGGTTGATCTTGCTGATCGCGGCCTGTATGCATCTAAAAATAATGGCCGTAACCGCGCCACCATCATACCCCCGGAAGACGCCGTAGATGACAACGTCCCCCGGATGCACGGATCTCATTCATGAAACCTCGATACGCCCTCTTTACCGCTATTGCTCTCGTTGGCATTATCGTCGACCAGACAACCAAAATCGCCGTCGATCGCAGCATGCAGCTGTTCGACTCGATCCCGGTTGTTGAACATTTCTTTCACCTCACCTATGTCAGAAACAAAGGCGCTGCCTTCAGCTTCCTCTCCAACGCATCGTGGCGGCTGCCGTTTTTCATCACCGTATCAATGGTGGCTGCGCTCGTTATTCTCGTCGCTTTTCGCAAACTGCGTGACGACCAGAGATTGGCCCATACGTCGCTGGCCATGATTTTTTCCGGGGCGGTCGGCAATCTGATCGACCGGATTCGTCTGGGAGAAGTAATCGATTTTCTGGATGCCCATTGGTACCGGCACCACTGGCCGGCCTTCAATGTGGCTGATTCATTGATCTGTGTCGGAGTTTTTCTACTGGCAGTTGATATGGTTCTGGAGGAAAAACGCTCGAAAGCCTTGGCTGAGAAGCAGTAGCAGAACGGTTTGAGTTCCGATTGCACCTGTGTGCCTCGCCAGGGAGCACCGACTGCAGCACTACGCCATGGGTCTGATTACAGACCCGCAGCATAACGTACGCCGCCGACAAACACCTCCTGTACGCTCCCTTCCCGCATAACCCGCTCCACTATCCCGTCTTCATTACCAAGGCAATTTCCGATCACCTGGAAATCCGCCCGTTTACCCGCTTCCAGTGAGCCGCACGCGGCCGAAATACCAAGCGCTGCGGCGCCGCCGGTCGTTACCATCCGGAGCACGTCCTGCTCAGACAGGTCATTCGGGAAGGCCTCCAGGGCATATCGCAGTTCGTCCCAGAGTGAAAGAGAGTTATTGCTGGCCAGCGAATCAGTTCCAAGTGCCAAAGGAATGCCGAGTTTTTTGAAAAGGGTAACCGGGGCACGTCCAACATCGAGAAGTTCGTTACTGCGGGGGCAAAGCACAACGTGAGCACCACGGGATTTGATGATACGGGCGTCAGCAAAGGAAACATGAACACAATGAACAGCCATGGTCGTCGGAGTCAATAGTCCGAAGCGATCCAGCAATTCAGTAGAACTGCAGCGCGCCGGATGCCCCAGAAAACGTTCCCAGCCGAGAAAGGGATAGAATTCAGATGCCAGGTCGCCACTCTCGTCAAAAATGAAGTCGGCCTCGGAACGTGACTCAGAGATATGAATCGAAAGCGGCAGAGCATACGCTGCAGAAGTGTCTCGAATTGCGGCAAAATGTTCTTGTGCGATTGTATAGGAAGAATGGGGGGAGAGGCCGGTTGCAAGTGCTTTGTCTTCATCTTGCGGTATGGCAGCTATGGCAGCGGCAAGTTTACCGGTAAAATGGCCGGTTTCCTGCCCCAGCAGTTCGAAATACAGGCGACCGGCAAGCGGAGATTGGTAGTACAGCCCGGCATGTGCCGGATTGGTGATGATCTCACCTACTGCCGTTGTGCCCGACTCCAGACACATCCGGATTCCCTCCCTTATTGAGGGGGGATAGTCCTCCGCTGTCAGCCCCCGGGAGATCTTGATCAATTGAACGATCCAATCGCTGAAACGGCGCGGATGGTAATCGACCGCCGACCGAAGCTTCCAGGAAGAAAAATGGGTGAGCTCGAGGTGCGTGTGGGCGTTTACAAACCCTGGCAGCAGGGCACAGCCGGGATAATCATATACCGGTGCGGAAGATGCGCTGCGGAGCTGATGCAGTGATCCGGTGGCCACGATACTGCCGTTGCGAACGAGCAATGCCCCGCCGGCAACAGGCGAGGCATCGGGATTGATTAACCAGGAAGCGGAGTAGATGATTTCTTCAGACATGAATCACCTCGATTAGGCAAAAGTCTATTTTTGACTTGGTTTTACAGCTTTTTTTTCGACTGCGGGCGGAGCGGGCGGATACTTCACCAACGCAAGCCGGAGCGCCTCTTCAACTTCTGAAACCGCAACAATTTTAACTTTTTTCAAGATCTCCGGCGGAATATCCTCCAGATCCTTTTTGTTTTGCTCGGGGATAATAACCAGCCGCATCCGGGAACGCACGGCAGCCAGAATTTTTTCCTTAAGACCGCCAATCGGAAGCACTTTACCGCGCAGCGTCACTTCGCCGGTCATGGCAACATCCTTTTTTACCGGGATGTGACACAGGATCGATACCAACGCCACGGTCATGGCAACACCGGCCGAGGGGCCGTCTTTGGGAATACCGCCAGCCGGGACATGAACGTGAATCTCATTATCCTGAAATATTTCCGGTTTGAGCTGCATTGCCCCGGCATGAGCCCGTATGTATGACTGGGCAGCCTGCACCGATTCTTTCATAACGTCGCCCAGCTGACCGGTCAGAGTAAGTGCCGCTTTGCCTGCCATCAAGCTGGCCTCAATGTGAAGCACCTCGCCACCGACCGGTGTCCAGGCAAGCCCATTGACAACCCCGATCTCGTTCTTATCCAGATCTTCTTCCCGGATATATTTTTCAGCGCCCAGGTAGGTGTGCAACGCTTTGGCAGTTACTTTGACGGTACGCGAATTCCCTTCCGCCACTTTCCGGGCGACCTTGCGGCAAACCTTGCCGATTTCACGTTCCAGATTACGCAAACCGGCTTCCCGGGTGTATTTGGCAACGATCTCACTGATTGATTCATCGTCGAAGCTGATGTGTTTGGCTTTAAGTCCGTTTTCCTTGATTTGACGCGGAACCAGATAGCGTTTGGCTATTTCCAGTTTTTCCTCTTCGGTATAGCCGGCCAGATTGATGACTTCCATCCGGTCGCGCAGAGCCGATGGTATTGGATCCATCTGGTTGGCAGTCGCTACAAACATGACGTTTGACAGATCAAAGGGCTGATTGATGTAATGATCGGAAAACGAATGGTTCTGTTCCGGATCAAGTACTTCAAGAAGCGCTGACGACGGATCGCCCTTGTAGTCGTAGCCAAGTTTGTCCAGTTCGTCCAGCATGAAGACAGGGTTATTGGCACCGGCCTGTTTCAAACCCTGCAGGATGCGCCCCGGAAGAGCGCCGATATACGTGCGGCGATGGCCACGAATTTCAGCTTCATCACGCACGCCCCCCAACGAAATACGGACAAATTTACGGTTCATTGCGCGGGCAATCGACTTGCCCAGTGACGTTTTACCAACACCGGGAGGACCGACGAAACAGAGAATCGGCCCTTTCATCTTTTTTTTCAGCTTGCGCACGGCCAGAAACTCAAGGATACGCTCCTTGATTTTTTCCAGGTAGAAGTGGTCGTCATCCAGAATTTTCTTGGCCCGAACGATATCCAGGCTGTCGCGTGTGGACGTGCCCCAGGGGAGTTCAACCATCCAGTCAAGGTAGGTTCTGACAATACTGGCCTCGCCCCCGTCAGGATGCATATTTTCGAGACGCCCCAACTGTTTGAGTGTTTCCTTCAGTACCGGCGGCGGCATTTTAGCCGTTTCTATCGCCTTTCTGACCTCAGCCAGATCCTCTTTGCCTTCATTCTCACCAAGCTCGCTTTGAATCGCTTTGATTTGTTCGCGCAGGTAATATTCCTTGTGGTTTTTACCCATTTCCTCACGTGCGGCATTCTGAATTTTGGCCTGTACACTCAGGAGTTCAACCTCACGGTTCAGAAATTCATTTACCTTGGTCAACCGAACGATCGGATCGTTTATTTCAAGCAGTGTCTGGGCATCCGCAACTTTGAGACCGAGATTGCTGGAGACCAGATCAGCCATACTGCCCGGATCCTGAATATTTTCCAGAATCACCATCACCTCGGGCGAAACCTGTTTGCCAAGCTCCATAACCTTGGCAAGCTGCTCCCGCACGGTACGGATCAGCGCCTCAACCTCCAGGGAAACCTCCGTAACCACGGTATCATGCTGACGCTCAACACGAACCGTGTAGAAGGGTTTTTCAGAAACGAACTCGGTGATACGCGCCTTGGCCAACCCTTGAACAAGAATTTTAACCCGTCCGTCCGGCAGTTTAAGCATCCGCATGATCATGGCGACTGTGCCGACTTCATAGATTTTATCGGCTGGCGGATCCTCGTCACCGACATCATGCTGAGTAGCCAGCAATATCATGCGATCACCCGCAAGGGCACTGTCTACGGCCTTTACCGACATTTCCCGCCCGACAAAAAGCGGAATGATCATAAACGGATACACCACCACATCCCGAATCGGCAGCAGCGGCAATGTTTCAGGAATTTTGAGTTCTTCTGTAGTTTGTTCAATATCGTTTTCTATTTCTATCAATCTAAATCTCCTTTATCGGCACCAGGCGCTCACAGCTTTTTGGACAAATAACCCGCAATACACCCCGGCGATATTCTGCCCTGATCGCACAGGGATCGACGTTTCCGGGTATGTGTACCGTGTGGTTAAAGCGGCCATAACTCCGTTCCACGCATATAAATGTACCTTCGTTCTGCTCTCTCGGCTTACAGGCTTCGAGGATCAGTGACATGCCGTTCATTTTCAAAGAGACTGCATCCAGTGAAAATCCGGGCAGATCAAACTCTATAACAATATCCTCGCACGTTTCATACATATCCATTTTTGGGCGGGTTTCATTGTCTTCAAACGAATCCCGCAGCTCAAGGGCATGCAGCAGACTGCGTATCTCGCCGACATGCCGATTGAATATATCCTGCGTAAACGGCTTCCTGCCTGAAAAATGTGACATACGGGCACCTGGAATAGGAAGATAGAGTACCGAAGCGGTGTAATCGTTGCAAAAATAATCATTCCATCCGGTAAAGTCAAGGCAGTACATTCAGCAGATGTACTGTATTCAGCGGGATGGTGAATTAAAATTTGACTTTGACCATACTATGCAATAAATAAGGGTGTTTATTTTGAATGCGACTAATCGGAAGATGGGGGACAGGTCATGGAAAAATGGTCCATCAATGAATCTGCCAAGATTTACAATATCGATAACTGGGGCGCCGATCTCTTCTCGATCAATAAAAAGGGGAACATCTGCGTCCACCCCTCGTCAAACTCCAAGCACTCCATAGACTTACGGGAGCTGGTCGACGACCTCATCAAGCGTAAAATAAAGCCGCCAATCCTGCTCCGTTTCATGGATGTCCTTCAGGGGCGTATCGCCTCGATTAACCGGGTTTTCAAAAGTGCTATCCAGGAAAACGACTATCCGGCCAAATACCAGACGTTCTACCCGATCAAAGTAAACCAGCAGCGCCAAGTGGTTGAAGCGATTGCCGGCTACGGGAAACGCTACAACATCGGCCTCGAAGTCGGCTCAAAACCCGAGCTGGTGGCAGGTATTTCGATATCCAGCGGCAACAATCTGCCGATCATCTGCAATGGCTACAAGGACGCCGAATACATCGAGACGGTACTGTATGCCACTAAAATCGGTTTTGATATTACACTGGTCGTGGAGAAGCTGTTTGAATTGGAAAATATTATCGAAATTTCCAAGAAAACCGGTATAACACCCAAACTGGGTATCCGGGTCAAGCTTTCCTCCAAGGGGACCGGTAAATGGGCAACTTCCGGCGGAGAAGACGCCAAGTTCGGTCTGCGCATGTCGGAGATAATTGCTGCCATCAGAATGCTGGAAGATCAGGGGATGCTTGATTCGGTCAAACTGCTCCATTCACATATCGGGAGCCAAATCACCAAGATCGACAAGATCAAAACAGCGCTGATTGAAGTTGCCCGTGTGTACGCAGAAATGCGAAAACTGGGGGTCGGCATTGAGTATCTGGATATCGGCGGCGGGTTGGGTGTCGATTACGACGGTTCGAAATCGAGCTATTTTTCCAGTGTCAACTATACCATTGAAGAATATGCCAACGACGTCATCTACCAGATCAAAAACATCTGTGACGAGGCAGGAGTTGAATGTCCCAATATCATTTCCGAATCCGGGCGGGCTACCGTCGCACATTATTCGGTGCTGGTCACCAACGTCCTCAACACCAACACCCAGCACTTGATGCCGGATTTTGAAGAGATTCTGGCGACAACCGAAAAGGTGGCACCGACGGTAAAAAAACTTACCGATATTTACAAAAGTATTGACCGTTACTCCCTGAGGGAGGATTACCACGACACGCTGCAGCTGATCAACGAGGCGGTAAGTCTCTTTAATCTGGGGTACCTGACGCTCAACGACCGGGCAATTGCCGAATGGCTTTACTCGAAAATAATCAAAAAAATCAACAGTATCGTTGAGAAAATCAAACCAATTCCGGAAGAGCTGCAAAATTTCCAGCTTTCCATGCGCCAGACCTATTTTGCCAATTTTTCCTTGTTCCAGTCGATTCCGGACTCCTGGGCCATTGATCAGCTCTTTCCAATCGTGCCGATTCAGCGCCTCCATCAGAAGCCGGATGTTATGGCCTCGATCGCCGATATTACCTGCGATTCGGATGGAGAAATCACCAGCTTCGTCGGCGAAAACGGCCGGTCAAAATATCTGCCGCTACACAAGATCAAGAAGGACGAGGATTATTACATCGGCTTCTTCCTGATCGGCGCGTATCAGGAAATCCTGGGAGACCTGCACAACCTGTTCGGTGACACCAACGCTGTCCATATCACCTTCAACAAAAAGACCGGCTATATGATCGATACCGTCATTAACGGCGATGCAACATGGGAAACCTTGAAGTACGTTCAGTATAAAGGGCCGGAGATTCTGAAACGCGTCAGAGACAACCTGGAAAAAAGCGTTGTGCTGAAAAAAATCTCCATCGAAGAGAGCAGCCACTTTATTGAACTGCTGGACAGAACACTGCTGGGATATACTTATCTGGGGGAATAATACTATGAGCAAAGTCCTAATCATCGGCGCCGGCGGAGTCGGCGGAGTTGTCACCCACAAATGCGCCCAACGGCGCGACATTTTCAGCGAGATCACGCTGGCTTCACGCACTAAATCCAAATGCGATGTCATTGCCGCCCAACTGGGTGGCAGCATCAACACGGCACAGGTTGATGCCGACAACGTCCCCGAACTTGTCGCCCTGATCAAACAGGTGCAGCCCAAGCTCGTGATCAACGTTGCCCTTCCGTATCAGGATCTGACCATCATGGATGCGTGCCTGGAAACCGGTGTGGATTACCTTGATACCGCCAACTATGAGCCGCTTGATACAGCCAAGTTTGAATATTCCTGGCAATGGGCTTATCAGGATCGTTTCAAGGAAAAGGGACTGATGGCGCTGCTCGGCTCCGGTTTTGATCCGGGTGTCACCAATGTCTACACCGCCCTCGCCGCCAAGAAATATCTGGACGTCGTGGAAGAGCTCGACATCATCGACGCCAACGCCGGTAGCCATGGCCAGCCGTTTGCCACCAACTTCAACCCGGAGATCAACATCCGTGAGGTTACCGCAACCTGCCGGCATTGGGAAAACGGTCAGTTCGTGGAGTCGCCGCCGCTCTCCACCATGCGGGTTTTTGACTTCCCCGAAGGAATCGGGCCAATGAACTGCTACCGCCTCTACCATGAGGAGATGGAGTCGCTGGTCACCCACATCCCGACCATCAAAAAGGCTCAGTTCTGGATGACCTTCTCCGACAACTACCTCAAGCACCTTGAAGTGCTGCAGAATGTCGGTATGACCCGCATTGATGAAGTTGAATTCAACGGTCAGAAAATTGTACCAATCCAGTTTTTGAAAGCACTTCTTCCGGACCCAGGTTCACTTGGGCCGTTGACCAAGGGTAAAACCTGTATCGGCGTCATTGCCCGCGGCACAAAAGATGGTCAGCGCAAGCAGGTATACATCTACAACATCTGCGACCATGAAGCCTGCTACAAAGAGGTTCAATCCCAGGCAATCAGCTACACCACCGGAGTACCCGCCGTTGTCGGCGCCATCATGATGCTGACCGGCAAATGGCGTGGTGCCGGAGTCTTCAACATGGAGCAGTTCGATCCGGAACTGTTTCTGGATGTGCTGGGGCCAATGGGTCTGCCGACCGTTGTTGTTGACGGCGGCGAATGGCCGGAGCTGTAGCGCGGGCGTTTTGTTACCTGATGCACGTTCAACGGGTAGCCACAGGCTACCCGTTTCATATTTTGGCACCCGTTTTTTATCCTTGCCTCATACAAAAACTTAATATAGACTGAATTAAGTTTGACTAGCGGAGGTCATCATGCTGCTTCAGGATTCCATAAAACCGATCAGTTATGTCAAGGCGCATGCAACAGACATCATCAAAAACATGACCGAAAACCGCACTCCCATCATCATCACCCAGAACGGTGAGGCGACTGCGGTTCTCCAAGACATCGCTTCCTATGAGGAGATCCAGGAGAGTCTGGCAATGCTCAAAATCCTGGCAATGGGTCAGAAAGATGTTGAAGAGGGGCGAGTCAAGCCTGCTGAACAGGCATTTGCAGATATCAGAGAAAAAATAAGGCTACGGCGACAAGGATGACTTACGATATAATCCTTGCGGGAACAGCCGAGTCCGATATGTACAACATTCATGAGTATGTTGAATTTCATGATTCCTTACAACACGCCGACAAATTGCTAAGCGGCATCGAACGGGCGATCACCGCCCTGCAAACCTTGCCGCAACGCGGGCATTGCCCTCCGGAATTGGCAAGACTCTGCAATCAAGAATATCGTGAAATACATTTCAAACCTTACCGTATCATCTACACCATCAGAACAAGTGAAGTTATCGTGAACAGCGTTCTTGACGGACGTCGCGACATCCAGAGCCTGCTGCAACAGCGATTACTCAGATAGGCAAAATACCGAACTTATGACCAACATCGACATCCCGAAAATTACTGAACGTGCCCCCTCCCCCGCCTATGTGGTGGACTTGGGCAGACTGCGCCACAACCTGGCTATACTTGACCAGGTTCAGCAGCGTAGCGGCGCAAAAATCCTGATGGCTATGAAGGCCTTTTCCATGTGGAGCATCTTCCCGCTCATCAGCCAGACATTAAAGGGCGTCTGCGCCAGCTCCCCCTGGGAAGCCCGACTCGGGCGGGAAGAGTTCGGTGGAGAGGTCCACTCCTTCGCCGCAGCCTTTAAAGAAAGTGACATTGTCGAACTGCTTCAAATCTCCAACCATCTGGTGTTCAACTCATTTAACCAGCTGGAACGTTTCCGGCCGTTGTGGGAGAAGGAGACAGGGCGTGTATCCATCGGCCTGCGGGTTAATCCGGAACATTCCGAAGGGCACACAGAAATATACGATCCCTGCGCGGCTAATTCGCGCCTCGGCATCCCGAAAAAAGAGTTTGAAGGGCGGTCCCTGAGCGGAGTCGAAGGGCTGCACTTCCACACCCTCTGCGAACAGCTCTTCGAACCGCTGGAGCGGACCGCCAAAGCTTTTGAAGAAAAGTTCGGTGAATTTCTGCCAAAAATGAAGTGGATCAACTTTGGCGGAGGTCATCACATCACCCGTGAGGGGTACGATATAGATGGCCTGGTGGAGCTGGTAAAGTATTTCAAGGATAAGTACAACGTGGAAGTCTATCTGGAGCCTGGCGAGGCGGTAGCAATCGGCACCGGCATTCTGGTTTCTGAAGTAATGGACGTAGTCAACAACGGTATGGACATCGCCATTCTGGACGTTTCCGCAACCTGTCACATGCCGGACATTCTGGAGATGCCATACCGCCCCGGCATTATCCACGGCTTCGATCCCGGCGTAAAACCGCACACCTACCGCCTCGGAGGCCCATCCTGCCTGGCGGGCGACATCATTGGCGACTGGTCATTTGAAAAGCCTCTTTGCCCAGGTGACAGGCTTGTTTTTGAGGACATGTCGCATTACACAATGGTAAAAACCACCACTTTTAACGGAATTCAACATCCCCATATCTGCACCTATGAGCCGGAAAACGGTGAGTTAAAGGTTCAGCGCAGCTTTAACTACAACGACTTCAAACAACGACTTTCATAAGGATTATTACGATGTCTATCAACACAAGAATATGGATGACCGGCTCACTGGAATGGTATGGCTATATCGGAGAGGAAGAAATGTTTCTCGGGCAGCGCTCTTTTCCCAATCCACCTGAAGAGGGCGACGCCTGGACTACCGAAGCAGGGGATATGTTCAAAATAATCGACGGTGACATTACTCTGCTCGGCAAAACAGAGCCACCAAAGAAGTATTGGTAGCCCGGTCAGGGCGTTTCGCTGGCTCCTGGCTGATAGATCCAGGCAACACGGTCCCGACCATCGGCCTTTGCTTTGTACAACCCTTCATCAGCCCGCTTGATTACATCATTCATTGAGCTGTCAAACTTGTTATAACAGGAAACACCAACACTTACTGTTACCGGTAGTGACATGTCTTCCAGCTCAAATGGCAGATCCCTGATCCGTTCGCATATCCGGTTGGCAACAACCACATTCTCTTCGAATGACGTATCCGGCAGCAGTACCATAAACTCTTCACCGCCATATCGACCGACAACATCATACGGTCTGACACTGCTTTTCAGTCTTTCTGCTACTGTAATCAGCACTTTATCCCCAGCGGCATGCCCCCAGGTATCATTAACCCTTTTAAAAAAGTCCAGATCAACCATAATACACCCGAGAGGCCGTGATTTTCGTCTGACTAACTCAAACTCCTCATCACCGCGCTTCATCAAATATCCCCTGTTGTGAATTCCGGTTAAAGAATCAGTTATGGCAACATGCTCCAGCTGGGATTGTGCTTCCTTCAGTTGGCCGGTACCGCCACGAATAAGAAGATATGAAATAGAAAATACGAATACAAGCACCAGCGCCAGAAATGACGTTGCAAGCGTAACCCCTTGCTGGATCTGCTTTCGATAACCTGTCATGTTCATATATACTTCAAAACTCCCCAGAATCCTGTTATCCGGGCTTAGAATCGGCACATACGTTTCTACAACATCCACATCACGCAACGGTTCATCGGCCATGTCGCTGGCCTTATCCTTGGTCACCATCTTGGCGTCTACCGCACCGGATAGTGCATTTTTCAGCCGTTGATTATTTTCATCAACCTTTCCGATCAACATGGGATCGGAACTGTAGACAATCCTCTTTTTATCGTTGTAGATTTTCACTTTTATAATATTGAACGGGGCCAGAAAGCTGCGCAAGCGGCTGTCGAACAGAAGCATTTCTGTCCCATGCAGACCAAGTTGTACCGGTTTTCCCGGCGGAGCTACAAACATCTGCTCCTGTTGTTCTTCAATAATAACCCGGCATAATTGCACGGAATCAACCTCGGCACTTTTAATAACGAAGCTGGAAAAAACCCTATAGAACCCGTAGCTGCTCATGATGACTACAACGACAATGGAGATACACGCCACACTGACAAGTAGTTTAAGGAGGCTATCGGGGTTATTTCGTGTTTTTATGTTGAGCAGCTCGTTCAGGTTCATGCGCTACACCTCAAACAGATACATATAACAACGATAATAATTGAAAGTGATTTTACTATACACGATATTTCCGGCTATGCTATCCACATGCAATATAAATACACACAAAAACGGATCGACAGTGACGCAGGTAAATAAACTTATAAAAATAATAGAGATCGCTATTCCACTCTATCTTGACAGGACCTTTCACTACCTTGCACCGGATCACCTGCACTTGCAGGCGGTTACCGGACGTCGTGCACTCGTGCCATTCGGAAACCGGAAGCTGACAGGCTATATTTTGGGTGACGCTGCCGAATCAAACGTTGCCACACTGAAAGAAATTATCACCGTATTGGACAGCGAATCACTCTGGACGCCTGGTGAGCTGGAGTTTTTCCGCTGGACCGCATCATATTATCAGCATCCGCTCGGGGAAGTCCTACGCACGGCCCTTCCGGCCGGAATCAATATTCAAACCCGCAAAGGCACAGCCGGTGAACAAGAGGTACTGACCGGAGGAAAAACGGCCCTACGGGAAAAATTTTATCTCCCCGGTCCAGTGGAAGTTCCCGCCCGTCAGCCCAGCTCTAAAGCGCAGGAAATACTGACCGTCATTCGAGATGTTGACGCCATTTCTGCCGGTGAACTCCGCAAACGCTTCGGTGCGTGTACCCCGCAACTCAAGCGGTTGACCGAACTTGGCTTGTGCAGCGTTGAAGAGCGCGAGGTGTACCGTGATCCATTTAAAGACTGCACCGTAAGCCGTGATGAACCGCGCCGCCTGCACAGCCATCAAAAGGGGGCTCTCGATGCAATTGCGGCGTGCCTCGACCAGAGTCATTTCACTCCGTTTCTGCTCTACGGCGTAACCGGCAGCGGTAAAACAGAGGTGTATCTTCAAGCCATCTCACACGCTCTTGACCGTGGTAAAAATGCTCTGGTGCTGGTGCCTGAAATTGCCCTGACCCCGCAGCTGACCGGACGCTTTCAAGCTCGTTTTGGCGGCGGTATCGCGATTCTGCATAGCGGACTTTCCGACGGTGAGCGCTACGACGAGTGGCGCCGCATCAGGCGAGGGTTAGCGCGAATCGTTATCGGTGCCCGCTCGGCCATTTTTGCGCCGCTGGATAACATCGGTATCATCATTGTCGATGAAGAGCACGAGGCTTCGTTCAAACAGTCGGACGGGCTGCGCTACAACGCCCGCGACCTGGCTCTTGTCAGAGGCACAATGGAACAGGCCGCTGTTGTCCTCGGCTCGGCAACACCGCTCGTAACCAGCATTCATGCTGCCGAACAGGGGCGTCTGACGCTGCTTGAACTGCCGGAACGGGTAGAAAACCGCCCGATGCCGCTCGTCGAACTGGTGGAAATGAAGGGAAGCAAGGAGACTCTTTCAGCTGAATTATCAAAAAATCTGGCCGAGACCTACGAGCAGAAACGACAGGCAATTGTGTTTCTCAACCGGCGCGGGTTTGCAACCTTTCTGGTCTGCACGGACTGCGGTAAACCGCTGATCTGCCCCAACTGTTCCGTCACACTGACCTATCACCGCCAACGGGGACAAAGTCTGTGTCATTACTGCGACTACGCCGTTCCTGCGCCCGGCACCTGCCCGTCATGCAGCGGCGCAACATTAAGCAAGCTGGGTGCAGGAACCGAAAAGCTCGAACACGACTTGAAAGAGCTGTTGCCATCAGCGCGCATTCTTCGCATGGACAGCGACACGACCTCCGGCAAAGGAAGCCATGAACGTCTGCTGTCCCGTATGAACGACGGCAGCGCTGATATTCTGGTCGGCACCCAGATGATTGCCAAGGGGCATGACTTCCCTGAGGTAACTCTGGTTGGAGTGGTAAATGCCGAAGCAAGTCTTGGAATGCCGGATTTCCGGGCCGCAGAGCGCACGTTTCAATTACTGTCCCAAGTCATTGGCCGGGCCGGACGCGGAGAAAATCCGGGCCGGGTGGTTGTGCAGGCGCTTGACACCGATCACTATGCAATCAGGTCAGCTGCCGGGCATGATGCTGCCGGATTTTACCGGCAGGAGTTGGAATTCCGCCAGGAGGCCGGCTATCCCCCCTTTGCATTTTTAGCGGCATTTGCCATATCCGGACTGGCAGAACAAACCGTCTCCGATCAGGCCGACACGACCGCTCGTTTATTGACGCGTCTCAAATCAGAGTTGAAAATTCGTGTTGAAATCCTCGGCCCGGCCCCCTCCCCCATGTATCGGCTGCGCAATCGTTTTCGCCGCCAGATTCTACTTAAAGCGGCCAACCGTGGCGACCTTCACAGATTACTCTCCCTATGGCGGCAACAGACCGTGATTGCCTCAACCGTGCGTATTTCTGTAGATATTGATCCGGTTGACATGATGTAAAAAAACGAGGCCCGCAGAAATCTGCGGGCCTCGTCTGTATACAACTCTATAGCGTACTGCCTAGAAGAATGACGTACTTAAACCGAACTCCACCTTTGCTTCATTCGGATATGATTTGTTGTCATATCTGGCTTTTTCAGTTGCAAACGCACCATTTATATCAAAACAGAGCCACTTCGGACCGAGAGAGAGGCCGGCTGTGATAATCGGTTTGCTGCCGGTTACGCCGATATTTTTGTAGGCACCGGCACGCAGGGCAAGCCACAACGCATACCAATGATCAAAGTGAGCCTCAAGTCCGCCACCGATCAGCTGACTGTCATGTCCCGGAAGGATGGTTTTGTTCTTTGTCAGGTCCATGTCAGCAGCAATGGTCAACCAGCTGAGCGGATCAAGAGCTATACCAACACGTGCCTGCGGCTCGACCTTGACTTTGTCAGTTGCAGCTCCGGTAACGGGGTCTTTAGGACCCTCGAATTTCGGTGAATTCAGGTTTTTCAGCGCCAGACCGACATTGACCGGGCCGACGAATGCAACATCTTCCATGCGCCACAGAGCACCCAGGTCAATGCCCAACTGAGTTGACTCCTCATGCTGATCCTTGGCCTTGGTGGTTGTATCCTTGGAGTTCTTCAGCTCGCTCACTTTTACGACATTATAGTACACCGAACCCTGCATAACTTTTGCGGCGGCTCCGATACCCAGCTTACCAAAGCTGCCCAGATCAAACTTATGACCATACGCCAGCGGTACTTCAGCAAGAGCAAGACCGCTCAACAAAACGGTACTCTTGTTGTTGTCAATCGTGTCATTGGCAGGATTGATCGTATTTGCAGTCAAGGTAAGCGCTGACACCAGCTGTTCGGGTGTCAGATTGGTAGTATTTCCGGCGGCGCCGGTAGAAGCAAGCTGAAATTCAAGTTTACTTGCCAATGCCTGAGCTGTTTGAGTTGAAACATTGGGAACCGCGCCGACAAATCCCCCTGCATTTTGAAAAGCGGTTACGATCTGATTATATTGAGCAGTAGTGAAAACCTGGTTTGCCAGTGCTGGTCGCGCTGCATCAGATACAGTAATTTGTGAGACATTAGTATAAGTCGGATTTACGACGTTAATAGCAAGTGTATTAACGTTTGTTGCCGCAGGGTCAGTTGAAGCGATGCTTGTACTACCCATACGCAAGTTCACCGTGTCAACATAGCCAACACCGGCGCCTAATTCAGTCACACCAAAAATGCCCAGACCATAATTCTGGATCTGGAAGCCGACCGCCAGATCAACATTGACTGCGAGATCGCCTTTTTTCTGGGCCAGATCATCCACGATACCGGCAAACTGAACGGCTTTAGTAGTAGCGGCAGCAGCATCTGCAGCAGTTGTATAGTTCATTTTTGTGTCTTTAAGATCAAGTTTTCCAATTTTGTCAGCGTTCTCTGCCAGCGACGAAGCGATATTCAAACCAACTCCGGCACCAAGCTTCATACTGAACGCCCTCTCATAAAATGCCAGACCGGCAGGGTTGATGAACGTAGCATACGCGTCTGTAGTACGGGCAACACCGGCTCTCCCCATACCCAAAGCACCCGGAGTCTGAAACTCTATTGCGTGCGCCATTACCGGCAGTGACATGCCAAGCAGTGCAGCTGCTACCATCTTCATTTTCATACAACGCTCCTTTTCAATCTGAAATTCACAGTAAAATAAAAGTGTAAACACTATAAATAAATAATGACCACTGTCAAGCCACAATAACGTTTTAATTTATCACACAGCGCCGCCGGCCTTACCAGTTCTGCTTTGCCGTTTTTGGAGAATCTGCTACAGTGCAACTCAATTCTCACAGCTACCCAGGACTACTAATTTATGCACCACGGCGGAATTTACGAAGAAGAAATAGCCGGCAAGGCCTACGACACCACCCTGCTGCGGCGCTTTGCGCGGTATGTGGCACCGTATCGGCTCTCCATCCTTGTTGTGATACTGATACTGCCGCTGGTTGCCGCCTGTCGCCTGGCGCAGCCCTGGATTATCAAACTCGCCATCGACAGCCATATTATCACCGGAAAACTGGCCGGACTGGAACATATCGCGCTCGGGTTTCTCGGCATCCTGCTGGTTGAATCGCTGCTGTCTTTTCTGGAGGTATATCTGCTGCAGTCGGTCGGTCAACGGGTCATGTCGGACATGCGCTCGGAGCTGTACCGCCACGTCATGCATCTGCCCGTTTCCTGGTTTGACCATGTGCCGGTCGGGAGCGCAGTAACCCGCCTGACCAGCGATGTTGAAGTACTGGGAGAGATGTTTGCTTCGGGTATCATCACCATAATCGGGGACATCCTGCTGCTGATCGGCATTATTTCCGTCATGCTCTGGATGAACCTGAAATTGTCACTGGTCACCTTTTCCGTTTTGCCGGTTCTGCTCTATGTCGCCTACACATTCCGACGACGTATGAGAAAATCATTTCGTGAAGTTCGCGCCCGCCTCGGCAAGTTGAACGCCTTCCTCAACGAATGTATCGCCGGCATCAGCATCATCCAGATTTTCAATCGGGAACGTGATGAAGAGCGGCGCTTCAGCATTCTGAACGCATCCTATCGTGACGCCAATATGCCGGTCATTTTCTGGGATGCATCTTTGTACGCCATGGTTGAAGCGCTCTCTTCAATTGCCGTGGCTCTGATCATCTGGTATGGCGGCAGTGAAATCATGAAGGGAGCCATTACCTTCGGTGTACTCGTCGCTTTTATTCAGTATATCGAGAAATTTTTCTCTCCTATCCGCGACCTTTCAGCCAAATATTCAGTCATGCAGGGAGCAATGGCGTCGCTGGAGAGAATATTTGCCTTGTTGGATACGCCGTTACATCAGGGGCAGGAACCAGACGTCACAGAGCAGGAAACGGCCGCGGCTTCCCTCGGTGTCCCGCTCATAGAATTCCGCGACGTTTCTTTCTCCTACCGGGACGGCAACGACATTCTCAACAACTTCAGCCTTGCAGTAAATCGTGGGGAACGAATCGCCATCGTCGGGGAAAGCGGCGGCGGCAAGACGACCATAACCCGTCTGCTGACACGACTGTATGAAATCGAGCGCGGCACTATTCTGCTACAGGGAATCGACATTCAGGCACTCGATCTGGCACAGGTACGCCGCCGGATCGGTGTAGTGCTTCAGGATCCCTGCCTGTTTGCCGGAAGCATCGAATTCAACATCTGCCTTGGCGACGAACTGGCGCGACAACGGGTCCGCCAGGCGGCAGCTGCGGTTGGAGCAGACCGTTTTATCGACAAGTTGGCACACGGTTACGATGAAGAGGTTCGCGAACGCGGCAGCAACTTTTCCGTCGGCGAGAAGCAACTTATTTCATTTGCCCGTGCCGTTGCCTTCGATCCGGAGATACTTGTGCTGGACGAGGCCACCGCCAGCATTGACAGCGCTTCGGAGCAGATGATTCAGGAAGGGATCAAAGGGATGATGGTGGGACGCACTTCGCTGGTTATTGCCCACCGGCTCTCTACCATTCATGATGCCGATCGTATTATCACTATCCAGCACGGGATAAAGGTCGAAGAAGGTACGCACGAAGAATTGATACGTACTGGCGGAATTTACTCCCGCCTGCATCAACTCCAGTTCGGTGAAATGTAAACACAATCCGGCAGCAACCGATATTGCATCTCACCTGAGAAACTGGTACCTTGCTTCTAAAGTAAGCGTTTGAGGAGTATCCCATGTGTACAACCTGCGGCTGTCCCACAACTGACCACACCCATGACCATAAGCATGACCATAAGCATGATCACGAACACGAGCACCATCACAAACATGACCATACACACAGCCACGAAGGCTCTGACAAGCACTCTCATGGTCATTCTCACCGGCATGGCACTGAATCAGGCACACGAACAACCATTGCCATTGAGGAAGATATCCTCGGCAAAAACAACCGCCTGGCGGGCTTTAACCGTGCACTATTTAAGGACAAGAGTATTTTTGTTCTGAACCTGGTCAGCTCACCCGGTTCCGGCAAAACGACCCTATTGGAACGTACGTTGCGCGACCTTTCAGACACGTTGCGCTGTGCCGTTATCGAAGGTGACCAGCAGACCGACAACGATGCCCGGCGCATCGCCGCCACCGGAGTACCGGTCCGCCAGATCAACACCGGTACCGGATGCCATCTGGATGCCCATATGATCATGCATGGCACCGAGAGTTTTGATATGGACAACCTGGATCTGCTGCTGATTGAAAATGTCGGCAACCTGGTCTGCCCGGCTGCCTTCGACCTGGGTGAACATCACAAAGTTGCCGTTCTTTCTATAACCGAAGGTGAAGACAAACCGCTTAAATACCCTCAGATGTTTCATAACTCAACCGTCATGCTGCTTAACAAAACCGATCTGCTCCCGCATCTCGATTTTGATATGGAGAAATGTAAGGAATATGCACTCCGCGTAAATCCTGACATCATCATTTTCGAAGTATCGGCACGGAGCGGCGAAGGTATGGAGGCGTGGTACCAGTGGCTGCGCAACGGGGCACAGCGCTGATTCGTCGCCGCCGGCACACGATTCAGGGGATCGTCCAGGGCGTCGGATTTCGTCCGTTTGTATACCGCCTGGCTCATGAGCTGTCTCTGACCGGTTGGGTACGCAACACTCCGGCCGGTGTCGAGATTGAGATTCAGGGAACCGATCCCGGACAGGATGCTTTTGAGCACGCACTCAACACCAGACTGCCGCCTTTGGCGCTGGTAACGTCGCATATTCACACCGACATCCCCATTGGCGATGACCAGTCATTTGTCATACTCCCAAGCGGCGATGGCGCTGCAGATATCCAGATCGCCCCAGATTCCGCGCTCTGCTCCGACTGTCTGCATGAACTTTTTGACCCGACCGACCGCCGCTATCGCTATCCATTCATAACCTGCACCAACTGCGGTCCCCGCTACAGCATCATCACCGGTATTCCCTACGATCGCCCTCAAACAACCATGGCCGGTTTTCCGCTCTGTCCTGACTGTCTCAGCGAATATCAGGATCCGCTCGACCGACGCTTCCATGCCCAGCCGATTGCCTGTCACACCTGCGGACCTCACGTCAGTCTGCTCACATCATCCGGCGATACAATTTCAGCGGGCGACGAAGCGATAACAACGTCTGCAGGACTTCTTAAAAACGGTGTAATCCTCGCTATCAAGGGGATCGGCGGCTATCATCTGGCGGTGGATGCATGCAATCACACGGCAGTACAACTGTTGCGGGAGCGCAAAAAACGTGATGAGAAACCATTTACTGTTATGGCAGTCTCCATTGAAGCCGCCCGCGAACTGGCACAGATGAACGACCATGAAGAACGGTTCCTGGCTTCTCCGGAAGCTCCGATCATCATTGTCAAAAAGCGCACTGGCACCTGTATTTCTCCGTTGATCGCTCCAAACAACGGCTGGCTTGGCTTGATGCTGCCGTATGCACCACTGCATCATCTGCTCATGCACGGCAATTTCCAGGCACTCGTCATGACCAGCGGCAACATCTCCGACGAACCGGTGGCTTTTGAAGATCACGATGCCCTGCAGCGACTTTCCGGAATTGCCGACTATTTCCTCTGCCACGACCGACCGATTCATATTCGCAGCGACGACTCGGTACTGCGGGTTTTTCAGGGGAGACCACTTGTGTATCGCCGGGCTCGCGGCTATGCACCCCGTGCCGTCACACTCCCCTTTGCGGTGCCGCCGCTATTGGCAGCGGGAGCAGAATTAAAGAGCGCCGTCTGTTGTGCGAGCGGCAGCCGCGCGGTTCTCAGTCAGCACATCGGTGATCTCCAAAACAGCTTCACGCTCGATTCGTTCACCCATACCGTCACGCACCTCTCGGATATAATGGCGATCAAACCGGAACTGATCGCCTGCGACCTGCACCCTGATTACCTCTCGTCCCGTTTTGCCGAGGATTCCGGACTTCCTCTGATCCGGGTACAGCACCATCACGCTCACATGGCAGCCTGCATGGCGGAAAACGGCCTGAACGGTGAAGTCATCGGCGTTATATTCGACGGCACCGGCTATGGCTCTGACGGCACGATCTGGGGTGGTGAATTTTTGACTGGCGGGTATGAAGACTTTCGGCGTGCAGGACATTTCCGACCGGTGCCGCTGCCGGGTGGTGATGCTGCCGTGCGGGAACCGTGGCGAATGGCCATGGCCTATCTGCATCAGGCACGGGGAGAAGCAGCGTTTACGATTGACAACCCGGTAACCGGACACCTTCCTGAAGCGGAACGGGCACTGTTTGCCCAGATGCTGCGGCGCGGCATCAATTCACCACTCACCTCCAGCTGCGGTCGGCTGTTTGATGCCGTGGCGGCACTGTTAAATATACGACAAATTGTGTCGTATGACGGTCAGAGTGCAATCGAACTTGAGGCGATGGCGGAAGCGGCAGATGACGCCGAAAACACTCCGTATCCGTACACTATCCTGTTCGATGGCCAGGAGCCTCCCCAGATCGACTTCACTCACATGGTTACGTCGATACTGGCGGATATCTCGATTGAAAGAGGAAGTGCCGTTATCGCCCGTTGCTTCCATCAAACCGTCGCGGCCTCCGCAACGGAACTTTGTCTCCATATTGCCGGTGCTACCGGACTTGATCGTATTATTCTCTCCGGTGGTGTTTTTCAGAATCGTCTTTTGAGTGAAATGCTCTATACTGCCCTTACCGACAAAGGGCTGACTGTTTTTACCCATCGTCTGGTACCGCCGAATGACGGCGGCATCGCTTTGGGACAGGCTGCAATCGCAGGAAGGAGAAAAACCTGATATGTGCTTAGGCGTTCCGATGAAAATTGTGAGTAGAGATGGAGACACCGTCATCGCTGAAGTTGACGGCGTACAGAAAGAAGCCAGCATCATGCTGCTGAGTGAAGAGGTGGCGGTCGGTGATTACGTCATCATCCATGCCGGCTTTGCGATCTCAAAACTGGATGAAGAGTACGCTGAGGAGAGTATTCGTCTGATGCGGGAAGTATTCTCCGATGAGGACATGGCATGAAATTTCAGGATGAATTCAGAGACCGTGATCTGGTGCAAAACATGGCGTCCAATATCCGCCGGATGGCAGAACGACTGCCGGCGCCGGTTAACTTCATGGAAGTCTGCGGCACCCACACCATGTCAATCTACCAATACGGCATCCGTTCATTACTCCCTGACAACGTCCGTCTCGTTTCCGGGCCCGGCTGCCCGGTCTGTGTCACTCCGATTGGCTACGTCGACAAAGCACTGGCCTGCGCCGCCGATCCCGGAACCATTGTCGCAACCTTTGGCGACATGCTGCGCGTCCCCGGCAGCCATTCGTCGCTGATGGAGCAACGGGCCGGAGGCGCTGACATTCGCATCGTTTACTCGCCGTTTGACGCAGTTGCACTGGCACAAAACAATCCGGAACGACGGGTGGTTTTTCTGGGAGTCGGCTTCGAAACCACCGCCCCGACGATCGCCGTCAGTATCCTCGAAGCGGCACGCCTGAAGCTCAAAAACTACAGTGTTCTCGCTTCGCACAAAACGATGCCGGTACCCATGGACATCCTGACCGGCGACCCGGAGCTCAACCTCAAAGGGTACCTCTGTCCGGCCCATGTCAGCACCGTCATCGGCGGGAATGCCTACAAGCCCCTCGCCGAAAAATATCATATCCCCTGTGTTGTGACCGGCTTTGAACCAGCGGACGTGATGCAGGGCATCGAGATGCTGCTGGCCCAGAACCTGCGCGACGAGAGCAAAGTTGAAATTCAATACAGCCGCGCTGTTTCCTGGGAAGGCAATCCAAAGGCCCAAGCAATCCTCATGCAGCTTTTTGAACCATGTGATGCGGTCTGGCGTGGTTTGGGCGTGTTGCCCGGCAGCGGTCTGGCGATTAGATCTGAATATGCCGACTTTGATGCGGAACGTGTCCTGACACTGAACGTTCCCGATGCGGCTGAGAACCCGGCCTGCCTCTGTGGAGAGGTACTGAAAGGGAAGCTGACTCCGTTCGGCTGCCCGTTGTTTTCAACCGTCTGCACCCCGGAATCCCCCGTCGGCGCCTGCATGGTCTCCAGTGAGGGGACCTGCGCTGCTGCCTATAAGTACGGGAGATGACATATATGCATCACATCGACCTCACCACCCAGGCATTTCTGGCGGGTACTCTCCTGATTCCGGGGGTCGTAGACTACCTTGTATCACTGGCCCAGAAAGAGCATCAAAAGGTATAACCGATGGGTTCCTTTTCTCATATCATGGCCGGTTTTTCCCTCGGTTTTCATCATCGCCGTGCACTCGGGAAGCTGCTTGACATCACCCCGCGGCACAACAACATCCTGACACTGGATCCCGCAGAACTACGCTCATCAGGCATTACGACGCTGGCACTCGATTTTGACGGAGTTCTGGCCCATCACGGCGCACCGGTTCCGCTTCCCGAAGCGATCGCCTGGATGCGACGATGTGAGGCGGCCTTCAGTGACGGACAGATTTTCATCCTCTCCAACAAGCCGACTGAGGGGCGCAGACAGTGGTTTGCCGACAACTTTCCCGCCATGCGCTTCATCTCAGGGGTACGAAAAAAACCGTACCCCGACGGCCTCAACAAAACAGGGGAACTCGCCGGAGTTCCCCTCTCTGCCATCCTGATGGTCGATGACCGCCTTTTGACCGGCTGTCTGGCGGCGCTGGTCGCCGGCTCCCGTCCCTGCTACATCCGCCGACCGTACTCCTGCTTTACGTACCGACCGTTTGCCGAGTTGTTTTTTTGGCAATTGCGCATCATGGAACGATTGTTCGTACAGCTGATCGCCCACTTCTGACCGTTCATTTTCCCACCGGTTTATTCCCGCTCCATCACCAGATCCATCCGGGCAGGTGGGGAGCTGGTGGTGCACTGAGCAGCGTCACTTGCCCAGTGCCTTTTCAATACGCTCACAAATCGTCTTCAACACCTTGATGCGGGCATAGTATTTGTCGTTGGCCTCAATCAGTGTCCAGGGTGCAATCTCGGTGCTGGTACGGTCGATCATGTCGCAGACCGCCAGCTCGTACGC
>JAYTVV010000275.1:0-14029 GCA_043743795.1 Geobacteraceae bacterium
GATGCCGTTTTTCGACAAAAAACCTGCATGGTCGAATATCACTCTTTTTACGACGACAAGATGAAGGGCTTCAAGTTTGACCCGCTAAGGTTCTTCGAGCGTGATGGCGGACTATACCTTTTTGTGAGAACTACATCCTTCGGCAATATTCGTGTGCTGGCCGTCGAGCGCATAAATACTCTGACGGTGACTGATGCCGCCTTTGATTATCCTGGTGACTTTGATCCGGATGCGCGGCTGGAAGAGGCTTTCAGCATTATTTATGACGAACCTCTTGAGTTCAGAATTCGTTTCTCTGGGGAGGTGGCTCGCTATATCAAGGAACGGTGCTGGGCGAAGGAACAAATTATCATCGATAAAGAAGACGGCACGATTGAGTTGAGTATGAAAACATCTGGATGGGTTGATGTAAAGAAATGGGTATTATCTTTCGGAGCAGAAGCCATTGTTATTGAGCCGGAATCAATGAGACTTGAGTTGAAAGACGAAATGCAAAGGGCCTTGGAAAATTTAAACTCCCTGTGATCCTGTAAAGAATGGTACAGCCAACCTTCAAAAAAAACCGATTTGAGACTAAATGTCAGACGATTACATGCCGTTTTAGGATTTAAAAACAAGTGCAAAGGCATTCCGTTCCCACAAAAAAACGGCCCCGAAAGGCCGTTTTTTTATTCCACCATATAAATTCCAGCATCACGCCAGATCAAAATTATTCTGATACGCCATCAGGGTGTTAACCATCAGCGCCGCCACGGTCATCCTCCCGACACCACCAGGCACCGGGGTTATCCATGAGCATTTTTTGCTGACATTTTCAAAATCCACATCCCCTACCAGCTTGCCGTTTTCGAGCCGGTTGATGCCGACATCGATCATCACGACACCATCTTTAACCATATCTTCGGTAATAAATCCCGGAATACCAACCGCCACAACTACAATATCCGCGCGCCGTGTTTCGTCTAACAATAAGTCGCGGGGAGTTTCGATATGGGCCAGGGTGACGGTAGCGTTACCTATCTCGAAATCGTTGGAAAGCATGATCGAAATCGGCTTGCCGACGATGTTCGACCGACCGATTACAACGCAATGCTTCCCTTTTACCGGTATTTCGTAAAATTGAAGCAGTTTGCAGATACCGTACGCGGTGGCAGGCCGGAATGCCTTCTGCCCCAGCGTCATGCGGCCGAAATTGGTCGGATGAAACCCGTCAATATCCTTCAACGGATCAATCGCATTGATGATGTTCTGCGGATTGATATGCTTCGGGACCGGCAGCTGCACAATCAGGCCGTCAGTAATCGGATCGGCATTGATTTCGGCAATCTTTGCCAAAAGCTCAGACTCGGTAATACTTTCCGGAAAACGGAGCAGATCGCTTTCAAAACCGGCACTTTCACATGATTTAATTTTCGACTTTACGTATGATTCACTGGGGGCATGCTCCCCGACCAGAATCACCGTCATGTGCGGTTTTCGCAAGCCGGAATCTACATACCCGACAACCCGTTTGGATATGTCGGCAACCAGACTTTCAGCACATATTTTCCCATCTAATAACTTCATGATACGCAGTTCCTTACATTATTCGGAGCGTTTGGTAACTTCAATCAAATGATAGCCGAATTGGGTTTGTACCGGGCCGAGAACCTTGCCGACTTCACCGGAAAATACAACGGTGTCAAACTCTTTTACCATCTGACCCGGGCTGAACTCGCCCAGATTGCCGCCATCTCTACCGGACGGGCACTGGGAGTTTTCCCTGGCACATGCCGCAAAATCCTCTCCCGCTTCAATTTTTACTTTCAGTGCTTCACACGCTTCTTTTGTTGCCACCAGAATGTGGCGGGCTGCTGCTCTGGCCATTTAAAACTCCTTTGTTGTCAGGTCTGCAGGGGACTGCCCCGTTGAAATATTTGTTTCCCTTTTTGACACTAATACCGTTTTTAGTCAATACGTCAATCCGGCAGCGCCACGACAAACTCACCGGAAAATCACTGCACTTCAAGGGCAGGTTCCGAGAGGGCTGCCAACTGCTCCCGCAATTCAAGAATATGTTCGCCCCAGTAGCGGGTGGTATTGAACCAGAAAAATGTGTGTGGGAAAAGTGGATCCTGCCAGCGTCTTGCCAGCCAGGCACTGTAGTGCAGCATGCGCAGGGTACGGAGCGGTTCAATCAGGCGCAATTCACGAGAGTCGAAATCATTGAATTCCCGATACCCTTCCAACAGCGAATCGAGCTGGGCCAGCTGGCGGGGGCGCTCCCCCGAAAACATCATCCAGAGATCCTGTACTGCGGGTGCCATACGGGCGTCATCAAAATCGACAAAATGAGGGGCATTGTCGCGCCAGAGAATATTACCGGCATGACAATCTCCGTGGGTCCGGATGATGCGAACCGGACCGACCTCAGCCAGAATAGAGTCGATAGCCTCCAGTAATTGTCCGGTCACGGCGGTATAACTGACCCGGTATTCATCGGGAATGAAGCGCTCTTCAATCAGACGTACGCTGTTGGTGCCGAAACTCTGCCGGTCCAATGTCGGACGATGTGCAAACGGTGTCACCGCTCCGACAGCATGAATCCGCCCCAGTAAACGTCCCAATATTTTCAGGTTAGCAAGATTGTCAAACTCCGGCGCATGCCCCCCCTGCCGTGGATAGAGCGCAAAATAAAACCCGTCAAATTCCCGCAAACTTGCCCCATCGGTATTTTTGAGAGGTGCCACAATGGGTAGTTCATGTTCGACCAGCTCAAAGCAGAAGTTATGCTCTTCCTCAATCTGCGCTTCGCTCCAACGCTCCGGACGATAGAATTTGGCGATCAACGGCTGCCCTTCATCAATACCAACCTGATAGACACGATTTTCATAACTGTTGAGAGCAAAAACGCGCCGGTCACAGAAGTAACCCTGGCTTTCGACAGCATCCATGACATGGTCGGGAGTAAGGCGCTGAAACGGGTGGGGACTCGCTGTCATCGTGGTGATTCCTTTCTATTCTTCATTGTTGCTAATGTGGTCATTGTGGCCTCACTCTCACAAGTGTGCCAGATTATTGCGCGTTTGTATGCTGGATTTATTGTCATCTGTCAACCTGACACCGATGCGTCTGTCATCTGGCGATGACAGTGACAAACTCTCTCTGTCGCTATTTGATACCACGGCAGACCTGATCCAGCATCAGATATAAGTTGCTCGGTTGATTTTCGTTTATCGTACAAAACTGCGACAGCTATTCACAATCCGCTAGGGGGGCTAAGGGGACGCTGCTTGATATTTTTCTATTACCATAATTAGCAACATAACAAGCAGCGTCCCCCTAGGTGTTCCCGAACTTGCAAAACAAATAGGAGACGTCCCTATTTAATTCCCTGCTATATCAGATTGCTTGTGCGGATCATGCAGCCTGGGTAATGTCAATAGCAGTTACTTGATTCTGGAGCTGGCGTAACCCCGGCATCGACTTTACATAAACCAACTTTCATCCGTACCGGATACATGATATACAAACGGTTCTGCCACATCCGTAAGTAGAGGATTGATTCTATATAACACTCTGGAGCAGCAATGATCCTCAAGGGCAAAGATGACAGGATAGAAGACATACAGGAGCTTAACCGTCTTCTGAATCTTAACATAAGCAGCAAGCAACGTTTCCTCATTGAGCGAGAGTTGAAGTGCCTGATGTCAGGTGGCAGTGGCGAAAGTAGTTCAGCATACTATCTCGACTTTAGGTACAAGCACACAAAGAACTGGGTTCTGATACACGACCTCCGTATCGAGCATCGAGGCTTGGTTGCTCAGATAGACCACCTGCTGATTAACCGCTTTATGGATATACATGTACTTGAAACCAAGAATTACTTTTACGGTATCAAGATCACCGATGATGGAGAGTTCCTTTCATATAACGGTAAGGGCTACCAGGGCATAGAATCTCCGATAGAGCAGAACAAGCGTCACACGGACCTGTTACAGCAGACCATAGTTGACAGGAATCTTGCCCCCACACGTCTTGGTATCACCATCCCGATAACATTTACGAACTATGTACTGGTAGCTCCAACTGCCAGGGTAGATAGACCACACAGGCAGTCATTTGATACAACCGCTGTCATCAAGGCCGATGCATACACTTCTCATCTCGATAAAGAACTTGATAACAGGTCTGTTGTGTCGGTCTTTGCATCAGCTGCTAAGATTGTCGGGACAGATACCCTTGAAGAGTTTGCACAGAAGATAATAAGGCTGCATAGACCAGGGACGTTCAACTATGCCGCGAAGTTTGGCATTGATGAAAATGCTGTTCAAGCCAATACCTCACCACTACCGACCACCAAACCCCAAGAGAACGATAAAGCCGCTACAAAAGCATGTGACCAGTGCGGCGCAGCTGTTGAAGAGAAAGTTGCATACTACTGTCGCATCAATAAAGCTACGTTCAATGGCAAGATACTATGTAGAGACTGCCAGCAGCCGACAGCACAAGCACCACAACCACTGCCAACGACTGAAGCCGAGAGCAAGAAAGGCTCATGTGAATCATGCAATACAGCTGTTGACGGTAAGGTGGTTTACCTCTGTAGGATGAACAAGAAGAAGTTTGACGGTAAGATTCTATGCAGAGACTGTCAGCAAAAACTTTCTAAATAATAATACAGGGCGTGCTCCACATCTGGCACACGCGAGAAGACCGATAGCATTCACATCCAAACATTGCAGCAAAGATCACGGAAGAATACCCCATGAGCAGTTACACCCCCAACGGCTTGATAGTCGCCCATCACGGCATTTCGGTTGAAGTTCTGTTTGACAACGGCTCGCGCCGAATGGTGCGGGTCAAACGCAACTCCGGACATGTGGTCGGCGACAACGTCATTGTAACCGGTGATGTTTTAAAACGCCAACCACGCAGAACGGAACTCCAGCGGCGGGATGCGCGGGGAGGTGTTCATCTGGTCGCCGCTAATCTGGATGTTCTCGGTATTGTGGTCGCACCACTGTCGCCGGGCGGTTTTATTGATCGGGCAATCGTTGCCGCGCAGTCGGCACTGCTGCAGCCCTTTCTGGTAGTCAATAAATGTGACCTTGACGGTACGGAAGAATTGCTGGTCGAACTGAGGAAGATTTATGGCGGGTCTGTGCCGATATTTCCGATCAGTGCCGCCGAGCGGAGCGGCCTTGCCCCGCTTGAGGCATTCTTGAGTGAAGGGCATCGCGGCGCTTTTGTCGGTACGACCGGAGTCGGCAAGAGCTCTCTGCTCAATGCGCTCTGCCCGGAAATAGATCTCAAAGTTGGCAGCCTCAGCGAATACAAAGGGATGGGGCGGCATACCACGACCGTTTCCACGCTGCACGCCCTCTCAACTGGTGGCGAGCTGGTGGATACCCCTGGCTTTCGTGATTTCGGCCTGGTTGATATAACGGTCGAAGAGCTGGCCGAATACTTCCCCGGTTTTGAAGCACACCGTGATGTTGCCTGCAAATTTCGTAACTGTCGGCACCGCACCGAGCCGGGATGTGCCGTGCTGGCGCTTGTCGAAGAGGGGCGAATCCCGGCTGAACGGTACGACACCTACATGGAAATCCTCAAAGAGGTGGAGACCCTTCAGGCAGCCGCCCGCAGCAGAGACTGGAAAAACTAAAACACAACCCCCCTCAATCCCTCCTTATCAGGGGGGAGGTTCTAAAGGCTCTCCCCTGATAAGGGGAACGGGGAGGGGTTGCCTAGTGAGAATATTATGATCAAAACCACCTATGTTATCGGCCACCGCAACCCGGATACCGACTCTATCGCCTCTGCCATCGGCTACGCTGCATTGAGACAGCGACAAGGCGAGGGCTCTGTTGTCGCCGCTATGGCAGGCGCTCCCAATCCCCAGACCCGCTATATTCTCGACCGCCTCGCTATTCCGGATCCGCTTTTTCTGGCGGATGTGCATCCTAAAGTGCGTGACACTCTCAAGCGTCAGCCGGTGACGGTTGCTCTTCAGGCTTCAGCCTATGAGGCGCTGGAGTTGTTTAATAAAAGCGGTGTCCGGGTGCTGCCGGTGGTTGATGGCGACAACAGGCCGTGCGGCATGCTCTCCCTGCTGCATCTGTCTGAAAGTTATCTACTCCCCGCTCGGGACAAGCTCCGCCAGGTGACAACCAGCCTGAAGAGCCTTGCCGGGACCCTTGCCGGTCGATTTGAAACCGGAAGCGGTGATCATGCCCCGGTGACCCTGAATCTGTTCATCGGAGCGATGCTGGAAGAATCATTTACCAGCAGGATTGACGGCTACGACCCGCGTGAACTGCTGATTATGACCGGCAATCGCCGTACAATCCAGCTCGCTGCCATCGAACGGAACGTGCGGGTGCTGGTAGTAACGGGCGGCCATCAATTGGATCACGATCTGCTCGAACAGGCCCAAAAACAGGGCGTCGCCGTGCTGCTGACGCCACATGACACGGCAACGGCAGCCTGGCTGGCGCGGCTCTCTACGCCGGTTGAATTTCTTGCAGAAAAGGAATTTGCCGAAATCGGCGTTGATAAATCTCTTGCCGCTCTGCGCCAGAAGCTGCTCGGAGCCAACGTCTCGGCGGTGCTGGCACTGGAGGGTGATGGTACGCTGGCGGGAGTTGCGACCAAGTCGTCGCTCCTCTCACCGCTCCCGTATCGATTGATTCTGGTTGACCACAACGAACTCGGGCAGGCGGTCCCGGGCGCCGATCTGGTGGAAATAGTCGAGGTCATTGACCACCACAAGCTGGGAAACAGCCATTCGAACGCCCCGATTTCCTTCATCACCTCGCCGGTCGGCAGCACCTGCACCCTGGTGGCCCGGCGCTATCGCGAATGCAACATGGAACCGGAGCAGAAGATCGCCGCGCTGCTGCTGGCCGGCATCCTCTCCGACACGGTTATCCTGAAATCACCCACAACAACTGATGTCGACCATCAGATGGTCACCTGGCTGGAAGAGCGTTCCGGACTTGTTGCCGTTGATTTCGGGCGTGATATTTTTGCCGCCAGCAGCTCGCTGAAAAATTATGGTTCCGCTGATCGGGTCGTATCTGCCGATTTCAAGCTTTTTACCCATGAGAAGTACAGTATTGGACTCGGGCAGGTTGAGGTGATCGGCTTCGATGAGTTCTATAATATGAGAGAAGAGCTGCTAACCGCACTGGCAGAAATCAAGCGGCGTGATAATCTCTTTATTGCCGGATTGATGGTGACGGATATAACCACTGAAACGACGCTCTTTCTGGTGGAGGGGCATACCCGCATTGCCCATGTCATGGAGTATCCGCAACTGGAGCCGCACCTGTATGAACTGAAGGACGTCATGTCACGCAAAAAGCAGATGGTGCCCCATCTGCTGAAAATTCTTGCCAAGGTCTGACCTCTGTATCTGACTCCCTCCTTCACCCACCACCGTGACTGGTGGGTGAAGGAGGCGGTTCTTCGCGCCTTCTGCGGGCCTCATCCTCCAGTCCGGTAGCAATGAAATAATAGACGGCAGCGATGATAACTGTCACAGCAGCAACAGTGTATGCAAGCGCTTCACCCCGCCATAACCCCGCAAACCATGAATTGAAATCATGTGCAGCAAGAGCCGCTTTTCCTCCCATACGTTCAAGTTCATAGGCAAATTTCTTTGACTTCTCAAACTCGGCACATGGGTCATCCGGGGCGTCTGCGGCGGTCAGATAGATGGCGGCTGCGCTGCCAAAACCGGTTACCAGGATGGCTGAGGTTACAATATAGTAGCGCTTTAGAATATCGGAAGGCCTATTTGTCTGCAGAGGTGTACCCACAATCAGCGCAGCACGTCAAAATAACGTCCCTGCGGGTGATGAAATACCAGGGCTGATACGCTGGCTTCCGGGTCCATCATGTCCCCTTCTGTCAACTGAACGTTGATTTGTTCCGGCTTGAGAAGCTGAAACAGTTTTTCCTGATCGGACAGTTCCGGGCAGGCAGGATAGCCGAAGGAAACCCGGATGCCGTGGTAGTCGGCATTAAAGAGCTGCTTCATGCTCAGAGCCGGATCATCTACGATGCCCCAGGAGGTGCGGATCCGTTTGTGCAGAAATTCTGCGGTGGCTTCGGCCGATTCCAGTGCCAGGGCCTGGAGCAGGTGGGAATCCAGATATTCCCCGGCGTTCTTCAGCGCTTCGGCCGTTTCCCGGACTCCCTGACCGCAGCTGACCACAAACAGAGCAAAGTTATCCTGCTCACCGCTGTCGAGCGGACGGACGAAATCAGCCACGCAGAGTCTCTCGCCACCGGATTGGCGGGGGAAGCTGAAGCGCATCACTTCAGCCCCTGATCCGGCCGGGTCAAACAGGATCAGGTTGTTGCCGTCCGAGTTGGCCGGATAAAAACGGTAGAGCGCCTGGGGGCGGATCAACCCCTTCCGTTCGACCCGTTCCAGCATGCCGTTCACCGCTTCATGAAGTTTGAGCGCCTTGGGATCCCCGGCGGCCAGCAGTTTTTCCACCGATCCGGTCAACCCCAGATGTTTGGTATACAGCATCTGGCGGTTCAGGTACGGCACGATATGGGCCAGCGGGATATCCTTAAGCAGATGGGGCTCATAATCCGGCGCCGCCGGGATTTCCGTATCGACCCGCAGCGCCGACCGTCCGGTCTGTGCCGCACCGGCAACAGGAATGGGTGCCCGTGCTTCCCGCGCTGCAACGGCTGCCTTTTGGCTTTGGTTCACCTCCTCCAGCAGTGTCCCTCGCTCGGTCGGGTTGGACAGGCGGTTGGCCAGTTCCAGTCCTGACATGGCTTCCTTGGCGTACAGCACCGGGCCGCCGTATTCCGGAGCGATGCGGGTATCAGCAAACATGCGTGACAGGGCCGCCCCGCCAACCATAAGTGGCACGCTGATGCCGGCCGCCTTCAGATCCGCTGCCGTGATCGCCATCTGCAGGGCGCTCTTGACGAGCAGACCAGAGAGCCCGATGAAATCAGGCTGTTCCTGTCGTGCCGCTTCGATCAGGGCTTCCGGACCAACTTTAATCCCCAGATTGATCACCTTAAAACCGTTGTTGGAGAGAATTATCTCCACCAGATTTTTGCCGATGTCGTGCACATCCCCCTTGACCGTTGCCAACAGCATTTTCCCTTTGCAGGATGATTCATTCTTCTCCAGACGTGGTTCAAGGTGGGCCACGGCAGCCTTCATCGCTTCGGCTGACTGCAGTACTTCGGCCACGATCAACTGATTGTCGTTAAACAATCGTCCCACTTCGGCCATACCGGCCATCAGCGGTCCGTTGATAATCTCCAGCGGTTTGTCGCCACGGGCCAGCAGCGCATCCAGATCGGCAGTCAGTCCGTTTTTGGTTCCTTCAATAATGTAGAGCGGCACGCGATCGTCAAGCGGCAGTTCGGCTGTCGGAGCATGGGACACCGGTTTCTTGTCACGAAATGCTGCGGCAAAGGCGGCCACCGGGTCATCCCCCCGCCAGAAAATCAGATCTTCAGCCAGGATACGCTCCGCGTCGGGGATTGAGGCGTAACGCTCCAGTTTTTCGGTGTTAACTATGGCGTAGGTTAGGCCGGCTTTGACGCAGTGGTGCAGGAACACTGCGTTCAGCACTTCACGCCCTGCCGGGGGAAGCCCAAAGGAGACATTGGATATTCCCAGAATAGTATTGGACTCCGGGAACGCCTCGGCTATCAGCCGTACTCCTTCGATGGTTTCCCGGGCGGAACCGATGTAGTTTGCGTCACCGCTTCCAACCGGAAAAACCAGTGGGTCAAAGATCAGGTCTTCAGGTCGCAGGCCGTAGGTACCGGTAAGCAGATCGTAGGAACGCCGGGCCACTGCCAACTTGCGTTCACGGGTCACTGCCATGCCGTGCTGCGGGTCTTCGTCAATGCAGCCGACGACTACGGCTCCGCCGTAATGACGCAGCAAGGGTGCAATCTGGGCAAAGCGCTCTTCGCCGTCCTCCAGATTAATTGAGTTGAGCAGGCATTTACCCTGCAGTCGCTGTAACGCCAGTTCCGTGACCCGGGCGTCAGTAGAGTCGATCATGATCGGTGCCCGCACCTTGCGGGGGAGGAAGGCCAGCAGCTGCGTCATATCGGCCGCTTCATCCCGGTCCGGGTTGGCAACACAGACGTCAATCACCTGTGCTCCGCCTTTGATCTGATCACGGGCGATTTCGGCACCCTCCTCAAATTTTTCTGCAATGATCATATTCTTGAACTTGCGCGAACCGATGACGTTTGTACGTTCCCCCACCAATACGGGTCGGGCGTCATCTTCAATACAGAGCGCTTCGATGCCGGATACGGTCCGGCGGCGGACGGTCGAAGGGCGGCGCGGCTGCCTGCCGTCCACCATGCGGGCGATGGCGGCAATATGGGCTGGTGTCGTACCGCAGCAGCCGCCGACGATATTGAGCCACCCCTCGTCCACAAAACGGGACAATTTGGCGGCGAGGGAGTCGGGAGATTCGGCATAATGACCGTCTTCATCCGGGAGGCCGGCGTTGGGATAGACCGAAATATGGCAGCAGGCCAACTCCGACAGGGTTCGCAGATGGTCGGTCATGAACTCCGGTCCGGTAGCGCAGTTCAGGCCGATGCTGATCAAGCCGAGACTGTCTTCCAGGTGGGCCAGGCTGGTGTAGAGCGCTTCAACCCCCTGCCCGGCGAGCATGGTGCCGGTCGGCTCGATGGTGCCGGAGATCATCAGCGGCACATTCTGACCGCTCTCCTCGAAGGCTATCCGGATACCTTCCGCTGCGGCCTTCAGGTTGAGGGTATCCTGGGCTGTCTCCAGCAGCAGCAGATCTACCCCGCCGGCAAGCAGTCCCAGGGTCTGCCCGCGGAAGGCTTCTACCAGCTGGGCAAACGTGACGCCGCCGGTAACGGAGATGGTGCGGGTCGTCGGCCCCATGGAACCAGCCACCCAGCGCGGTTTATCCGGTGTAGAGAACGCATCACAGGCGCGCCGGGCAATCAGGGCGGCCTGACGGTTCAGTTCAAATACGTGGTCCTGCAGTCCGTATTCGGCCAGCACGATATCAGTTGAACCGAAGGAGTTGGACTCAACAATGTCGGCTCCGGCGGCCAGATAGGCGCGGTGGACGTCTTCAATCACATCAGGACGGGTTATGACAAGATATTCATTGCACCCCTCAAATTGCGGCCCGCCGAAATCTTCTGCGGTCAGGTGGCGGTCCTGAAGCTGGGTACCCATGGCACCGTCGATGACGAGTATACGTTCTGAAAGCGCTGCCTGGATGCTCTGGTTCATCGGGGAAAACCTCCGTATGCTAATTTCGGCGATACTACATTTTCAGAGATCGTCTGTCATCTGCAAAGAAAAAAAGCTCCGTGATTGTTTGTGAAGTAATTATCCGATATACTTGGCAAGTATACCCTCACGCACTAACCTATATTCAAGCAGGAGGCCCCTCATGGATCTGCGCACCACACACACCACCATCCTCACCCAGGGCGACCCGGAACAAAAGCGCGCCGAAATTCTGGACTATTTCCACGCCACTTTTGACAGCGACGAAAAGCTGTATGACACTCTTCGCTACGATGACACGTTCTACCTTCGTGCCGACCGTTTGCGTCACCCGCTGATTTTCTATTTCGGCCACACCGCCACCTTTTATATCAACAAGCTTACGGTCGCAAAAGTCATCGCCACCCGCATCAATCCCCGCTTTGAATCCATGTTTGCCGTGGGGGTGGATGAGATGTCCTGGGATGATCTGAATGATGCCCATTACGACTGGCCGACACGAGGAGAAGTCAAGGCATACCGTGATCAGGTTCGTGAGCTGATAGGTGGGTTGATCCGGCGATTGCCGCTGAACCTGCCGATTACCTGGGAAGATCCGTTCTGGGGGATCATGATGGGGATCGAACACCAGCGTATTCATCTTGAAACCTCTTCGGTGCTGATCCGTCAGCTGCCGATCAATCAGGTGCAGCAGCTGCCGTTGTGGGACATCTGTCGCGAAACGGGTAATGCCCCTGACAATCGGCTTCTGAGCGTGTCGGGAGAAACGGTCTCGCTTGGAAAGGCCAAGGATCATCCGCTCTATGGCTGGGATAACGAGTATGGCCTGCACAGAGCTGAAGTGCCGGATTTTAAGGCGGCCCAGTACCTGACCTCCAACCAGGAGTTTTTGACATTTGTTGAGGCGGGTGGATATGTTGAACGGCAGTGGTGGACCGAAGAGGGGTGGAGCTGGCGCGAGTTCAAACAGGCGGAGTTTCCGCTCTTCTGGATCAAGGCCGATGGCGTCTGGAAGCTGCGCACTATGGCCAGTGAGATTGACATGCCGTGGGATTGGCCGGTAGAGGTCAATTACCTCGAAGCGAAAGCCTTCTGCAATTGGAAAGCTGCTCAGACCGGAGCCGCGATCCGACTGCCGAGTGAAGACGAATGGAACCGTCTGAGGGATGTATGCACTATAGCCGACCAACCGTACTGGGGGCGTGCGCCGGGCAACATCAATCTGGAATGGTGGGCGTCTTCCTGCCCGATCGATCGGTTTAAAAACGGTGAGTTCTTCGATGTGATCGGCAACGTCTGGCAGTGGACTGAAACTCCGATCTACCCGTTTCACGGCTTTGAGATCCACCCCTGGTATGACGATTTTTCGACCCCGACGTTTGACACCCGTCACAACCTGATCAAGGGGGGCTCCTGGATTTCAACCGGTAACGAGGCGACGCGGGATGCCCGCTACGCTTTTCGGCGTCACTTTTACCAGCACGCCGGTTTCCGCTATGTGGAAAGCGCCGCTCCGATTATCATCCACGATGACCAGTACGAAAGTGATGCCCTGACGGCCCAGTACTGCGATGCCCACTACGGGCCGGGACACTTTGGTGTCGATAACTTCCCTGCAGCCTGCGCTGCCATCGCTGTGGCGGCCATGGGTGCCCGCACACGAGGGCATGCACTCGATCTGGGGTGCGCACTGGGAAGATCCTCTTTTGAGCTGGCGCACGGCGGTTTTGCCCGAGTGACCGGACTTGACTTTTCAACCCGTTTTTTTCGGCTCGCCGCCCGCATGCAGGAGGAGGGCTCCCTCCGCTATGCGCTTCCGGAAGAGGGAGATATCGTGTCATTTCATGAGACCGGGCTGAAAGAACTTGGTCTGGAGGGAGTCCGTGACCGGGTGCAGTTTTTTCAGGGAGATGCCTGCAATCTTCCCGACAAATTCAGCGGGTATGATCTGGTGCTGGCCGCCAATCTGATTGATCGTCTGTATTCCCCGCGCCGGTTCCTTACCACCATTCATGAGCGGATGAATCCTGAGGGACTGTTGGTGCTGACCTCACCCTACACCTGGCTGGAGGAGTATACCAAAAAGGAGGAGTGGCTGGGCGGCTATCGCGAAGCAGGCGAGCCGGTCTGGACGCTGGATGGTTTGAAAGAGGTGCTGGCGCCTCATTTCACTTTGGTTGGAGAACCGCGTGATGTGCCGTTTGTGATCCGCGAGACCCGGAGAAAGTTTCAGCATACGGTTGCGCAGCTTACGGTGTGGGAGTTGAATCGAATATAGTTTTGCGTGAGCCAACGAATTGAAGTGGTGAGCGGATGCGTGCCGCGCAGCGGGTTTTTTTAAACAAGCTGGGTAATTCCAAAGCCCGTCGGAACCGGAGAAAATCTCCGGCGGATGCCCATCACAGCTGCGGTAACAAAATATGATTGCAATATCTGCGAGTGATCATGTACAAAAAATGTCCCATGATATTTTCGAGTAAACATTTTACAGCGTATAACCGTCTGTTGATCGCTCCGCTGCTGATGAACAGGACACGTGTAGTGACGGGTATCGCGCTGATTGCAGCGCTGGTGTTGCATGGTGCAGTTGCGTCTGCTGATGTCAGGCAGGATGCTGAATCGGCGGTGTCGAGCTTGCAGCAGAGTGCAGGTGCCACCAGGTTTCCGGATGATATGAAAAGCCTTGATCTCGTTTTTGAGGTCGCTTTGCGCTATTCGATGAGTGGCGATCAGGAAAATGCTGACAAGTTTTTCCTG
>JAYTVV010000276.1:0-4091 GCA_043743795.1 Geobacteraceae bacterium
GATTTTGCTGTTTATCCTGAATATCCTGTTTATCCATGTCCAAGAAAGATTTTCAGGTTTACCCCATCAGTCAGAGTTTATGAAATAAATACGGGGGAAGATGCCACAATGACCATACTGAAAAGTACAATTCGCCCACAAGCTGATGAATTCCGCGCCAATGCCGAACTAATGGCATCCCTGGTCGCCGATCTCCGCGAAAAGGTTCTCAAAATAAAGCAGGGTGGGGGGGCAAAAGCGTGCAGCAAACACACGGAACGCGGCAAACTGCTCCCCCGCGAGCGGATCCGGCAGCTACTTGATGTCGGCTCACCTTTTCTGGAGTTATCACAATTAGCGGCCTTCGGCATGTACGGCGCCGATATTCCCGCCGCCGGTATCATCACCGGTATCGGCCGGGTCTCCGGCGTTGAATGCGTCATCGTCACCAATGATGCCACCGTCAAGGGTGGGACCTATTTTCCGCTCACCGTGAAAAAACATCTGCGCGCTCAGGAAATAGCGAGAGAGAACCATCTGCCATGCATCTATCTGGTTGACTCAGGAGGGGCAAACCTTCCCCAGCAGGATGAAGTCTTTGCCGACCGCGATCACTTCGGGCGGATTTTTTACAACCAGGCCACACTGTCGTCGTGCGGTATCCCGCAGATCGCGGTGGTGATGGGCTCCTGCACCGCCGGAGGTGCCTATGTGCCGGCCATGTCAGACGAGAGCATCATCGTAAAGAATCAGGGGACGATCTTTCTTGCCGGTCCACCGCTGGTCAAGGCGGCTATTGGTGAAGTGGTCAGTGCCGAAGAGTTGGGTGGGGCTGATGTGCACTGCCGGACCTCCGGCGTGACGGATCACTATGCCGCCAACGATGGCCACGCCCTGGAACTGGCCCGGCGAATTGTCGGCAATCTGAACCGGGTCAAACAGCCGCGGCTGGCGGTCAAAACTCCGGTGGAGCCGCTCTATGCCCCGGAAGAGTTGTACGGAATAATCCCGACCGACACGCGCAAGCCTTATGATGTGCGCGAAGTCATCGCCAGGATTGTCGACGGCTCCGAGTTTGACGAATTCAAACAGCTCTACGGCACCACGCTCGTCTGCGGCTTTGCCCATATCCTTGGATATCCGGTTGGTATCGTTGCCAACAATGGTATTCTCTTCTCCGAATCAGCACTCAAAGGGGCGCACTTTATTGAACTCTGCAGCCAACGCGGCATTCCGCTGGTGTTTCTGCAGAATATCTCCGGCTTCATGGTCGGAAGCAAGTACGAAGCTGGCGGGATCGCCAAGGATGGCGCCAAGATGGTTACCGCCGTTGCCTGTGCCCGTGTGCCGAAGTTTACGGTCATCATCGGCGGCAGTTTCGGGGCCGGTAATTACGGTATGTGTGGCCGGGCTTACAGTCCCCGCTTTCTCTGGATGTGGCCGAATGCCCGCATCTCGGTAATGGGTGGCGAACAGGCCGCCAGCGTGCTGGCTCAGGTCAAACGCGATGGCATGGAACTGCGCGGCGAGAGCTGGAGCCCGGATGAAGAGAACGCTTTCAAAACACCGATCCGCGAGCAGTACGAGACTCAGGGGCACCCCTATTATGCCAGTGCGCGTTTGTGGGACGACGGCATCATCGATCCTGTCGAAACCCGAATGACGCTTGGTTTGGGGATATCGGCCGCGATCAATGCGCCTGCGGAGAAGACGGAGTTCGGCATTTTCAGGATGTAACTAATGAAATTATACATGGATGGACAGGATACACAGGATGAAACGACTTGATTTAAACCGGAACAGCTTTTGCCTATTATCCTGTACATCCTGTGTATCCATGTCAAATAACGAAAGAGAAAAACCATGCATGAATCTCCCCTGTTAACTCACATCGACAACCGTGGTGTCGCCACACTCACCATGAACCGTCCGGAACTGCACAACGCTTTTGACGACAGCCTGATAGTAGGGCTTACGGATGCTTTGCGGGAGCTTGATGAAGACCCGGATGTGCGGGTGGTTATCCTCGCTGCCAGCGGCAAAAGTTTTTCAGCAGGAGCTGATTTGAACTGGATGCGGCGTATGGCCGACTATTCCTATGAACAGAATCTGGCTGATGCCGAGGGACTGGCGGAACTGATGCGTACCCTCGATACGCTCTCTAAGCCGACCATCGCCCTTGTTCAGGGGGCTGCCTACGGTGGCGGCGTCGGGCTTGTTGCCTGCTGCGATATCGCCATTGCATCGTCGCGCGTTCTGTTCTGTCTTTCCGAGGTCAAACTTGGCCTATTCCCGGCGGTCATTTCACCTTATGTGATTGCCGCCATCGGTCCTCGCGCATCACGTCGCTATTTCCTCACTGCGGAATCCTTTGATGCCGGAGAAGCTCTCCTGCTTGGGCTGGTTCATCAGGTTGTTGCGGATGAGCGTGAACTGGCTGCTGCAGCGGACAGTATGGCTTCCCGGTTGCTGGCAAACAGCCCGGCTGCCATGGCAGGCGCCAAAAATCTGGTTGCGGCGGTATCCGGCCGCCAGGTGGATGATGTCTTGATTGCAGATACGGCAGAAAGGATTGCCGCTCAGCGCTCCTCGCGGGAGGGTAGAGAAGGGTTGTCCGCTTTTCTTGAGAAACGTAAGCCTTCATGGGTCAACGAATAAATCATCTGAATTCGATCAGTAGTGTCCGGTTTTTAAGCCTCCCCTCCCTTGACGGGAGGGGATTGAGGGGTGGGTGAAGCTGCCGTCAGTATCAAATATGGCAAATTACCCCACCCCCTAACCCCCTCCCGCACCAGAAGTAGGCGCTTCTAAGCGAGGGGAGGGGGAACTATTAGGCAACTTTGGGGGAGGTCTCGGATGCGAATCTTCAAGCCCAGATCAATGATGCACTGAGAGTTTATCTAAATTTGTGAATAGTACCGAAAGGTCGATACGGTTCAGAAAAATAAATGTTCCATTTGGGTGGATGGCTAGTTCACGCGTGCACGCGTGAACTGGCCAATAACATGTTATTAGGCAGGAGAAAAATGAATATAAGAACTACAGCAACGGCAATCAATTCGATATGCTTATTCTCTATTGTTATGGCTGTAATGACTGAAATGTCGTGGAATGGGCCTATTAAGGCTTTCGACATTATATTTATCTTTCTTATGCTGCCAGTACTCACATATGGAGCAGGAATTATTAATTTGATTTTGGCTATAAAGACCAAAACGATTTTATCAGGCATTCTAAATTGTGTCGGAGCCATCGGATTTGCAGCTTGGTTTTGGTATGTGCAAATTGATATGCACAGCCACCCTGACGCTCAAAGTCCGATTATGTACGCATTTATTACGCCTTACTCTCTCATTGTCATGGTTCCTCTGTGGATGATTTGGTCATCAGTGAATAAATCGAAAGAGTAAAAGGCCGCCCAACACGTGCTCAGACCATGACCGGGCGAAAGACTGCCCGGCAGGTCAAGCGCCGCCCCGTTGGCGGCAAACAAAAATAATGTGTCTCGGGAAATGATAACGAATAAAAGGATGGAGCCCAATGTTCGATACAATTCTGATCGCTAATCGTGGTGAAATCGCCTGTCGCGTCATTCGCAGCGCACAGCGGCTCGGCGTCCGCACCGTGGCGGTCTACTCCGATGCGGATGCCAACTCTCTCCATGTTGCACTGGCCGACGAAGCGCACCATATCGGCCCGGCGCCGGCCCGTGAAAGTTACCTGATCGCCGAAAAAATTCTTGATGTGGCAAAACGGAGCGGCGCAAAAGCGGTCCACCCCGGCTACGGATTTCTCTCCGAGAATGCCGCTTTTGCCGAGGCGTGCGCCGGGGCGGGAATTATTTTTATCGGCCCCCCGGTCGGGGCGATTCAGGCTATGGGGTCAAAAAGTGCTGCCAAGGAGATCATGGGGGCTGCCGGAGTGCCGCTTGTTCCGGGATACCACGGTAACGAGCAGGGAGGTAACTTTTTACAGGCTGAAGCGGACCGGATCGGCTATCCGCTGCTGATCAAGGCGAGTGCCGGTGGCGGCGGCAAGGGTATGCGGGTAGTTGCCCGGAGCGAGGATTTTGCCGATGCGCTGGCCGGTGCCCGCCGCGAGGCGATGTCCAG
>JAYTVV010000277.1:0-9054 GCA_043743795.1 Geobacteraceae bacterium
CAACTTCCCGGTCAATCGTTACCAGAAAAAGGGTTTCATCTTCCAGCTTGTACTGATCAACGATAAACCGTCCCAGCCCCTGCCGGACAAATTCGGTCAGCACATCAGGATCTTTGGTGAGCGAGGCATAATCCGCCAGACTTTCCAGAATGGTGCGCATATCGCGGATTGAAACTCCTTCTTTGAGCAGGCTCTTGATCACCCGCAGTACAGTGCCGAGATTGAGAAGGTTCGGTATCAGTTCATCGACAACTTTGGGAGCTGTGACCGCAACATTGTCAAGCAGCTGCTGCATCTCCTGCCGACCGACCAGCTCATGAGAATAACGCTTGATAATTTCACTGATATGAGTGGCAACAACCGTTGTACTATCCACAACCGTGTACCCGTTGATCTGGGCCTGATCGCGGTCTTCGCCCCGTATCCAGACTGCAGGCAGTCCAAACACCGGCTCTTTGGTCGACATCCCGGGCAAATTGGCAGTAACAGCACCGGAATCCATGGCCAGATACTGACCGGTCAGCTCGCTCCCTCCCACCCGGGCACCGCGAATGAGCAGATTATACTCGTATGGCTTAAGCTGCAGATTGTCGTGAATATGGATCGGAGGGACGACAAATCCCATTTTCTGGGCAGTCTGGCGGCGGATGGAACGGATTCGTTCCAACAGTTCACCGTTCTGGGCGGCATCAACCATCGGCACCAAACCATAGCCGACTTCCAGCTCAAGAACATCCAGAGGCCGGATATTTGACGCCTGGTCAATAGACTCTTCGCCGGCAGTTGTTTCAGCAACGGCAGTTTCTTCAACAATCTCGGCCTTTTCTCGAGCCATTTTTCCGATCAGAAACGTAACGCCCGACAACAGCAGGAAGGCAAAATGCGGCAGCCCCGGAATAAGGGCAAACAGAAACATAACGCCGGAAGAAACAAAAAACGCCTTGGGATAATTCAGAAACTGGCCGGTCAGTTCCTGGCCGAAACTGTTTTCATCAGCAGAGCGGGTTACGAGGATACCGGCGGCCGTTGAAATAACAAGGGCCGGAATCTGGGCAACGAGTCCTTCTCCGATCGTCAGCAGCGTATAGTTGGTCAGGGCATTCATAAGCGGCATCCCCTGCTGCCATACCCCGATAATCAAACCGCCGAAGATGTTTATCAGGACGATCATGATTCCTGCAACCGCATCCCCACGCACAAATTTGCTGGCACCATCCATGGAACCGTAAAAATCAGCTTCACGGGAAATCTTCAACCGGCGGATTTTGGCTTCTTTATCGGTCAGCAATCCGGCTGAAAGATCTGCGTCAATGGCCATCTGTTTGCCCGGCATGGCATCCAGCGTAAAGCGCGCAGCAACCTCGGCAACACGCCCGGCACCTTTGGTGATAACAACAAAGTTTATAATTACCAGGATCAGGAACAGAACAGCACCGACAACATAGTTGCCGCCAACTACGAACTGCCCGAACGCTTTAATAACTGCACCTGCCGATTCGGCGCCTTCACTGCCGTGCAGCAGTATCAGACGGGTCGAGGCGATGTTCAGGGCCAGTCGAAAGAGGGTTGTGACGAGCAGTACTGAAGGGAAAACGGAGAAATCAAGAGGCTGGACGGTGTAAAGGCAAATCAGCAGAATTGACAGAGCGATCGTTATATTGCCGGCCAGGAAAATATCAAGCACAAACGCCGGAAGTGGAATTATCATAAGCGCCAGGATACCGATCAGCCCCAGAGCGACATAGATGTCTGAGCTTTTGCGGAATCCGCGTAACTCTATTGCTTCTACTGAACCATTAGCCATAAAAAGGTATGTTAGCCGCCTTGCCGCCGAGTAAGTGTCAAAACGGCACAAATGGTGCATTTTTCATGCCGTTGGCATTGGTCACGCCTGTGGTGCCGCCAGAATCCGATAAAGCCCACTAATTTCAGCGGTATTTACCAGATCAGGCGCCGAAAGCCATCCCTGCCGCCACGCGTCAAACCATTGAACGCGTCGGATTATTGACTTTTGGCTATCCAGTCGAGATTTAGCGACAGTGTGACTTGCATAACTACTGGAGTTTGTGTATTGTCTCGTGAAATTTCAGTGGAGGCGAATGATGACAAAGGCAGACATTATTGAGACCGTTTCAAGTACGTGCGGCTTTACAAAAAAAGAATCGTCCGAGCTGGTTGAATGCGTCTTTTCCATGATTAAAGAGTGCCTTGAATCAGGCGAAGATCTAAAAATATCCGGTTTCGGAAAATTTGAGGTCCAGCAGAAAAACGCTCGTCGCGGCAGAAATCCTCAAACGGGAGAAGCGCTAGAGATATCAGCGCGCAGAATCCTCAGCTTCAAACCGAGCCAACTTTTGAAAACGGCTGTCAACAAAGCCTGACCAGAGGCGCTTTCCCCGCCGGTCAGTGTCCGGCACTGCTGCCCCAGAGTTCCTTAAGCCTTTTATCCCGACCGCATCCGCTCCGATAATAACTGTAACGGAGCGGATTTTTTTTGTAGTAGTGCTGGTGGTACTCTTCTGCCGGGTAAAATACTGCTGCCGGCGTAATTTCGATCACAAGCGATTCCCGGAACGGCTTGCTTTTTTCCAGTGCAGCTTTTGACTGAAGCGCAGATCGATGCTGTTCTTCTCCCTGATAAAAAATTGCGGCGCGGTACTGATGCCCCGCATCACAAAACTGTCGGTCCGTTACAGTCGGGTCAACATTGTGCCAAAAAACTGAAAGAAGTGTCGAGTAGGACATTTTGGCCGGATCGTAGATAACCTGTACCGCTTCGGCATGGCCGGTGCCACCGGCGGAAACGTCCTTGTATGTCGGATTTTTTGTATGCCCGCCCGTATACCCTGATGTGACTGAAACAACCCCTTGCAGCTGATCAAACGGAGCTTCCATGCACCAGAAACACCCGCCTGCAAAGATGGCTTTTTCCAGATTCGCGGCGCCTGCAGTCCCCGTGAGCAGAACGGCACAGATGACACCCGCCAGCAATGAAATCATTTTTTGCATCTTTCACCTCCACAAAACTATTTTCCGGCGGCGACAAATTCAAGAGCGGCTGAGTTCATGCAGTAGCGCAACCCGGTCGGCTTTGGGCCGTCATCAAAAACATGGCCAAGATGCCCGCCACAGCGACGGCATAACACCTCCGTACGCCGTGAAAAGAAGCTGTTGTCGGCTGCTGTCGAAATATTATCGGGAGCAATCGAGGTGAAAAAGCTCGGCCAACCGGTACCGGACTCATATTTGTCTTCCGACCGGAACAAATCCAGGCCACACCCCGCACAGCGGTAGACACCATGTTCATGGTGGTAGGCATATTTCCCTGTGCCGGCCTGCTCGGTTCCTTTTTCCCGTAAAACATGGAACTGCTCAGGAGAGAGCTGCTGCTTCCATTCAGCTGCAGTTTTAACGATTTTTTCACTCATGACAAAACCCTTTCTCTCAAATGAATACACCTTTATCGGCCCTGCCTGTCCTGCAATTGCAGGCGCTTCGCGTTTGTCGGCACACCCCGGAGCAGTACTGAAAAAAACCAGGACTGCCATGATTAAAACGGCATAGAGACCATGCTTTTTCATACCGAGCCTCCTCATCTGTTCCGTAATTACCTGGCTGGATTATACCACCTTAAGTCTGCGGTCCTGTACAGAAAAATCCGGGCTGTTTTTTGGGGTTGAGAAAGCGTACCTTCTGAGGTATTCTTCGCCGATAAAAAAAGAGGGTGTTGTCAGGTTTTCAGCGCACACTGCTTTATCAATTTTCATACACAAGGAGTCACATTATGGCCAGTCTCAACAAGGTTATGCTTATCGGAAACCTGGGCAAAGACCCTGAAGTACGTTTCACCGCATCCGGTCAGGCAGTAGCGGGGTTTTCCCTCGCAACCAGCGAAACATACAAAGATAAAAACGGTGAAAAAGTTGAAAAAACTGAGTGGCACAACATTACCCTCTGGGGCAAACTGGCCGAGATTGCAGGCGAGTACCTCTCCAAAGGCAAGACGGTCTACATAGAAGGACGTCTGCAAACCCGCAAATGGCAGGACAAAAGCGGCAACGACCGCTACACAACCGAAATAGTGGGAGACAAGATGCAAATGCTTTCTGCCAAAGGCGAGCGCAGCGGCGGCGGTGACACGTCATCAGCTCAAAAATCCGGTTCTTCCAACTACGAAGAGCCGCCGTTCCAGGATGACGACATTCCGTTCTGAGGTATGCTGTCAGTAGAAGTGTAAATCTATGAGCGCAACCCTTCGGGGTAAGAGAATCAGGACCACCTATCAGAGACCTCGCCCTACTCATTCCCTATTTGATTTCGCTCCGCTGGCGTTATGCCGGTGGAGCGCTGTTTCTTCTTCTTACCAACGCCTTTGCGTTGCTGATCCCCTGGTTCATGAAACTGGCGGTAGAGGCGCTTCAACATCCTTCTGGTGCACAATTTTCCCCAGCCGCCTGCGCCCGCATAATCGTGCTTCTGGCTGTGCTGCACTGCATCACCCGCATTTTTTCCCGGACATTCATCCTGAATGCCGCCCGCATCATTGAATTCCGCATCCGCAACGATCTGTTCCATCGCCTGACTCAACTTGACCTCAGCTATTTCTCAACCAGCCGCAGCGGAGACATCCTTTCCCGCTTTTCCAATGATCTGACCAACGTCCGTATGCTGACCGGCTTTGGTTCAATGAGTGCCATCAATACACTGCTGATTTATTGTGCCGCCGTAACGATGATGGTTCGTATTCACCCCTGGCTCACGTTCTGGGCCATTCTCCCCTTCCCACTGATGGTGCTGATCGTTAAAAAAGTCAGCCACCGCCTCTTTCATCGTTCTCTTCAGGCCCAGGAGGAGCTGGCGCGTCTTTCCAGCCAGGCAGAGGAAACTGTTTCTGCGGTGCGCCTGATCAAGTCGTACTGCCGGGAAGAGTATTTTCAGGAGGAATTCGGAAAAACGGCCGAGCGCTACCTTACGCATAACTTGCGACTGGCACGATTGCGCGGTCTGATCATCCCGGTAATGGCAGCTGCCACCGGTTCAGGAACTCTCATAGTGCTGTTTATGGGTGGGCGGCTCGTCATAACCGGCACCATCACCCTGGGAGATTTCGTGGCTTTCAGCGGCTATCTTGCAATGCTGGTATGGCCGACAGCGGTGCTCGGATGGATTTTAACCCTTGCGCAGCGTGGAGCTGCTTCAATGTCGCGCCTGGCCGGAATATTGGAAGCCGAGCCAACGGTTATCGATCACCCTGATGCACAATCTATTGATACCCTGCAGGGGGGTATTGAAGCGCGCAATCTCAGCTTCAGCTATGGCGACACGAATGTTCTCAACGGAATCTCTTTTCGTGTTAAGGCCGGAGAGACTGTGGGAATTACCGGTGAAGTCGGCAGCGGAAAAACATCGCTGTTACGGATGATCGCACGACTGCTGCCTGTCTCAGAGGGGATGCTTTTTGTTGAGGGGAAAGACATCAACACCGTAACCGCAACGAGCCTCCGACGTCTGATCGGTTATGTGCCGCAGGAAACATTCCTGTTTTCGCGGACTGTTGCCGAGAACATTCAGTACGGAATCTCCGGCCAGCTGGCTGCAGATGCCGTAAAAAAAGCAGCGGGGCAAGCGGGTTTTCTTGAAGAGGTTGAGGCGTTCCCGGACAAATTTGAAACTCCGGTTGGCGAAAAGGGCGTCACTCTTTCCGGAGGCCAGAAACAGCGGCTCGCAATAGCCCGGGCGGTTATCGGTAATCCGTCACTATTATTGCTGGATGACCCGCTTTCTGCGGTAGATGCCGGTCGTGAAGAAGAGATCCTCAATGAACTGGGTAAATTTTATGCCGGACGGACCGTGTTGATTGTTTCCCAGCGAGTATCCGCATTCCGTGATTGTAATCATATTATCGTACTGAAATCGGGGGTAATCGCCGAGCAGGGAACACCGGATGAACTGTTTCAACAAGGCGGTCTGTATACGGAAATATGCCGCAATCAGCAGAGACGGCAGCTGGACGACCATCACGTTTTTCTCTGAAAGCAGGAGGTAGTATATGAGTGGAACAGAGCCGGATCACGGGGATACGACGGCCAAGCCCCGGGTCATGCTGGTTGACGACGAAGAGTGTATTCGTGAAACGGTCAGCGAACTATTGGCTTCGAAGGGGTTGGCCATCGTCACTGCTGACGGTGCTCATGAATGTTTGCGTTTACTCCGCGGCGGGTTCAGAGGGGTAATCCTGATGGATGTCACAATGCCGGGCATTGATGGCTGGGCTACCATTCGGGAAATTGAAAAAGCGGGACTACTGCAGGGGAACGTCATCTCCATGCTTACCGCCATGGGCGCTCCGAACGAGGGAATGGAAGGGCTTCAGGAGGTTGTTATTGACTACATGACCAAGCCGTTTGAAGCGAATCATTTTGTTGCTGCGGTCAGAAAATATCTGCTCCTTCTGGATCAGATCGAAGCTGGAAACTGAACCATGCCCGGCTGCAATGTTATACTGATTGGCTCATCCACCGGCGGACTCAAGGTACTCGAAGAGCTGTTTGCGCATCTGCCGGTTCTAAAAGCAGCGGTTGTCATCATCCAGCACATCACTCCACTGATAGATCAATCATTTGTCACCTCCCTGGCCAGGGTGTCGAAGATGCCGGTATCGCTTGCTCGGGAAGGCACGGTTGTTCAACCGGGACAGGTGTATCTGGCTCCGGGCGGAGTGCACCTGACGCTGATCCGAAACAGTGTGGTTCATCTGCATGATGGCGAGAAAGTCAACTCCGTTCGCCCCTCCGTCGATGTCGCACTGAAATCTGTCTCTACTCCCTTCGGCATCAGAATTGCGGGCATCATCCTGACCGGCATGGGAGCAGACGGAGCTCTCGGGATTTCCCACATTAAACAACTGGGAGGAATCACGATCGCCCAGGATCAGAACACGAGTGTTATCTACGGGATGCCCCGGGCGGCAGCGGAAACCGGACGGATTGATTTTATCTTGCCGACGGAACAAATTGCTGACAAAATCAAAAATCTTTTTGGGTAGTAGAACAACAATATCCGTATTAAAGGAGCACGTGCATGGGCATTCCGAGTTTTAAAAACTGGCGGATTCAGTACAAGATCATGACTATCTCGGTTATCAGTGTCGTGGTCATGATGCTGGGACTGTTCACGTATCTGCTGCCGATGATCGAAGCACGGATCATGTCCGAGAAAAAGGATGCCACCCGGCACATTGTTGAGCTGGCTATGGGAATCGTCGAGGGACGTGACGCTGAAGTAAAAGCGGGGAAAATGCCGCTTGAGCAGGGCCAGAAAGAAGCTGCTGCACAGATTTCCAAGCTGCGCTACGAAAAAAAGGAATATGTCTGGATAAATGATCTGGGCACACCGGTGCCGAAAATGATCATGCATCCAACGGTGCCGGCACTCGACGGCAAAGTGCTTGATGATTCCAAATTCAACAAAGCTACCGGCATGAGCGACGGTGTGAATGGCGCCGTCCAGAAAATTGATATGAAAAATCTGTTTGTAACTTTTGTTGAGGTTGCCGGACGTGCCGGCAGCGGCTTTATTACCTATGAATGGCCAAAAGCAAAAACAGGCGGCGGCACAACGACCGAGCTCTATACAAAATTGTCATTTGTACAAAAATATGAGCCGTGGGGTTGGGTACTTGGCAGTGGCATCTATATTGATGATGTCAAGAAAGATGTAAATGCGGTCAAATGGATTCTGGTCGGTTTGAATGTCGTCTTCGCCATTTTCATGCTGGCACTCTGCTATGCGATCAGCAGCGGTATTACACGTACTCTGGGATATGTTGACGCAAGCCTGGAAGAAATGTCGAGCGGCGGTGGTGACCTGACAAAACGTTTAAACGTTGAGCGCAAAGATGAAACCGGTTCACTGGCTCGTTCATTCAACAATTTTCTCGACAACATGAAAGATATAGTCGTCCACATTAATCAGAATGCACGTGACGTTGCGGGGTCAGCAGAGAATCTGAACAAGACCTCGGCCGATATAGCACGCGGCACGGAGCGGGCAGCATCTCAATCAACCTCCGTGTCTATCGCCTGTGAGGAGATGGCGGCTACGTCCGCTGAAATTGCCAACAACTGCATCCGCACCGTTGAAATATCGAATCGTGCTGCCCAGACGGCGCTGAATGGTTCGAAAGTTGTCGATAATGCAGTTCAGAGCATCCAGCGCATTGCCGTTAAAGTTCAGCAGAGTGCCAAGACGGTTGCGTCGCTCGGCATCCGTTCCGAGCAGATCGGAAACATCGTCGGCACAATTGAAGATATTGCTGATCAAACCAACCTGTTGGCCCTCAATGCCGCAATTGAAGCCGCCCGTGCCGGTGAACAGGGCCGTGGTTTTGCCGTCGTTGCTGACGAGGTCCGGGCGCTCGCCGAGCGGACAACCAAGGCAACCCGTGAGATCGGTGAAATGATCAAGGCAATCCAGAAGGAGACTCAATCAGCAGTGGATGCCATGGAAGAGGGTGTTCAGGAAGTTGAGCGCGGCACGCAGGACGCTTCACGCTCCGGCCAGGCACTTGAAGAGATCATAAATCAGGTAGGCGATTTGACCAGCCAGATCAATCAAATTGCCACAGCGGCAGAGCAGCAGACCGCCACTACAAACGAGATCAGCACGAGCATGCACCAGATCACCGAAGTCGTCAGCGAAGCATCAAAAAGCTCCCGGGACACCGCTGAATCGGCCCACGAGTTGGCTTCGATGGCTGAAGAGCTCAAGCAGATTGTGTCACAATTCAGAATGTAAGCTGATCAGCATCCATTCGTTCTGATCACTCAATACGCGCGCAATAAGAAAGCCCCTGACTCATCAGGGGCTTTCTTATTGCGCATATTTTTTTCGACCCTATCAAAAAAACGTGATTAATAAACAAAAAAGGATTTCCAGCAGTTGCTGAAAATCCTCATTTTTTGTGGTGCCCGGGACTAGACTCGAACTAGCACACCCTTGCGAGCACAAGAACCTGAATCTTGCGTGTCTACCAATTCCACCACCCGGGCGAGT
>JAYTVV010000278.1:0-26378 GCA_043743795.1 Geobacteraceae bacterium
TTTATCTCCTTTTTTTGCGGACGCTCTTTCTTGACCTTATTCAATTCTCCTAAAGGTATCTCGTAGCCCGAAGCATCAGAGACAGAAGAAGATGGCGCGACCGCCCAGACAGATGGAACCATCAGTATGGTGATGAGCAATGCAGCCGTTACCGGTAGAATGCCTCTGGCTGAACACGCCTGGTCACACCTGCAGTTTCGTCCGGCACGCGAATAACCGCGTAGTAGATGGGTACTGGGGCACGCATTTTCCATGGACACCTCGGGGCTACGGCTTGGTCCGCAGCATAGTATAAAGTTTTATATAGCGCTCAGCTTCGATGGCCGGCGAAAATTCCGACTGTACATAGTCCCTGGCACGCATCCCAACCTCCGCACACAGGGCAGCATCACCCATGAGCTGCCTCACCCGCGACCTGAAGTCAGATTCGTCACTATACAACCAGCCGGTCTCGCTATCATGCACCAACGAGTGGTTACCGGGGATGTTGGCTGCCAGTACCGGCCGAGCCAGCGCCATGGCCTCTAGCAGACTGTTGGGCATACCTTCAACGTGTGAGCAGTTAAGCACCACGTCGGCACGCGCATAGAGATTTCCCATTTTACCATAGGGGACCTCACCCAGCCAGCGGGCAAAGGGAGTTTCGGCAAGCATCTCCCGAACTGCGTCAGCATACCCCTGATCAATGACCCCACCCGCAATCACAAACAGGAGCTGACGATTCTCCCGGGCCAACGGTGACAACGCTCGCAAAGGAAATTCAATATTCTTGACCGGCCTGATAGCTGCGGGCAGAAGCAGCACAAAGGCATCGTCTGAAATAACATTATTCTCATCCCCGGCCACAGGCAAAGCCACAACCCCTTGAGGAACCGTGAAAACCCGCCCGGCTATCTCGGGAAAGAACCGGGACGCCTGGGCTGCCGCAGGTTCATCGAAACAGACAATCGCTGCAGCCTTTGCCAAGGCATGTCGAGTGCCGGCATTTTCCCGGAATTTAGATTCATTGATATCGCTACCGGTTAACGTAATGAGACAGGGGATGCCTAAACGCTCAGCCAGGAAGCAAGCCGGCTCACCGCAATAACCGGCATGAAAAGCATGGATCACATCAGGTGCAAAGGAGTGAAGGCCAGAATCCATCTCCTCAACCGACATGGCATCAACCGGAAGGATGGCCGTTTCCACCCCCGCGTTTTCAAGAGCCAGGGCGATTCGCCGGACAGTGGTAATGTTACCCCTCATGGGGCCACAGGAATAGGGGGATATGATAGCGATACGCATACTGCCATTTCCTCCACAAGACCACCCGGGAGTGCAGACTGCCGTAGTAAAATGCCCCGGCAGACTTTTGGGGCTGGAATACCCATGCCGTGCCTGGACATTCCTACGTGCCCATGTATAGCACATTTACTACATTTTGTAAGGCTTTCAACATAGCGCAGAACATGTTTATCATGCCTCGGCGGGCATCTAAATAAACAAAAAAAATATAGATTGTATTTTTAGGCTTGACGAGATCAATCTTATTTGCTAAATAAATTGCTTCCTATTCCCCTTTAGCTCAGTTGGTAGAGCAGGTGACTGTTAATCACCTTGTCCGTGGTTCGAGTCCGCGAAGGGGAGCCAATCAAGGACAAAGCTGGGCACTCCCTCAAAGAGTACCGGTTTTGTTGACATAGCAAGTGCGCCTACCAAAGCAGTATAACTGCCTGTTAGGCGCACTTCTTTGTTTTTAACCCAGATTTCGTCCACAAGTAATTTCAAGTATTCCTTCCCGAAATTCGACCCCTTTTCCAGCAGTTTTTCTTTGAGTGCCGAACAGAACGCTGTGATCCGTTTCATTCCTAACTTTGAAAGTGGAATCTCTCGCTGTCTTTGCAAACCTGCAATCTCTGCCAGAACCTCTTGGCGCCTCGCTTGGTGGTGGTTTACCCGCTCATGTAAAGAGCCATCCAGAGGGAGCAACCCTTTTTCAACCGCCTCATAAAGCCGGTCGGTCTGCACCTTGATGGTTTCCAGTTCTTTTTTGAGACCTTTCAGGTGCTCGTCGTGTACCGACTTTGATTGTTTCAGGTTTCGTTGCAGCTCTTTCACCATGTTTTCTACCCGTTCAGGAGTGAATATACGATCCGCAACAACCTGCAATACAAGGGTATCGAGCTTTTCCATAGGGACATTGCCGTTTGTGCAGCTACTACCACTTGCGAGATTATTTATTCTGCCGGTACATTTGTAATAGCGGTAACGTCCACCTTTACCGGTTGCGATGGTCATGGTCGCGCCACAAGAACCGCACTTTATCAAACCTGTCAACAGAGTCGGAGAAGCAACAACACTTGGTGAGACGACAACCGGAGAGCGGCCTTCCAACCTCTGCTGAACCTGGTTAAACGTTTCGACATTTATTATTGGCTCAATTGAGACGGTGATCCATTCCGACTCGGGTTTTTTTCGGAGAGTTTTTACTTCCATCTTGTTGAACGTATATTCACCAAGATAGGTACGATTCGAGAGCATTTTATGAATGGCTGTCTTACGCCATATCTTCCCCCTCATCGAAAGGCCTTGCCCGTTCAGATGAGCAGCAATTCCTTTGACACCGAGTTTTTTTCCCTGACTGCCATCAAGGTAGAGACGATAGATCCGGTTTACCATCGCAGATTCTTCAGAATCGACCTCCAGGCGCTTCTTTTTACCTTTGTTACCTCTGATATCGAGTTCAACCACTTTATAGCCATAGGGAGCGCTTGAGCCATTAAAATACCCTTGCCGGGCATTCTCCTTCATGGCCCGCAGAGTATGCTTACCATTTTCTTTGCTTTGGTATTCGTCGAACAGACTGAAGATACGTCGAGCCATTTCACCGGCCGGGTCATCACTCGTCAGTTGCGTCATGGAGAGGACAACGACACCGTGCTTTTTCAAGCGCCTCTCGTACAGACCGAACTCAATCATATCTCGGAAGAATCTGGAAAGACTGTGTACAATAATTGCCCCGAACGGCGGGGGTGTGGCACAGGACTCGGCAATCATCTGCTGGAAGACCGGCCGACGGTCATCAGTGGCAGAAGCCCCTGGCTCGACATATTCCAGAGCAACGCTGTAATTTCTCGCCGTACACCAGTCCCGCATCTGTTTCAACTGATCCGGGATGGAAAGATCCTTTTCCGCCTGCTTGCTGGTAGACACCCGAGCATAGAGAGCCACGATCATGTATTCATTCCTCCTCTTCCTGCATCAACACCTTCATCAACATATCGTCGAGATGAGACCAGATAAGTTGCACTTCACTGGTGGATACCGGCAATTTTGACAAATCGGTGGTGAAGCTTACCGATAGTGTATCAGTATTCAGTTGTTTGCTCACGCATCATACACCCCTTCTGTGCTTTGTGTATTCCGGCCCGAGCCTTACCTGTCCTTACTTCCCAAAACCCTTTCCAGTTCCTTACCCAACCCGCTTTTGCCAAATTCATCCAGTATTAATTTTCTGAAAATCGGAAACTTGTCCTGAGGCAGTGAAAGCTCCGCAAGATCAAGGATCTTTTTCACCCGCACATTTACAATTTGCGTAATTTGATCCGGAGTTACCATTCGATATTCTGCTCCAAACTGATCAATATTGAAGTGCCTAAAGTGTCTAAAGCTATTTTGGACACTTTAGGCACGTTCATTTGCTAGGGTAATGCGTGGATTTAGCCGGACGATCTCTGATGGTTTGCCACCGGTCGGAACCTTATCAACACAAAGCCAGTCGTACTGTTCCAATAGCTCAAGGCCGATCTTGACGTCATCGGGAGTGGTCAGCTTTGCCCAATGGTGGCGGTAGATGTCCTTTGGCTTACAACCATCCTGAATTGCACCGCGAATAATATGTTTTATGATCTCTTTTGCAGGCTCCATACCAGGAGTTGACGACGATCCGTATATTCTGACTGCATGACTTTCTAAGTACTCGCACCATGCTTCTGCCATTGATGCAGCATTAACCGATACCGGCCCGGCAGTAACATTTCCATCCGCAACTTCAATAAGGTGGAATATCAGTGCCAGTGACGGCATTAGCTTTCGATATTTGGTTAAGTGACTTTCCATGGCAGGAGGGAGTCTCGAATCGCTTCGCAACCGTTTTTCGAGACTGAAACGCCAATGATCAAAAATCTCCTGCCCTTCGTCATCGAAGCGTAACGACGGGATAACTGCACCTTCTTCCATCAATGCTCCAGGGATGTTGCCCGATAGCATCTTGGCAATCTTGAATACTTGTTCCCGTGCTGTAAAATCGGGCTTACGATCGACATTAATCCATTCGCCAGAGATATCAGGCCAAACTGCAACCTGGAAACGCTGTAACAGGCCATCGTCTCCAAGCCCACCACGAGTAGCTTGATTAACGTAAGTTGATAGCGGCCCAGGTGTAATTGAGCCGAATATCGACAGACAGTGTGCTGGAACATCAAGGGTCCCGCGGCCAATGCGGTCATAGGTGTAGCTTTGGTTACCATTCCAGGACTCCAAGAAAAATGCTCGATCACCATCTCGGCCATCTTTGTCTAATGATCGTAGCCACCCGATCAATTCATCACGCAGAACAAGCAAGCCGCGAGGGTTATCAATCAATAATTCACCTATCTTCTCAATTGTAGCATCCTGAGTCAGGTATCTTTTTCGTGCAGGCATCTCCACCTGCAAATTGGAAATTTTGTGTCTGGCATTCTCTATTACATCGGATTCACCGCGTTTTATTGCTTTCCTCAGTTCGTCGGCAATAACTCCTTCGGATATTTTGGCAATTTTTGACTGGAATTGAAATTCTGCTTCAGATTGGGAAAAAGCCTCACGAGCTTCCAATTCAAGCTGCGAGAGTGGAGCGATTCCCTCAGCTTGGGTCGGAGATTTCATTAACGATGGACGACCTACAAGCAGTCCCCATAAGTTAGGGATCACCAACCAGTTGTCATTACGTTTTGGATAGATTCCGCACCCCCTGCCAATGATGACGCCGAAAGCGACGATTGCTGCGGCTGCAGCAAAGTCCGGCGGCACCTGCATCCGATCTGCGGAATCTAGCAACCATCGGGACATCGAATCTGGAATCATCTCTGTGCGAAGCTGTTTCACCGATGACAAACTGTGTGGTAGTGGGACAGGCTCTGTCCATTCTCTGGCACATGCCTCCACCGGATTACGGATCCGGGTCTTTGAGATATCGTTAGTATTCATTCCTAGAACACTTCCTCAAATAGCGCCGTTTCAAGCTTCTTCTTGGTTCCCTTGCCAGTCTTGGTCGGCTTACCAATGTGCACAACCGCCTTTTCAGGCGCAATTGCCTGCTTCACATAGTCAACCCTCTCCAACTTTTCCCGAAAATCTTCCTCATATTTTTGCAGGCTGTACCGTGTATCCGAAATAAATGCCGGATGTTTCGGTTGCCAGATTTTCAACGTCAGCTTGGTCTCAGCAACACCATAACCAAGTACCCTCACAATACAGTTCATTGCCTGCAGACCCTTGACCTGGTCCGGCATATAGAGCAGAATCTCTTTGTCTTCCTGGCGGATTGATGTTGAACCTTTGCCATCCTTGGCTGCCAGAGAATAATTCTGTTTCGGTTGGCTCACTTCCTCCTTACCGAGATTTGTCGATAGCTCCTCCGCAGTCCGGTCGTCGGCAACTGAAAAGATTGTCGCCGTATTACAGGCATTGAAGATGGCCCGCCTGCCGGTTTCTTCATACACGGCGTCGATCAGATCGAAAGACTGTGTCCCGATAACCACACTTGCTCCGAAACTTGGCCCGACATTCAGCAGTTCTTCCAACTTCGGTAGCTTGTTCAGTGCCGGCAGCTCATCAAGGAAATACCAGATGCGTCGTGACCGGTCCTGCATCAGATCAAGGTGATGGGTCATAAACAGGTCGATGAATAGAGTCTGAACTGGTTGTAGTGATTTCTTCATCCGATTGCCTGAGAGGAGAAATATGCTTCCCGTTCCTTCACGCAAATATCTGCGGATGGAAAAATCACCATCATTTTTTGCCAGCAGCTCGAACGGTTTTACATAGACCATAAGCGTCACGAAAAAACTGTGGGAGGTTGACGAGTCACCTCTCTCCAGTAGCCCGGCAGCCCGGCCACAGTCTGGGGTATTCGAAAGCCGGGCAAACATCTTCTCGGCCGTCGAGTTCATGGCCTCCCACAGGCTCGTGTTTGAACGGTTGGTGTTCAGCCACCAGTATTTCATCAAACCGGCAAGAATTTCCCTGGCTCCCTTGTTCCATGGTCCCTTGTTGTCCGCCATGGTTTCGGGAATGATCCGGGCTGCGATATCATCAAAATCAGCCATACTGGAAATGTCGTTGGCAAGACTCCATTTTATGCTCCGGGCATCACCTGGGCAGAAGATAAAGTCGCTTTGTTCATTGTAGTGTGTTGTCACGAAGTCTTCCTGTTTAGCGCACCAGATCAAAGCGCGGTCTCCTCGTCCTCTAATGACATCAAGGATACGAAGTATCGCCTGCGTTTTGCCCTGCTGCGGTCGCCCAATGAAAAAGAACGATAGGTTCTCCAGCTTGAAAGGTATGGTAACCCCACCGATGCTTATACTTCCAGGCCCCCTGTCTTTCTTCATAATCTTGGACAGCATGCGGTCACTTAGAACAAGAGCACCACGCTTGAATAAATCACATATTTGATGGCTTGCTTCCCGCCGGGCGACCATAAAACCGATCAGCAAGGTAGCCCCAAAGGCACAGCCTCCCCAGATCAATGCCCATTTCATACGGTGACGGACCGTCAGAATAATAAGTGTGATTTTTTCCAGCATCTCCTGATCATCCTGCAATATGGCCTGCTTGAGTTGGACAGGGGTTATCCAGTCTTGCCTCATTCCAATTTTGTCATTCAGCATCGACAACTCACAGCGCAGATAGAATGTCACAACACCTGGTGAACTTTGTTCAATCTCTCTCCCTATACGGACACCAACATAACCGGCAACACAAACCGCAAGCACGGTGGCGACAATGAACCAGAAGCGTACTGCGCTGACAATCTGGTTAATTTTGTGTGTAATAGACAGTGTTCCTGAAAATCTTGATCGTTCCATAACTATTGGCTTCCTCTTGATGGCTACCTCTTGAATGCTTCGTAGCGCTCAAAGATTTTTTCCATGACTGTTGAATCCTCACGATGCAACTCTTCAAATGCAATTTTATTGAAGGCAGTTCCCAGGCGGATGTCCTTAACGGCAGTGACCAATTGTTGCAATACCTCCATCAGTCCATTCATCCTTATGCTCATTGAATCGAGGCGAACACTGAGCATTTGAATTTCTTTGCTTACGCGCTGCTCTTCGTTTGCCCCGCGGATGAGTGAACGAATTGCTTCCATTCGGCTGCAACTGTGTTGATTGACATACGCATTCACCAGAATCAATTCTTTCAGCGTCAGCTCGACTGTTACTGCTGTTTTGGCGGATTTTTTCTTCACCACATTCCTCGATTCATAGTCATTGGTTTTCCCATGGTATGTCCAATGGCTATTTGCACTTATAACTTACCGACATCTCGCTATTACCAGCCAATCGCCAATGGCTGCACACCTTTTAAGCCATTGGCTTTCCCATGGGCCAGAATTCTTGTTAATGCCCATCTATTGCGAGGTTGCATGCGGTTTTCCTTTATAGACAGCTTGCGTAACGTGCCATGCTCAATCATGCCTCTTCCAGCAATCATCAATGATCAATTACGAGATCCTGCTGTTGCCCCTGCTCTTGCTGAGATTGTGGACTTTCGAGCGACAATGTTCCTGTCTCATTAATGCTCATTTCAGTCATTTTACCCGTCTGTTCTTTAAGGTCGTTGAGTCGTTCGGCATACATTGACTCCAGTACAGGATTGTCAGCCCCTGTGGAAATCAGGTCCAGACTTTGCCTATTCTCGACAGCTAGCACCTGTGAACCATAATTCTTGTCAATTATCTCACTGGTTAACGATACCTTGAGTTCCTGACCGACTTCCTGCAGGTGTGCTAGGTATTCACTTGGAGAAATACCAATCGATTCGAGCTGTGCAGTGTGGCGCTGGATTAAATCGGCTTCTGTTAAGGTCGTGCTTTTCTCAGCCTTGGTTTTCAACTGCACAAGTGACTCTCTCGCCTCATTTGATAAATGAGGCAAGCGGGTTGCCAAATCAGCTCTGAGTTGGTCGGCATCTTTGATCGACTCGTGACGCTTAGAAAAAAGTGCATTTACGTCTTGCCGGTATCCAGCTAGTTCTGGAATCGATTGTCCTGTGGACCCAATCCGATACTCGGTCCCGTACCCAAGTGACTTAACCTCGGCTTCCAGATTGGTATAGAAGCTTTGGGTAATAGCAGCTTGATTCTCAAAGATGGAGCGGTTCTCCAGGCACGATAAACTGCCATCAGGACGGACCGTCATGTTTAACGCAACTAAATGGCCATGGATGTGGATATCATCTGATCTGCTAGTTGAATGCATGTATAGCGATGCAACCAATTGTCCGGGAACCTGTTCGGTTATGCCATCTTGTGTTTGGCGGCCAAAGGCATGATTGGCGTCGACGTACTCAGCCGTCTTGATTGCCGCAGATTGAATGGCTTCACGCAGGGACGGATCAAACAGTGCAGCGACAGAGAACGATTTGGGAGATGTAAGCTGGATGTCGGTGCAAGCATTTTTATCGTGTGACTGCTCTCCGCTTTCCCGACCAACCAGTCGTATTTCACCAGACGGATCAAAACCATGAAGAAGATTCTGGAAAGCCTCCAGATCAACATCACCTTTTAGACCCAACTCTGCCGTCCCACTACCAACCCAAACGGCATTGGACCCGGCTTCACCGTTTTTTGAAAAGAGCGGATCCTGTTGACAATAATATGCTGCTGCATTGGTAGCGGCGACTTTCATTGGCTTCATTTTTTTCTCAGGATTTTAATTGTAAATAAAATGGCAGCAGGCAGAGAAAATATCAGTGCGTATTTCATGCCCTTAATAGCGTTAGGCCATGCCGAAGGATCATGTCTGTATAAATCCACAATTACTGATCCATTCATTATTGACCATAAAGCAGCCACTACGATTGAAAGGAGGATGCTAAAAATACTTAGCCAAAAAGACAATGCTGACCTGCCCTCAATCCCATGCCGTTTTCTAAACTCTTCTATTATTCCCTTTTCTTTAAGCCTTTCATCCTCGTCCCTGCGCCATTTTATCCAATCCATAACTCACACCTCCTTGGAATGAAATTTATCATTGCATAACGAGCGCTGGAAATGCAAGACATTTGTTGCAAACCATAATTATCTATGATATAAAGTTAACCATGGATATTCATTCGAGAATCAAAATATTGAGGCTGCTGTGCGGGCTAAATCAGGAAGAGTTAGCTGCTAAGGCTGGAGTACCGAGACCGTCCCTTGGGAACTATGAACAGGGAACCTATGTTCCTCGCGACAAAAGCTTGGACCGCCTTGCAAAAGTTTTCGGAGTTGAGCCTGGATATCTCAGATACGGTTCTCCTTTGGTAAAATCTCAGGTGTGGCTACCCAGCATACCGACAAACATCCGTCGGAATCGGGAAACTATAGAAGATATCATCAAATTGTTGCCTGAATTTATTCAAGAGAACCGTTTTACTAGCGTAATAGAGGGCGTTCTTGCTGATGGCAATCAGACTCTCCTCTTTGGAAGAGATTCACACTTTGATTGTCTCTTGTTGTTGACTTCTGAGCTTGGAAACATGCTGATCAATAACTTTAATGACTTAAAGCTACATAAAATTGAAGACAATCCGTTTGGCACTATTGAAACATTCGATGTGAATTGTTTATCCTTTATATTGATGCAAATTGAAAATTTCGATGCAGAACTTGATTATCTACCAATGAGCCAATCCCTGATACGTTTGGCTGCTCTCAAAACCAGAACTTATACAAATTTGGACTCAGTTGAACTAGAACATGCTGCTAAAAATGTGACATTTCTAAGAGATAGACTATTGAGAGTTGCAGATATAATCTGTGATGAACTAATTGATGTACAATCAGTCGCACAGCTTGTTTCGGAACAAAAGAACAATAATTACCTACCAACACTTGATGTCTCTTCATATTCTGATCCGGTATCAAAAACCTTTTGCGTCATCCTAAAGGCAGCGTACGACCTTCTGGCAAAAGAACAACAAATCAAGCCATCCTTTCCGCCCAACCAATAACTGTTGCTAACTTACAAAGAGGAACAGTATTCAGTTTTGTCGTGTTAAGACATTATTCTCGACATAACCAACAATAGGAACCGCAATGCCGATTTCCTGGAATGAGATACGCGACCGCTCCCTGACCTTCAGTCGTGAGTGGGCAACTGAATGTTCGGAAGACGCCGAAGCCAAGAGCTTCTGGGATGGTTTCTTCAATGTCTTTGGTATAACCCGCCGTCGAGTCGCGTCCTTTGAAGCGCCGGTCAAGAAGGGTGACGGCCAAGGTGGTTTCATCGACCTGCTCTGGAAAGGGGTGCTGCTGGTCGAGCACAAATCGCGCGGCAAGGATCTGGAGCGTGCCGCCCGCCAGGCATTCGATTATTTTCCCGGCCTGAAAGAGCGTGACCTGCCCCGATATGTTCTGGTTTCCGACTTCGCCCGCTTTCGGCTGTTCGATCTCGACAGCAACGAACAACACGATTTCACCCTGGCAGAACTCCCTAAACACGTTCGTCTGTTTGGCTTCATTGCCGGATACCAGACCCGCAGCTTCGGCCAGCAGGACCCGGTCAACGTGCAGGCCGCAGAGAAGCTGGGCAAGCTGCATGATCAGTTCAAGGCCACTGGTTATGACGGTCACGCTCTGGAGATTTTGCTGGTGCGTGTGCTCTTCTGTCTGTTTGCCGAGGATACTGCACTGTTTGAGCGTCGTCTGTTTCAGGATTACCTGGAGCAGCGCACCAGTGAAGACGGCAGCGACCTGGGCATGCACCTGGCCCAGCTCTTTCAGGTGTTGGACACCCCGCCCGAAAAACGACTGAAAGCACTTGATGAACAGATGGCGACGTTTCCCTACGTCAACGGCCAGCTGTTCGGTGAAATGTTGCCGATCACCGCCTGTGACCGGGCCATGCGTGAGACCCTGCTGGATTGCTGTGCCCTTGACTGGAGCCGCATCAGCCCGGCTATTTTCGGTTCGCTCTTCCAGTCGATCATGGACACCACGGCCCGCCGCAATCTGGGTGCCCACTACACCGGTGAAACCAACATCCTCAAACTGATCGGGCCGCTTTTTTTGGATGAACTGTGGGCCGAGTTCCACAAGGTCAAGCGCAACAAGAACCAGCTCTTCGAATTCCTGAAAAAACTCTCCAAGCTGACCTTCTTCGACCCGGCCTGCGGCTGCGGCAACTTCCTGGTGATAGCCTACCGCGAATTGCGCCTGCTGGAGCTGGAGGTGTTGCGCCATGTCCGCCAGAACGACCAGATGCTGCTGGATATCTTCCAGTTGATCGGCGTTAACGTTGACCAGTTCCACGGTATCGAGATTGAGGAGTGGCCGGCCCGCATTGCCGAGGTGGCGCTGTGGCTGACCGACCATCAGATGAACCTGAAGGTGTCTGAGGAATTCGGTCAGTACTTTGCCCGGCTGCCGCTGAAGAAAGCGCCCCATATTGTGAATGGCAATGCCTTGCGGATTGACTGGAACGATGTCGTCCCGGCGTACCGGTTGTCGTATTTGCTGGGGAATCCGCCGTTTGTGGGACATCATTACCAGACTGAAGACCAAAAGCAGGATCAACAGTTGGTTATGGGTCAGATTGGCTCAAGTGGAGTGCTGGATTTTGTCTGTAACTGGTATGTGAAGGCTGCGGAGTATATGGAGGCCGGTGTGAGAGCAGCCTTTGTGTCCACCAACTCCATCTGTCAGGGAGAACAGGCTGGTATTCTTTGGTCACATCTTTTATCACGCGGGGTCAAGATTCATTTTGCTCATCGTACTTTTCAATGGAGTAGCGAGGCCCGAGGCCAGGCTGCCGTTCATTGCGTGATTGTCGGTTTTGGACTGAGTGATTCGGAAGATAAGCTGCTGTTTGACTACGACACGCCCAGAAGTGAACCGCACGTTATCAAAGCCAGGAATATTAATCCGTATCTCGTGGATGCACCGGATCTGGTGGTAACCAATCGCACTGCGCCGTTGTGCAACGTGCCGAAAATGTCCTGGGGCAACAAACCGACCGACGGCGGCAATCTGATTCTTTCCCTGGAAGAACGCGATGAATTGTTGCGAAAAGAACCGACAGCAGCCCCTTACATTCGCCCGTATATCAGTGGTGGAGATTTCATCAATGGCGTCATGCGCCACTGTCTCTGGCTGAAAGGTGTAGATCCAACAGAGTTACGCCATCTACCGCTGGTCATGGCAAGAGTTGAACAGGTACGGTTATCCCGTCTGGCCAGTAAAGCTCCTACTACCCGTGACTTTGCCCGGTACCCGACGCTTTTCCGCCAGATTTCTCAGCCGGACACAGATTATCTGGCGGTGCCGGAAGTTTCGTCAGAGCGTCGGCCATTTATTCCGATTGCTTTTGTTTCACAGAAGATCATCTGCAGTAACAAGATTCAGTTTGTTCCAGAAGCCACGCGCTACCACTTCGGTATTCTCTCCTCGACTATGCATATGGCCTGGATGCGGGCAGTCTGCGGACGCCTGAAAAGTGATTACAGTTATTCAAACACCATAGTTTATAACAATTTCCCCTGGCCTGAGCCGACCGCAGTTCAGCTAGCTGCTATTGAAGCCGCTGTGCAGGCTGTGTTGGACGTCCGTGCTGCTTTTACAAAGGCCACCCTAGCTGACCTCTATGATCCCTTGAGCATGCCGCCGGAACTGGTCAAGGCCCATCAGGCGCTCGACCGCGCTGTGGATAGCGCCTACGGTAAAACCACCTTCAAGACCGAAGCCGAACGGGTGGCGTTTCTGTTCGAGCGCTATCAGCAGTTGACCGTTCCATTGGGACTGGTTGAGAAGACAGCGAAACGAGGCGGGAGAAAATTGTCTTCAGAGAGGTTGGACCTATGAGCACGTCACATAAACTCACAACCGCTCAAACTGCCCCAGTGGCTAAACTGGCCGGACGCATCACCGGCATTATTGAAACCGCTCGCCGTCGTATTCAGTCCGTTGTCGACCATGAAATGGTTCGCGCTTACTGGGAAATCGGGCGGGAGATAGTCGAAGATGAACAGCAGGGTGAACAGCGGGCTGAGTACGGCAAAGCACTGATCGAAACCCTGGCAAAAGAGCTGACCACCCGGCACGGCAAAGGTTTTGATCGTTCAAACCTCTGGAACATGCGAGGTTTTTATCTTGCCTTTCCAAAACTCGACGCACTGCGTCGAGAATTGTCCTGGACCCATTACCGGCAGCTTTTGAAGATTGTTGAACCGCAAAAACGCTCCTTTTACGAAATAGAAAGCGCCAACGGCAATTGGTCAACCCGTGAACTGGATCGCCAAATGAACTCCATGCTCTTCGAGCGGCTCGCGCTATCCCTCGATAAGGACGGCGTCATGGCACTAGCCCGCGAGGGACAGGTGATGCGCGAGCCGACGGATTTGGTCAAAGATCCTTATGTTCTGGAATTTCTCGGCCTGCCTCAGTCGGAGCTGCTCTACGAAAAAGAGCTGGAAACGGCCCTGCTCGAACACCTGCAGAAATTCCTCCTGGAACTAGGCAAGGGTTTTTCCTTTGTTGCCCGCCAGAAGCGGATCACCCTGGACGGCGACCACTTCTTCATCGACCTGGTGTTCTACAACTACATCCTGAAATGCTTTGTTCTCATTGACCTGAAGATCGGCAAGTTGTCCCACCAGGACATGGGGCAGATGCAGATGTATGTCAACTATTACACCCGCGAAATGATGAACGATGGGGACAACCCTCCTATCGGAATTCTGCTCTGCGAAACCAAGAGTGATGCCGTGGTGCGCTATACTCTGCCGGAAGGAGACAAGCAGATATTTGCTTCCCGCTACAAGCTGTATCTACCTACCGAGGATGAGTTGAAGGCCGAATTGATACGGGACAGAAAGCTGATCGAGCAACACCACGATTCGGAATAGTTCGATTGTAAAATTACCCGGGAAAGAACTGCATACAAACTCCTCAAATCAAGGAGGTAGCTGCCAAATGCCAGAATACGAAACGTCTCAAAATCTCCTGACAGTCTCTGATCACCAAAACATTCTCCAGCACGTTCTCACCACAGCACAGGAACGAATACTTATCGTATCCCCATTTATTAGCATCAGCACAATCGAGTTGGAGAATATCTCATCGCTGGTGAGCCAGGCCGTGGCTCGCGGTGTCAAAGTCCAGGTATTCGTCGATTCTGATAAAAACTGCTACGCCGATGGGACAATGAAAGATCGCGCATTGAACGGAATTGCGGAACTGGCCGTAGCCGGTGCGCAGGTCGGGGTTGTCAATGGAGCCAACGATAAAATCCTTGCACGGGATAACGATCTAATCGCAGCGGGATGTTTCAATTGGCTTTCTGCTGTCGGTTTCCGGAACGGAGCATGCCAACTAACAGAAAAGACTCTGGTATATACCGGAAAAAATGCATCGATATCAATCTCCCAGGAATTGGCAAAAATTGAAGAGATTGGATACGGGCTTACGACATTCAATGTGGATTGTGGAATTGAAGTGACAAGAGCCGGGAAAATATTCGGGCTGCTATTTATTCTGGTGATTCCAACCCTGATCGCGAATGATCTCGGTAACAGGAACATTGGGATTGCCTGTACGGCTCTTATGCTTGCTATATCTACAATCAGTTGTTATTGGCAAAAAGTTAACCTGTGCCGTAGTGAGGCATCCACTCAACAAATCTAGTCCTTCACCTGACAGAAAAACATCTCCGAGTAATCGGTTTTATTATGCAAACTGGCATTCCACAACAAGCGGCTGATGGAATGCCAGTTTTGTTTCATGCCTTTTGGGGTCCGGGTTGCAACGGGCAAGGATTCCATCCTGCTCATAAAATATCTGGAAATCATCAATCGGTGACTTGCAGTGCACGCAGGCATTGGCAAAGTAATTGTTCTCCTCGCCAAAGCCGTATTTTCGGAAAAGGAAGCTGTGCCGCCGTATCAGCTTCAAGAATTCTTGTGGATATTCCTGAACGAACGTCAAATACACCGGCTTGTCTTTGAGGTCATCTGCGCCACCCTCCAGCCAGTATGCGATGTTGAGGGCCAGGTCGCTGCCGTCTCCGCCGGTTGGCACATACCCTGATGCTTCAACCGCCACAATTGGCGTTATTGCATCGCAGGTCGAGCATTTTGTCTCTGCCCGAACAATTTTAAATGGCGGTTTGAACAGGATCTTGGGAGTGAGGTACTCACCAAACATGAAAATATCGGCAGCGTAGATCCAGCGCCCCTTGCTTACATCGCACCAATTCGAACTGTTCAGTGCATATACATCGTCATCCGGGATATCCTTACCGAGAAAGATAACTACTGCGGAATATTTCATGGAGTATCTCGGAGATATTTGTAAAGTGTCTCACGCGAGATTTTGTACTCTCGGGCCACTTTTGCCTTGGGGATCCCGGCCTTGACCTTATCCCGGACTTCTACAGCCTGATCATTAGTAAGTGAGACCTTCCTGCCTTTGTAGACACCCTTGGCCCTGGCAATCCGAATACCCTCAGCCTGGCGCTCCCTGATGATAGATCGTTCAAATTCGGCAACCGCCCCCATGACAGAAAGCAGTAAAACTGAAATCGGCTCATCTGCACCAGTAAACGTCAGGTTCTCTTTTACAAAAGTGACGGCAATTTGTCGCCCCGTAAGGTCTTGCACCATCTGTCGGAGATCGATCAAATTTCTGGCAAGGCGATCCATGGAGTGGACATAAAGATGATCACTCTGTCGGATGTACCGGAGCATCTCCTGAAGTTGGGGCCGGTCAGTTGACTTGCCACTGACGGTATCGACAAATGTCCGGTTGAGAATCATGCCGTCAAGTTGCCGGTCAGTATTCTGATCGGCACTGCTTACTCTGATATATCCAATTTTCTGTCCAGACATACTATCCTCCTGACAATAACGTCAAACAACTGCAATTTAAAACCCTATATTGACATTATATCAGGCGCAAAAAATATGTCAATCAAAGTACACTTCAATTTGACAATTATTGTTATAGACAGTTATACTGCTATGCTGTTGTCGGCTGGCAAGATTCGAGGTAGAAATCAGGAGTGGGTAGTTATTAAATCAGATTTACATCGTCTGTAGTTAGGATGACACACGTGCCCTCTTACAGCCAACTACCAATCAAAATAAACGGTGACCAGTAATACGGATGTCCTTGGTGCTGTATTGTCAAGAGCTGGGCTTTTTGAAGCGCCTGAACTTTTGATTGCGTATTGTTTTTTAGCTGACGATAAAATTCCACTACAAGCTCCGATGTTGCCTTATCATCCACTTCCCAAAGAGTCGCAAGAGAACTCATTGCTCCTGATTTTATGGCAACGCCTGCAAGACCCAGAACAGCCTTATCGTCACCTACAGCGGTCTTACATGCACTCAGGGTGATCAAATCCAAAGGTTCATCTTTGTACTGTGTAGATTTAACTAAACGACCGAACTGATCAATTGTCAATTGCCCATCCCACGCTACGATAAACGAATTATTTGCATCATTCGAGAATTCACCATGGGACGCCAGATGAATTATTGAATACTTCTTCTGATCGACCTTTTCCTTCAGACTGGAAATACTGAAATCCTTGTTAAGCAGCATTTCACCATCGAACATTTTTTGTATTTCATTTATTTCTGATGTTACAGACGGCAGTGCGGGGTAGTTCCGGACTGATTCACTGATGCCCGCAGCCAGCATAGTAATATTTTTGTTCTTGACTGAAGGAGGTTCGGTTAATTGCATCCCCAATGAGGTTGCTACCGCATATTTGTTAATCAGAAAATCGTTGCCGTCATGTAGCGCTGCAAACGGGATAGTCCTGAATATATCGTCTGGAATAATGACTAACGTGTTGATCTTATGCCGTTTCAGATCAGACTCAAGAGGGCGAATTAAGCTGTTATAAAGCTTCTTTGAAGAAACCAGATAATCATCCGTCAGCACAGTGAGATTATTGCGAAAAGCCTTCACATCACTGAAAATAGCATTATTGATATTTGAAACCGTAATCCTCTTTACACCGTCAGGAAAACTTACCAAAAGCTCAATCTTTTCGGGAAAGCTAATCATGTAGATTATTGCGGTGTTGTCGGAGAACGTCTCTGCACCTTTGAGTTTTGACTGCCTATCTCCGAAACAAGAATTCTTGAAATAATCCCTAATTTCAGCAACCCTTAAAGATTCAACTGTCTGCCGTGCTTCCAGGAGATATTGCTCTGCCTCTTTCCGATCTTTAGTATTGGAGGATTTTTGGAAGAGCAATTCCGTAAGACCCTTATAAATCGGTTCAATACTGTCCTTATATGAAAGTGAACTGGAAGTGCAACCTGTGTACATACCTTGTTTTACGGATTGAAGATTCAGGATTGCCTGCCGATAAGCTGCAACAGCATTTTCATTGTCCCCAACCATGCGTGCAATTCTGCCAAGTTGCCATTCCCATGTTGACAACAATTCCTTTGCATTGACTTGTTGAGCGGCAAAAAGAGCCCGACGTGTAAGATGTCGCGCCTCGTTGAATTCTGTTTGTTCCTCGTATAATTGCCCGAGATAGCCCAATGCGTAAGAAACTGATCGATAATCTTTGTATTTCTCTGAAATCGCTGCAGATTCAACAAAAGCATCTCGGGCCAACTGCCTGATTTGTACGGCCCGTTCCGGTATAAATCCTGCGATCTGACGGAACATTTGGCCAGTGGCAATTAGTCCTCTTGTCTTTTCGACGCCTGGTTCAAGCCCCCCGAATAATCTGTATGCGGTTTCAGCGTGTGATGATGCCTGAAGATACTCTTTCCGCTGAATCGCCACTGCAGCGCAATTTACCGATGCATTTGCAGCAATTTCCTTATGCCCAAAGCGCTCGGCAAGAGAAAATGATTCCAAGAAAGAAAGCCTGGCATCATCTAAATTACCGTATGCGGCATACATAATTCCCTTGTTATTGTATACAGATGCAAGCAATGCAGAATCATTACCAGCTTTTGCCAAGTCAAACGCCTCTGATAAATACAGCTCAGCCAAGTCTTTTTTGGTGATTTTGATACTTCGTGATTTTGATGCTCCCACTCCAATACCTGGAGCCAGTGAAACCTTTGCATTTTGGGCGTGAAGACGTCCCAGAGCATTCAAGACCGTAGCCGTCGTTTTATTATTATTCATTTTCCTTGCCAGAGGCAGAGCATCCTCAAGGATATGAATCGCATATTCGTCAAGGCCAAGAAGTCGGTAAGCCTCTGCCAGCTCAATAAGAGCATCTAACTGAGCAGCAACATTGCCTTCTTCAGCGAACCAAATGGCAGCATTTTTCAAATTATGCGCAGAGTTTTCAAAATTCCCGTTGTAAAGAACACGTTCTCCTTTCTTTGGAGAGGATTCGACACCTGAATTCGACTTATCTGCCCACGATAAGTATGGAAAGGACAAGAGTATTGCAAGCAGCAATGCTGACATCAGCGCATTTCGATTTAAACAGTTATATTTAATCATGTACTGTCTCCCGGTCAGATAAATAATGGGGCATTTATTTACTCAAGTACGTCTGATCAGGCTTTAAAGGGACACCTTCATATTTAATTGCAAAACTGCTGGACTCTTCTTCTCTCGTTGCACACTGCTTCGGGACGAGAGAATTCGCGTCAAGAAAATCGCTCGGCAAATTCACAAGCCCGCTACTTACGTCAATGTCCGGTGCCTTAATTTCAACTGTTCCCTGCACCCCCAAACGTGATGAGGCTGTTACGATGCTGTCTGGTGATTTCAAAAACATGTTTGCATTGATTCCTATATTCCCACCGTTACCGCCTTCAGCATTTGCGATAATCTTGCTGTTATCCAGAATAATATAATTACCAATTAAGTTGATATTTCCGCCGTTTCCGGTCCCACCTTTAACCGTGGCGGTTATAATGCTGTTGTGCAGGTCTATCAGTACCGGATCAATTTTAATGTTTCCGCCGTCGGCATTAACTGTAGCAGCCGTTATTGAACTATCTTGGAGCTTCAGGGTGTCGCTGGCATTAATAATAATATCACCGGCATTTCCGGTTCCGGTACTTGCGGAGGACATAAGAGAATTCCCCTGCATATTAAGATTATCAACTTTAAGCGTCATGTCCCCGCCCTTTCCGGTCGCGGATGTTCCTACCATGATCCTGCCATTGTCAGATAGATTTAGTGATGGGGTGGTAATAAATAGCGAACCTCCGTTACCGCTGTCACTTGTTGTTCCGGAAATTTCAGAATAGGCATATTGACTATTGCTTTTACGGAAATATCCTTGAACATTCACAGACTCTTTTGCCTTGATGGTTACTACTCCACCATTGCCAGGTCCGGCGGTGCTACTGGCTATTATGGAACCCCCATTCACATTCAGCTTACCTACGTCCAACGTAATTGCCCCGGCATTACCTCTACCTGTTGTTGCTCCGCTGTCAATATCCCATTCCACAGAAGTACTTATATAAGCGAAATTATTCAACGTCAGAACTGGTGTAGTGATAACAACGCTTCCGCCATTACCGGTGCTGTTTTGACCTACATCCCCATAAATACCCGTATTAAAATATTTACCCAGGTCATTTACTTTTTCTCTATACCCATCTAAGAAAATCCCATTTTTCGCTGTTACGGCAATCGCCCCACCATTTCCTGAACCATAGGTACTGCTACTGATGGCTGAGCTGTCTTTCATGGTTAGTGTGTCAACATCTATTGTTATAGTCCCGGCATTCCCTTGACTCCTGGTTTGCGTACTGATGAGCGCCAGGTTGGACAATGTCAAATAAGGTGTAACAATCGAGATGCTGCCGCTATGCCCCGTGCTTCCCGCCAACGCCGAAGATTGAATACCTGAACTGGAAAACTTCCCATTCGCATCTATTGAATAACCATCTAAAATTATTGATTCTGTGGCATTTACAGATATCAACCCACCATTTCCAGAACCATGGGTGTCGCTTACAATTCCGGAATCGTCTTTAACAGTGAGGGTCCCAACATTTAATGCAATGTTACCCGCATTGCCCTGCCCTTCAGTCTGCGTGCTGATTCCTGCTTTATTGTCCATATTCAAAATGGGGGTTACCAGTGATATGGTACCCCCATTGCCTGATCCATTGGAACCTGCTTGAATGCTTGATTTAATAATATTGCCGTTGGTATCTGTTACAAATCCGTCAATGGTTGCCGATTCACGTGCATTTATTGAGATGACTCCGCCACTGCCGGAATTATTGGTATTACTGTCTATATCAGACCCACCTTTAATATTCAGTATTCCCACATTCGCTGTTATCGCTCCAGCATTACCCGAGCTGTAGGTTTGGGTGCTGATGAAGGCACGATGGTCCAACAACAGAGATGGTGTGGTCAATAGAATGTTACCGGCATTTCCGGCACCCTGTGTATACGTGACTATCTGTCCACCATCCAGAGTCAGTGAATCAGTAGTAATGAGTATATTGCCGCCATTATTAGCCGCAGTTCCTGTATTATCTACACCATAAGCAGATTCAATCCTGGCATTGGCAGTCGATATTTCAACACTCTTCGCTTCGATAGTTATATCTTTTATGCCATTAGAACTGATTGTCGAAGCATTCGTCACTTGAAGAGTATTGGCCTGGTAAAACTGATCACCTGTTGCCTTTATCGATGAACCGCTGAGCAGCATATCCCCATTGAGCCGAATATCAACAACGCCGCCAGCGAAGGAATCGGTTGAAAATGCGCCGATAGCAAAATGGTCCATATAGAAATTGTTCCCGCGAATATACAAGTTGCCAGCTGCGCCTGTACTGGGCTCCAGCGAAAAATGGCCATTACCGCTCAGGGTGATGTTGCCAAGTGACGTAAATCCATTCATCGTCAATCCGTTAGCAGCAATACCAACTTCGCCACTTGACGCTACGCTCGCCAGGTTGATGCGCCCTCCGCTGGCAATTAGCCACGGTTCCACGCTCCTTCCGTCAAGCAGTCCACTGGTTACGGTGATATCTCCCCCTATGAGTGAAATGGTCTTACCCTCCGGCACATAAAGTCCGGCAAGGCCATAGGTAGTGTAGGCATAGTCAGAGCCTGATCCCTGCACTGTTATGGGAGCGGGCTGTGCAGAAATAAATCCGAAAGCAGAAGGTGGTGAGGATGTCAGTACACTTTGCGTAGGGACACGAGCATCAAATCTACCATCGTTCCCCAACTTCAGATAGTCGGCAGTACTTGCATGAAATGATCCGCTGATATCAAGACTGGCATTGGGACCAAACATGATGCCAGAAGGGTTGACCAAATACAGGTTGGCTCCAAGTATGGACGAACTGATCGTGCCATCAATGCTCGAGGCAGACCCACCGGTTACCCGGGAGATAATGTTCTGGACTGAAGCTGGGCCGGAGAATTGGGCAATTTCTCCTTTGGTGAGATTGAACGTACTGAAACTGTGAAAGAGATTTGCACCAAATTGTTTCCCAAGATTGCTGGTAATCGCATAGTTGGGGCCTGATAATGCCCCCGCCAGCCCCATGGAACCATCAGTAACAACGCCCGCAATAGCAGATGTTACGCATAGTTGCGACGCGAGTGCCATGATGCTTATTTTGCTGATTCTTTTCATTTTGCATCCTTTCATGTGAAAGACAATGGCTTGCTAGATTACCCGCCACGTTAGCTGAAAATGTACTCCCTGATCCTGAAGGTCATTGCCCTTGTCCTTAATTGATTTCAGGCCATATCCATAAAAGACATCCAGATTCATCTTTTTCAGCAATTCCCATTTTATCCCCAACCCTGTGCTGTAAATGGATTTGGGTTCCGGGGTCTCTGTCTTGTTATTCCAGGCCCAGCCAAAATCAAAGAACGGAACGATTTGGATAACTCCAAAACCTTTTTCGCTGATTACCACCGGAATGCGGATTTCAGCGGAACTATTGAGCCCGTTTTCTCTGACCAGGAGATCTTTACGGTAGCCCCTGACACTGTTCATGCCGCCCACCGAAAATTTCTCAAGCGACAAAAGACTGTCATTTGCCAATTGCACATCAGTTCTGAAGAAAAGCTGGGTGTTCGTTTCGCCCAGCTTTTTTATCAACAGAATCTGCCCGAGCCATGAAAAGAACCTTCCGTCCGCTTCCGAATCATGCACCGTAGCTCCCAAAGCGTCTACGCCCAGGCTAAACGTGGAATGCGCAGCGAAAACTACTGAAGGTGTACGATTCAACCATTCCTGGGAAAAGCGAAGGACGCTTTCCCTGCTCTTGCCTTCATCGGCACCTGCTGAAAATGAAAAACCCCTGCCGAGCAGAGACGTCTCGCTCCTGCGGGTTTCTGCGGCAAGGGACAGGGCAAGCTCATTGCTGGTAGTTTTGTAGAGTGGCTGTTTCAGTCGTACACCATAGCTATCGGATTCGCTCTTGATATCAAGGCCTTTGAAGAGTGACTCTGTGACGGTGCTATCACCCTTTCTGTAATAGAACTCCAGCGTGGTATCCCTGGAATTCAAAGGAAGCAGATAACTTGCGTTATAGTCTTTTGCTCCTTCGGTTATTCCAAAACCTGCGGCCAGGATATCACCAAAACCGAGGAGATTTTGGTGAGCCAGATTCACTTCCCCCCTGTACGATCCGGTACTCGGTGGTGCATTATTGCTGAAAGCAAGCGAGACCAGATAGGGAGTTTCCTCTTCAATTGCGATTTTCAACGTCCCTTCACCCAAAGCCGTGCCCGGATTGAATTCAGCGTTTATCCTTTTTATCCTCGAATCCTGCTGCAGAAGCTGCAGTGCCTCTTGCAATCTGACGATATTGACAGGCCGCTCTGCTGCGTTTTCAAGTCTGCTTGTGATGTATCCTTTACGAAAATACTTGAGACCCTCGACATCAATCTTGGTTAGAGTTCCTTCAATAACTGTTAGAGTAATAGTTCCGTCAACAACTTTCTGGTCAGGAATAATTACTCCGGAATTTAGGTACCCTTTGTTGGCATATTGCAGGGACAGTTCCTGCCGAAGTTTTTCCAACTCTTCGAATACGATCTCCCTGTTTTCATACGGCGCGGCAAGCTTGCCAAGTTCGTCCGCTGAGAACACCGTGTTCCCTGTGAACTTGAATTTCTTGACATGGATCTTCGATCTCAATGAAAGCATATCTGAGCGGTCATGCGGCTTTACAGATTCAGGTGGTGATAAATGCTCCAATGTTGTCGGTTGAGCGCCCACTGGAGCACTGAGAGCAAACAAGGCAAGTATTGGCATCAAAACAATTAATCGCATAGAAACCCTCTTTTGACAGATTTATCCCAAATTGTTCTCATCGTCCCCCCCCGATTTACTACATTAAATCCGCATCAACCCTGTTCCATGGAATATTTTCAACTTCAGCTTCACCTAACCACTACATTCTTGACCGTCAAACGTCCCTGTCTCACGGTAAGAACACCATGAATGACCGACATGCCAGCACCATCACCTGCAAATGCTCCATCAAACCCACCATTAAGCGTCGAATCAATATTGCAGGAATAGATGATATTTCCGCTAAACTCTTGTGCCATGGTCTGGAACACTGTTCCGCCTACTGTCGGACAGAGACCAAAAGCGGCCGTCAGGGTATCGAAATACACCGCTGTTGTACCAATGCGTTTCACCGGCGGCATGGCCATGAAATTGGCGGTTACGTTTGCATCGGCGTTCAGGGTAACGCCGCAGTTAGGATTATTACCGCTGCACACACCTCCCCAGTTGGATAAGAGGGAAGTGGACGAAGGAAACGCAGTTAGGGTGACGAAGGTTCCGGTGTCGTAAGGTCCACTGCATCCTGCGCCGGTTCCCGCACAGGCTATGCCGGTAGGGACGCTGTTTACCGTGCCAATGCCTGTACCGGAAACAGTGACATTGAGAGTCTGTTTCGTATCAGGCACAAGAACAATAGAAGTGCTAACAACATTTCCACCGGTCAGGGAAATGGGGATGGTTCTTGATTTGTAACCGGTGGCTGTTATGGTGATTGTGGTTGTCGAAGTGCCTCCGGTGGTTGGTGAGCCGAATAGATAAACACCAAGAGCACCGGACAAGAGACTTTGATTCGCACCTGTTCCGATTTGAATCGTTGCGGATGATAACGGTATGCCAGTGGCGTTGTTCAGAATTGTGCCGGTTACAATGCTGTTCGCTTGGCCGCTGGTCAAAACGATAGTAAAACTTCGTGTGTCGGATTCGGTGACTGCACCGTAGTTGTCAATCGCTTGGACCTTCCAATAGCAGTACGTGTCGCCATTCTGGCAATAGTATCCACCATTAACTGAGGCGGGGTCCTTTAAAGTGTTTTCAAGAACATAGGTGGCAGCTTGGGGAATATTTTCTTCTCTGTGCACAATGTTGCTGAAGCCACTATCGGTCGATACCAGCAGCGTATAGGTCAAGCCGTCCGTGTCGCTGCTTTCTTGCCAGTTGAAGACAAACGTTGCATCCGTAGTGTTCATGTCTTGGGGAGAAATTAAGCTGAAAGAAGTGGGAACGGTATTGCTCGCCAATTGTTTGTAAATTACCGAATGAGCAGCAGGTGAAATTTCATCTGTCTGATTGTCACGGGTGTAATAAAAGATGTCGTATTTGCCTGACGCTGTAAAATTACTGTAATTGCCAATCCAATTTTGCCCGTCATAGATCAATGGTATCATGTCGAGAGTTGGTATAACCTGTCCGCTCCCTCCGCCGGTGGTTTGAGCGTTCGGTGAGCGGATTTCAGCCCATGCACGGGCTACTCGACTGTTGATATTGACCTTCAACCAAAGTTGTTGAGAACTGGTCGGAGGAGCAAGAAAACTTGTCGGGGTAACCGCTATAATATCGGCCGGACTAGACAGAGCATTGACCTTAATCCCTTCCCCTAGAAACAAAGATCCCACAAGTGTCCCGTCGCCGGTACCATCCAGATTATAATGGGGTGTAAGATCGCCATTGTCGTCCAGAAGCGGATGTTGGGCCAGAGTGTCGTACATGCCGGAGTGTAAACCAAGGCCTACTTTTCTGGGGTCGCGGATACTTAAAGCGCCTCTGGCCTGGACAAATGAATCTTTGAAATTGTTTCCACGGCCAAGGAAGCTGAACAAGGCGTCGATGAAGAATTCTCCACCATAAACGGCGCCGGTGCTAACACCGAAAACATTGACCCCGGCCAAGGATTGTTCGTCAGACCCGGCACTGGAAAATATGACCCTGCCTGGCTTGGAGAGTTTAGAAATAAAGGACCCTGAATAGCAGGTACCAATGAAGACGAACCGGTTGAAACTGGATAGAGTACCAGAAGCGACTACGGCAGGGTCGTTCTCCAGGGTGTTGATCCAGCCATGGAGATCATCTGGTGTAAGTGTGACGTCACCGAGTACAAATCTATCAGGGTTACCGTGATCAATCATGATAATGTGTAAAGGCGCAGGCGCACTTGCCAGCTTGTCCCTCGCCCAGATGGTTATCGCATCCTGTATCTGTTGCTTGGTGACGGCTACCGTTGCCGAGCTTTTAAGGTAGGTGATATTGGAATCCAGGAAGCCACGTTTTTTCAGGGTGGCAATAATGGTATCGGTTGAATTGGTGTGCAGGCTCAAAAGGCTATTGTCCGGTGATTTTCCCATCACTACAATGGCATAGCCCGATTGGATGTTGACATAGAGCGGTTGAGGCACCGTAAAGGAGGCTGCAAGAGTGGCGTTGCCGTCAAAACGAACCTGAGTCATGTAGACGCCGGGAACGCCAAAGAGGTTGAGAGTGCCGCTGATATAGTTGCCGTTGCTGTCAGTGGTAAGTGGAATAATGATCGCTGAAGGCGTCGGGTCTGCCACTGTAGATGGTGGTGTGATAATCAACTTGACGGTCAGACCGGAGAGATTGCTGCCATCGTCAGGGATTCTTATAAGCCGACCGGAGGCTATGGTGGTGTCCCCTCCCTTCAAGTTGGAGGGGGTAAAATTGAGAGATATAGTGGTACCAGCTTTGCTCGATGCAGCTAACATCTTGAAGGTTGAGGTGGCATATATGGTTGTATTGCCACCACCGTCCACAGCACGGGCATGGATAGTGTAAGTAATTCCATCTACCCAAACAACATTGCTCGTATAAAGTGACCATGAAGCAGTACCTGTTGCTGATATCCAGGCA
>JAYTVV010000279.1:0-44901 GCA_043743795.1 Geobacteraceae bacterium
CTTCTGGGCTTCTTCCTTCGTGAGTACCCCGGCTTCAACCTGTTTCTGGTAGGACGCCAGCAGGCTGGTTGCTTCCTGTACCAGAAAGCTGACCGTGGCCTGTTTTTCTTCCATAATCAGCCCACGGATAAACGGCACCAGCGCAAACATGCTTGCCAGAACCAGCACCAGCCACGTCAGCACTGACAGACTCATGATTTTCGTAAAAATGCCCCAGTCCTTGTACGCTTTCAGCTTCATAATTCCCCCCGGCAGTGCAGTAATATATACCGCTCTAGGAGCAGAGAATGTGCCACAAAAGCTGTTTTTATTTACTCTTGTATTTTTTATAGTTACGTGAATAACCCTCAACTGACACCTGCGCCACCAGTTGACATCATGGTGCATAAACAATATGTTTTTGCTGTAAAATCGGCGCGTTAGCTACATGAGACGCTGCTTGCATCAGCAACTTTTGTCGCAGGGGCAACGGAGCGCTGATTGCTCACACCAGCACACCGGCCTGCAACATCTTTAGTATTGAATGCTGTCGAGACATGCCGGGACGGAGCGGCGGCGCTTGCGCTGTATAAAGCAGCAACAGCAGAAAGAACACCCTTTTCTGTTGCTATCATGGATCTGACTGTTCCAGGGGGCATGGGGGGGAAAGAAGCGGCTGAGCAGATTCTGGCGATTGATCCGCATGCATGCTGATCGTGTCAAGCGGCTATTCACATGATCCGATCATGTCCGGTTACCGGACATTCGGATTTTCCGGCGCAATAGCAAAGCCGTACAGAATTTCGGAGCTTGCAACCCTGCTGCGCACGGTACTGACACGACGGCAGGAATAGGGTTATGTTGCCCGCGACAAACGTTTGTTAAGTGCCTGTCGGGTAATTCCCAGATAGGCAGCGGCGAGACGCTGATTGTTGTCAGCCAGCCGCAGTGCTTCGGCAATGAGAAGTTCTTCAGCAGCCTTCAACGTCGGAAACGTTGCCGCGCAGAGACACACCGGACAATGGGCTCCCCCCGATGTGGCGGCAGACGGAACGCGAAGGTCACACCCCACCGTGGTCACAATCGACTCCAGAGACAGAATACGGCTTCCTGAACGGGCAACAGCATCATGAAGCAGCGCCTCCAGCTCGCGAATATTTCCCGGAAAACGATATGCGGCGAGATAGCTGTTCAGCTCACCCGGGGCAGCCGGAACCGCCTTACCGAGATGCCCGGCAGCCTTCGCAATGAAATGTTCCGTCAGCAGCGGAAGATCCTCGGAACGGTCACGCAGCGGTGGAAGCTCGACACGGTGACTGCAAAGCCGGAAATAGAGATCGGGGCGGAACGTACCCTGCTCCATCTTTTTTTTCAGGTCAGCATGAGTAGCAGCCACAATTCTGACATCGCTTTTCTGAACTTTGTCGGCCCCAAGCGGCAGATATTCACCTTCCTGCAGCAGCCGTAGCAGCTTGACCTGCGATCCGGAAGACAGATCGCCGATCTCGTCCAGGAAAAGTGTGCCTCCCGCAGCCTGGCGGATCAATCCCTCCCGTATGCGATCAGCACCGGTAAACGCACCGCGCTGATGGCCGAAAAGAGTATCACTGAACATGGCATCGTCCAGTCCGGCCAGATTAATCGCCACAAACGGCCCCCTGAGACCGCTCAACGTATGAACAGCCTTGGCAACCAGCTCCTTTCCGGTGCCGGTTTCACCGGTGATCAACACCGGCTGGCGTGACGGGGCAACTGACTCCAGATACAGGAATATGGCACGCATGCGTGGCGACGTCGTGATAATGCCGGTAAAAGCGGTCTCGTCATCCAGAGTCCCGTTTGAGAGGTGATGGCGCAGGCGTTTCAGTTCCCGTTTGGTTCCGGCACGTTCCAGACAACTTTCGAGGGTAATCTGCAGCTCTTCAAAATGAATGATCGGCTTGGATATGTAATCCCAGGCCCCCAGGCGCATGGCCCGCACCGCCTCACCGACCGCCCCTACTCCGGACACAACGACAATCGGAGTACATTCCGATTCCGCAGTGACCGCTTCCACGAGGGCAAAACCGTCCATCACCGGCATCCGCAGATCGGTCATGACAATATCGGGATGATGGCTGCGAAACAGCTCCAATCCTGCCTGGCCGTTTTCAGCCTGCAGCACCTGATACCCGAGGTCGTCGAGATATGCCGTCAGCGATTCCCTGACGTACTGTTCATCTTCAACCACCAGGATGGTTGGGCATGGAGAAATGTTGTTTTTTATTGTCACTGTCCCAGTATCTCCGCCACCGCCCGGCTCAGTTCACTCCGGCTATACGGTTTTTGAATAAAGCCGCTGGCTCCCAGCTTCAGCAGTTCATCGCCGGTTCCATCACGGCTGAAACCCGAACAGAACAGAACTTTCAGTTCGGGATCCTGCTCACGCAACCGCAAAAAGGTCTCTTTACCACCCATTTTCGGCATAATCATATCAAGCATGACCAGTAAGATATCGTCCCGGTGCCGGTCAAACACTTCCAGTGCACGCCCCCCGTCTTCAGCCAGATACACGGTATATCCCAAATCTTCGAGCAGATCGCGCCCGATATCACGCAGAATTTCTTCATCATCGACCAGCAACACTCCGCCAGTACCGGTAACGATATCTCCGGAATGGTCCGAAGATGTAATTTCTTCTGTACCCATCGGGAGGAACAGCTTGAACACCGTGCCTGTACCCAGCTCACTTTGCACGCACACATCACCCCGATGATTTCTGACTGTTCCATATACGGCGGCCAAGCCGAGGCCGGTGCCTTTACCAACGACCTTTGTAGTAAAAAACGGTTCAAAAATATGCTCCATAACCTCCGTTGTCATACCGATACCGGTATCGGACACGGTAATTTCAAGATAACTTCCGGGTTCGAGAACGAGGCCCAGCGAACGACAGACAGATTCGTCCAGATTTTTCACGGCTGTTGTGTAGGTAAGCGTGCCTCCCTGCGGCATAGCATCACGCGCATTCACCCCCAGATTGAGCAGGGCATTCTGCAGTTGGGTCTGATCGCCCATGACCACCGGCATGCCCCTCTCCAGCCGAACTGACAGCTGAATTTTCCTGTCAATTGTGCGTTCAAGCAAGTTCGTAACAGCGGTAATCACTTCATGAATATTAACAGGCTTGGAAAGCGCTGTTCCTTTGCGGGAGAAGGTCAATAGTTCACGGGTCAGGTCTGCCGAGCGGGTCGTGGCCTCGATGATGGTATCCACCATTTTATGGTTTTTTTCATCAGCCGGCAGGCGCATTTTCAGCAGCTCGGCTGCGGCCATGATACCGGCCAGCATATTATTAAAATCATGGGCGATACCGCCGGCTAATTGCCCGACCACTTCCATCTTCTGGGATTGAAGCAGCTGGCTATAGAGCCGTTTCTGTTCCGTTATCTCCATAACAGCGCTCAGAGCGCATGGCTTGCCGGAAATATCCAGCAACACACCGGAGAAAAGCACGGTAAACTCTCTGCCATTCTTGCGCTTCATTTGTGTCTCAAAATTGTGAACGTAGCCGTTTTCCTGAAGCTGCTGCAGATAGCGTTTCCGATCGGCCTCGTACAGCCAGACTCCCAATTCAACGGTAGTTTTTCCGACCGCCTCCTGCCGGGGATAACCAAACATATCGATAAATCCCTGGTTTACCTCACTGAAAGTCCCGTCCGGCAGACTGGTAAGAGCAACCGTTATCGGTGAATGGTCAAAAACCGCTTTAAACTTCTGTGAACTCTCAGCGACTTCTTCCAGTTGAATCCGCAGCATTTCCTCGGTTGCCAGCAGCTGATCATGCGTGATCTGATATTCACCGATCTGCTCCCGAAGCATTTCTTCCGTTGCCTGAAGTTCATCCTGGCTTTGGCTATAGTCATCCACCTGTGCACGCAGCATCTCTTCGGTTGCCTGCAGTTCTTCCTGTGATTCCTGAAGCTGGTCGATTTTGATGTGCAGCATTTCTTCAAGTCGTCTGCGTTTGCGGATATTAAGAATCAGCACCGTCAGACCGACTGAGCTGAAAAGGATAAACAGTGATCCCGACCACACTGCGGTTTTGTTAATAGCGAAGGTTGAAGGGGGCTTATTGATCAAAATTGTATCGTTCGGTAGCCTGGCCGGATTTATGTCAAATTTTTTCACAACGCGGTAGTCAAACATGGGGCGCGAGAGGTTATCGGTTATGACCGGAAGATTTTCCGGACGTTCACCGCCGATAATACGCACCGCCAGCTCAGCAGCTTTCTGCCCCTGAGTCTCCCCCTTCATCATTCGCCCACCGACAACCCCGTTACCCAGTTGAGCCGCGTACACGGAATAGACCGGAACAGGACTGGCGCTGCTCACCAGGCGGGACGCCTCTGAATGACTGAACGTTCGCCCACCTGTTTCGATGGTATATGAAAGCATCAATACCAGATAGTCTGCGGATAAACCCTTCAGCTTTTCAACGGTACTCTGCAATGACAGCTCGTCAAAAAATTCGAGGGTAATGCCGGGGTATCGGGCAGCAGATTTTTTCAACTCGCGACGTATTGCCAGACCTGTATCGGTATAATCATGTATCACCACTACGTTTCGAGCAGCCGGATGCAGCTGGAGAGCTAATCCAAGGGTACCAACGGAATCATGATATTCAGCCACCCCGGTAATTCGTGACTGCCCGGCAATCATTGCTGGTTCATAATCGTTAATACCGCAGAAAACCAGGGCGGTACCGGGAGAAATACGCTGGCGGTACTGCAATGCGAACTCCAGCGCTGCATTGTCCATGGCAATAATGACATCGAGTTTCCGGTTCGCGTATTTGGTTTCCAGAAGGTCCGCAAGGCGGGGAAAATGCTCTTTTGTATGAAATTTTTTGGTATCGAGATGTTCAATAAACAGCTCAACCCGTGGGAAGGCCTTGGACAGAGCGTCACGCACCCCTGCCATTTCGTCTTCGGACCAGTCGTAACCGAGATTATATGAATTAAGAACAAGAATACGCGGGACTGAAACAGCGGCATGAAGCGGTGTACCGACAAGGGAGAGCAGAACCACCGTCATGATTATGACCGTAGCCATTCCTGCCGAAAAGAAGTGACGTCGCGAAGATCTCATTAAGACCTCATCTAGTATGAAAGTACTGCCAGCGAGTTACATTCCATGAAGCTAACCGGGATTTACTATCGGATGTTTTATTAACATATCAGCGACAACTATGAAAACGATTTAAAGCATATTTCATAGAAAAAACGGCTGTCCGAATTACCTCCGGACAGCCGTTGAGACCGACAATAGCAAAGAGCTTCGCCGAATTATTTCAGAAGGATGTCAATTTTGGCCGTTTTTTTGGTTTCTTCAAGGTATTTCTGGATAGCTTCGTTCACTTTCTGTCCCTTGAGAAATTCTTCGATCTTAACTTTTACGTCCTTATAATCAGTTGTTGCAGCTGGCTTTTTCTCCGTCAGTTTGATGATATGATAGCCGAACTGGGTCTCAACAACATCGCTGATATCACCGGGTTTGAGAGAAAAGGCTGCTTTTTCAAACGAAGGCACCATCTGCCCTTTGCCGAAGAAACCGAGGTCTCCACCCTGCTGACTGCTCGGACAGGTTGAATTTGCTTTAGCCAGAGCAGCAAAATCAGCTCCACCGGCCAGTTCTTTACGCAGGCTCTCGGTTTTTTCACGAGCCTTTTTCTTCTCCTCGTCAGTTGCCTTGGCATCAACTCCAATCAGGATGTGACTGGCTTTGACCGTTTCATCCTTTTTGAACTTTTCACTGTTTTTGTCATAAAAAGCACGAATTTCCGTCTCTGTAACTGCAGCCTTCGAGGCAAATGTTGTTTCAACGAAACGGGAGATTAAAAGGTCGCGACGGGTATATTCACGCAGATCCTTTTCATCCATTTCAAGGTCTTGAATGGCTTTTTTGAAGTCCTGCTCATCCTTGAAACGGGCCTTTCCCTGAGCCAGTTTTGCATCGATCTCCTTATCAAGATCCTTAAGATCCAGCTTGGCAGACGCCTGATAGAGCAATTCAGCTGATACCAGTTGCTCTATCGCCTGCTTGTCAAGGGCCGCCTGTTGTTCGGCAGGAACCGACTGCCCGCGCAGCAGAACTTTTTTTGCTCGGCGCAGTTCAATGGCGTCGATGGCAGTTCCGTTAACACGCGCAATTGCACCCTGGGCCGGAGCAGCAGCAACCGATGTTGGGGCAGGAGCATTTTCTTTTTTAGTTTCAGGCTCTGCAGCGGCAACAAAACTTCCGCATGATACAAGTGCTGCGACAACAAGACCTTTTAACCACACTGACGATTGAACATTCTGCATTGTACCTGGTACTCCTTTAGATGAAATTTTTGACATACTAGCACACACAATGCCGGCATGAAAAGCCAAACATACTTTTGACTTTTCTTTTGCTTTCAGATACATTCACCGCCAGTTTCTGCGCCAATCAGTTCGTCAGGAGGAAACATTATATATGAAAAAAGTTCTCGTAGTTGATGACAGCCTTTCAGTTGCCCGCCAGTTAGAGAAGATCATAGGTGAATCCGGTGATTTCACCTGCGTCGGCCACGCCAAAAACGGCGCCGAAGCAATCAAGATGAATCACACCGAAGACCCGGAAATCATCTGCATGGATATGAACATGCCCGGCATGGACGGCCTGACAGCTCTGCGCACACTGTCTGTCATGGATAAAGAAGTTAAAGTTGTGATGGTGACATCACTCGGTGGAGTCGGTGACAAGTTTACCGAAGCGCTTAAACTTGGTGCAAAAAATGTCATATCAAAACCGTTCGAAACCGACAACGTCCTGCGGATTCTGCGGGAACTCTGATTTTATAAAATTTAGAACGTAGATAAGGGGCTGAATATGGCGGTGAAATTTTTTGGACAGTTTCTGGTAGAACAGGGCATCGTTACTGGTGACGCGCTGCTGAACGCTATTAATCTTCAGGACAAAAACAATCTGAAGCTCGGCGAAATGGCCGTTGCAATGGGGCTTATTACTCCTGCAGATATCCAGCGAGCTCACAATGCTCAGATGTCCAAGGATATGAAACTCGGTGATCTGCTGGTCGAGATGGGTTTTTTAACGCTTGTACAGCTGAATGACATCATTACCCGCCAGAAGAATACCCACCTGTACATTGGCGAAGCGCTGGTACAAGTTGGGGCAATGACCAGTGATGAACTCCGGAAACACCTGGATGCTTTCAAGGCCGATCAGGCCCAGTATGTGTCCAACGGCATTGAACTTCCAATCACCACCGTCAACAACACTATCTGGGAAATGACGGCTGATCTGACCTACAAGATGATTACCCGGGTGCTTGACCTGCAGTTCCGGCCGGGCAAATGTGTTGTTGCAACAACAATTGCCCCGAACTTCATGATGGCGGCTATGGATTTTGCCGGGGACGTTGACGCCCGCTACCTGATCTCTGTTTCAGAGGGTCTGCAAAAAAGCATTGCCAAGGCAATTTTAAACGAAACATCTGTTGATACTGAACCAACAGAAGTTCTTGAAGACACCGTCATGGAATTTGTCAACGTCGTGTGCGGCAACGTGGCGGCAAAAGCCTCCCAAATGGGGGTTATTTTGAATATCAACCCCCCTGTCACCGTTCACCCACCGGCAGACGGCCTGCCGATCCCTGACGGCCACACGGCGCTCAGCTTCCCGATCCATATCGGTGACGGCGAAACACTGGAAATGATTCTGCTGATCAAGGATTGATGTCGAGCCGGATGTACTATTTCGAATTTTCAAGGGCAGCAGGTCTTCAGACCTGCTGCCCTTTGCATAATGTCAGTTAGGTAACCGTTTATGCAGCGGAGCTTTCGGCACATTGCCTGAGTCAGCAGAGAGAAAGGCTATAAGGAGCTGAATACCTACCAGTGTCGGCAGGGCGGCAAGCATGACCGTACCGCTCGTAGCCACTATTCCGGTCTGCACCGATTTCATCCAGAAGACACTGCCGGCTGACACCCCGAAGAGCAGCAATGCGCAGCCAAGCAGCAATTCGAGCGACATGACACTAAAATCACGTAAATAATAATTATAGAAAATTCTTTTCACGGTATTTCGAATATGCTTCCAGGCAAACTCGGGGATTGAACGAAATACTTTCAGGTTACTTTCCTCATCTGCATACCTGGCTGGCAATGGCACATCCATCACAACAGCCCGAATGGTGTTAAGCCGGAATAACATATCTGATTCAAAGAAATAACGATGATCGATTTTATTCAAGGGGAGACGTTCTGCCACCCTGGCGTGAACCGCTGTGAAACCATTCGTAGGATCAAAGATATCCCAGTATCCGGTCGAAAACTTGGCGATAAACGACAACGCCGCATTTCCGATCAAACGCGCCAGCGGCATCTGCTGTACCCCTTCCAGATAATAAAATCTGTTTCCTTTTGTATAGTCAGCAGTGCCGTTGATAATCGGTGAAATCAGGGTAGAGATATGCCCCGGGTCCATCTGCCCGTCGCCATCAAGCTTGACGATAACATCAACCCGGTCCTTGATGGCCTGTTGATACCCGGTGATTGTTGCACCACCCACTCCGCGATTAACGTCATGAGTAAGTACCCGCACCCGAGAATCGCAGCATTCCTGCGCAACATACGCTCCTGTCTGCTGGGGACAGGCATCGTCTACAACATAGATGGTCTGCACTTCCGGGCCTATTGACCCGATTACCGCAAGGATGTGCTTACGGACCCGAAAGCAGGGGATCACCACAGCAACCGACTTCTGCGGTCTGTTTTCATGCATCTCTTGCATCTCTCTACGGGGTGATTTCATACACTGCAACTCCGAGGCTCGAAGGGTCTTTGTACAGTAGATAGAGGCGTACCCCCGGCATTGGCGCAAAGCTGGCTTCATCCGGACGAGGCAGATATAAAGCGGTGTCAGTCCCATTCTGAAGGGGAGCAAAAAATAATCCGAATTGCGGACGCATCCCCATTAACATACCGTCTATGATAATAAACCTGGCCCCTTTTGTGCGAGCAGTATCAACCATTTCCTGCAGACCTGCCTGGGGCATGCCGACGTTTTCCCTTTCGGCGTAAAAAGAAATTCTTCCCCAACGAGTCATGATTTTTGATTCAGGCGGGAGATGTTTTTTCAGAAGTTCTCCAATGCGGCGGTGGTCGTAGCGACCGCCATCGTCATCGTAGTGATACGGTTTGTTGCGATCTGCCGGAATTTGCCCGACAAAAGAAAAAACCGTCAGCAATGATACGACAACTACCGCAAAAGGCACCCGGGCAAGATACGGCACAATCCCGCCTCTGGCCGCACACAGCCTCCGCAGCCATGCTTCGACCTGGCAGAGACCATACCCGACCCACAGAAAAAGGATCGGAAGATACGGTTGGAGATACTCGGGACCGACAAAGAAGAAAACCATAATAATGCCAAGAGGGGCAAAAGACGCCATGAGATAGAGGCGCTCCGTAATCTGTTCCTGCTTCCACCCTCCCGCAATAAAGCCGACCACCATCGCCGCATACAAATACCAGGGCAACAGCATCTGGATCGTCTTTTCAACGTTTTTCAGGAGGTTAAACCGCAGAAATTCAGGATAGAAACGAATTACATCTAAAAAGCCAATCCCCTGGAATCCCGGCTCGTTCTTCAAATCGGGTCGTCCAAGATACTCGCTCAACGCATCGGCAAGGGTCGCTCCCCCTTTACCGGTCAATTGCCACTGCCCGGTAACATTGTGAACCAGCAGCAGAAACGGTACTAACATAAGCACAAATCCGCCTATACAGACAACCGTAAGCAGTATCCGTTTCTGTACGGTCTTTGTCGAGGCATACGGCAGAAGCAGCACCGGAGCCATGACGGCAAAAGCCACAAGCGACTCGGGCCTGGTCAGGTATGAAAGTCCGGCAACGGTTCCGGCAGCAAACGACCACCGGTTTGAACCGCAGCGATAGGCACGCCACAAAAGCCAATACCACGTAACAATAAGGGTGATATAGGTTGCCTGGGTCATTACCTCTCCGGCCCATGATCGAAGCGTGGGCCAGGCAATGACGAGTATGCAGGCGATAATCCCCACGCGTTTATTGAAAAAATCGCGGGCAAGAAGATAGAGCGGCACGACAAGCAGGCTCCCCATGAATGCGGATACAAGCCGCCCGGCGAGTTCTGTTGACAGACCCGCCAGACTCACTGCAGCCGTCAAGGAGGGGTAGACAACACCATACGTCGTCAGTGGTGAATATATGCCCTGGAGCAGACTTCGGGCAGCAGAAACATAGCCAATGCCATCAGCTGAAATGACGCGGAAGAAGGGAATAAAATAGAGTCGGACCAGAAGTGCCGCAAGAAAAACCACTGCCAGAAATATATATTCTCTTCGTTCAATGTGTCCGTCTTTATTCATACTGTGTGTCTCCACGCTCATAAAATAAGTTCCGCAGTCCGCACAAATAACGGTTGTTCCACTACCGGTGTGCTGCGCCTGCCCTTGGCCAGTTCTGCCATGAACATAGTTGCGGGCGACTCTGCGTCATTGTGAACCATCTGCACTCGCAGCACAGACAATTTCATCTGTGCGGCCAGTGCCATGAATTCCGGCAAACGCGACGGGAGCTGAATGAAGCAGATCCTCCCCGACGGTTTTACCAGATATTTGGCAGCAGCAATAAAATCAGCAAGACCTGCCGTCGTTTCATGCCTAGCAGCGTCACGCCCGGCCAGAGGGCTTATTTTACCACTTGCCGCTGTCCGGAATGGAGGGTTGGTTACAACCAGATCAACTGTTGAACAAGGATACGTTCTTTTGAGGTTAAGAACGTCACCAACATGTGCAGACACCCTCTCGCTCAAGCTGTTGTGCACAATATTCCGTTCAACAAGCGCTGCCATTTCAATATTATTCTCAACCGCCACGACCAAAGCCGCGGGATTAATCCGGGCCAGCACCAGCGAAATAATTCCGCACCCGGCTCCCAGATCCATAATGGTGCCGTCTGACTGCAGCTTTGCACAGAACTGCGCCACAAGCAGTGCATCAAGTGAATAGCGATAGCCGCGCCGCGGCTGAAACAACTGCAGATTGAACTGGCTGAGATCCTCTTGTGTCAGCACTGCTGCTTCACTCTTATAGGGCAGGTATTCACAAGGATACGCCCTTGGCATCCACCCGCGTGCGCCGCAAGAGCCATTCACGAATGAGCATCCCCGCAAACAATGCAAATGAAGACAACGTCAAATATTTGCCGATCTTGAACGGAAGCGGATCGAAAATAAATGTTACGGTATGATCTCCCGGCTGCAGGTAGACCCCGCGTAACACATGGTTGACAGGATAAATCTCAGTTACAGTTCCATCCACGGTGGCTTTCCACCCCTTATAATATTTTTCGCCCAGCACCAGCAGGGCATTTTGAGTCGCGTGAGCCGTAACGACGATCCGCTCATTCCCGTAGCTGGATACCGTGGCGGCCTGCGTGGAAAAGGGGGTTCCCTGCTCCATATTTGCCATTTGAACTGGTGCCGGCGTTTCGACAAGAGCGAGAACTTTAGGATCAAAAGCGGGATTTTGCATGATCGTCAGTGCCTGCTGCGAATTAAAAATCTGGGAGACCGCCGGTACCAGCCATGCTTTGGGTAACACATTCCGGTTTTCCAGCACAATTGCATTTTCGTCCGGAGAGATAAAGACCGGCACATACTTTGGTGGGAGATTCAATTTTTCTTCGGCATACTGAGTTTTATTATAAATAAGGTATTTGACGTTAAGAAGGTCCGGCATAGCTGATGCCAAGGTAAAATTTTCAATAAATTCCTGCCAGCGCCGCTGCTGCACCGGATTTGAAACGTACATGACCGGTAGGCCTTTTGATGCGTATTGCATCGCATCGCTGTTAAAAGGCAGCACACGATACTGCTTTGACATGCCTGACAAAAAATTGATTTCCGGTGTTGTTACTCCCTTCACATGCTGCGGTTCATCGACCAGGAACAGAAACTTACTGTTGACCCTCCCTACGTCCAGCAGAAAAAGAGCCATCAGGGCAAATGGCAGTACCTTACACGGCAGCCATTTTCGATAATAGGCGCCAAAAACAGCAGCAAAGGCCAGCGCCAGACCGGCAGCTATACCGGTCTCGACAACAAGATTCTGCCAGCGCTGCCCAATCAACTGCGCCCCCTCTTCATATCTGGTGGGCTGGCTCAGCATTTCGAAGAATTTTCCGATCCAGAATTCTCTGCCGATTATTTCAACCGCCAGCAACGTAAGCAGCAACAGCGGCAGGAGCAGAATGCAGGCGAGGTAGCGGCGGAAGGCTTCACTTTGCCTGACCCTCTCTTCGCGCAACAGGTCCAATCCCAATGCAGACAACACCCCCAACCCCAGCACCGGGATGAACATCATCATCTTGGGAACCCTGAAGCGGTTGATGCCAGGGAAGTGGTCATACAGAAAATTGTAGAACGGGGTGTATTTCCCCATTGAAAACAGGATTCCAAGCGCTACGGCGGTAACTGCCAGCCAGGTATAGCGATCACGCCTGAACAGGAGGGGAAGCGGTACCAGTAACCACGGCAGCAGTCCAAAATAGCTGGCAGTCTGCGTGAAATGCATTCGCCCCCAATAGTATGATGCTATGTTGCCCGGATTCTCGCCAGCTTCCTGACGGGAAAAACCAAAAAAACCGGGGATAACAAATGAGACCATTTCCTCCGGCGGAAGCGACCACGACATGGCCTCTTCACGGTTAAGGCCGCCCTTCCCCTGATTGGCACCGCTTTCTGTACCGCGGTTCGTCCCTTTTGACCAATTGGCAAGGGGAACGAGAGAAATTGCCACCGTGGAGAGAAAAAACAGCAGAGTGACGAGGTTTAAACCAAGAACCCGTACAATCGTTTTATGCTTTTCACCCCGCTCCTGAATGTATATCCCTGTGACTCTCAGGAGACCGTACACACCAACAGAAAGACAGGTATAAAAAGCGATCTGCCAATGAACGTTAAAGAACTGAAATGCAAGAACAAATGCAGTTGAAAGGAAAAATATAACCCGGCGGGTCTGAAACCCTCTCTCCAGCAGATAGAATGCCCACGGGGCGATCGTGATGGTGGCAATTTTCATGACATGGCCGGCATTGATCAGTGAAACATTTTCTGTCGCAAAGGCAACAATCACCATACCGAAAATTGATCCCAAACGGCTGACCCCAATAGCACGGCAGTAGCAATAGATGCCGACAGCACCAATAAAAAACTGGATAATCATAAACCACGCCACACTGGCTGGCGGGGGAATCAAGGCAAAAAGTAGACTGCGATGGAAGAGGAGCTGCCACGTTAACGAGCCCCCTTCATCGGTATTGCCACTGTTGATAATTGTGTCCCAGGGAGCATGAAATATATCAATTTTGAATATGTCCAGGAGACTGACGTTCGCCTGCGACTTCGCATACCAGTAAAATTCATTAATAATATCCGGTGCACGGACAATCTGATGCGTAAAAAGTATTTTCGAAAACAACAGTATCATCAACGCAAGAATGGCTGTGATAATCAACAAATCCTTCTTTTTTTCTGTCATGCCTTGACTCCAATTTTGATTAACGTATGTTTCGGTATTCGCAAACCTACGCAGACTGTTTTACGTAAAAATCAATCAGTTCAAGGGCATATGCCTGCCAGCTGAACTTTTGCAGGAGATAGTACCGTCCCGCCAATCCCACTTCACGTCTATGCTCCGGCAACTTAAGAAGAGACACCGCCCGCCCGGCCATATCCTGCCAATCGTCCGGACTGCAGAGTACTCCGGAACCGGCTGGATCAATATATTCTGCCAGCTGACCGACATTATCAGCAACAACCGCAACACCGGCAAGAAGAAGTTCCGTCAATTTTGCCGGGCATTTTGTCCGATTAACAAGCGTATCTGCAAACGGATAGATAGCAACATCTCCGACGGCCAGATAATCTGCGATGCTGCCCGGCTCAACCCACCCGGCCATAATCAGTGCAGGGGCAAACCCGCGCTCCCGCCCTGCATTCAGCAGCAGCTGTTCCTCTCCGTTCCGACCTTGCCCCACTACCAGAAAGCGGACCTCCGGCACCTGACGGTACATTTCGTCAAACAGGACGTAAAGCTTTTCCTGACTGAACTCGAAAAAACGGGTGTACAAAAGTACCACCGGTATCTTGGACGAAATGCCAAGCTGCTTCCGTACCGCCGCACCATCTCCGGTACGACACTCACCGGCGCAGTTGGGCAGATACATGATGCGTGACCGGTCAACTCCTGCCGTGGCGACCATTTCCTCAAGAGCGCGACTGGCAACGGTTACTCCGGCAGCGTTACGCAGCAGCCACAGCTCCTGAAATTGATAAAACCGTTTTTCAGCACCTGAATACGAGTGCAGATCATTCATACCTCCGGCACCTTCCCAATCATCGGTATCAAGCAGGAGCGGCGGTACACGCAGGCCAAGACGCCGTAACGTGAGGTGCAGCATGGCCGCAAGGCCACCGTACCCCTTTGGCTTAAAGAGGTGGATCACATCAGGATTCTCGAAAAGAGCCGCACGAAACATACGCCAGGCAAGAATCGGAGCGGCAACTACCTTGTTTTTCGGCCCAAGAGTGATGTTTTGTAAACGAACTCCTCTGATAATTTCACACTTTCCGGAATCTTCCGGATTAGTGTAGGGTGGGGCAATAATCACCACTTCATGTCCCGCAGCCTGCACTGCTGCAGCAAGCGGGATCATACGGGCAATCACGGTTCCCTTGGGACGAATACCGAATGGGGCAATGAAAACAATTTTCATGGTGACGAATTCCTAACTCCGGAGTTTCCCGCCTCCCGTCCGTAAATCAGGTGCATTCCCTTACGAATCGTCAGAAAGCATACCGACAGCAGACTCCAGGCAACACCAAAATTTTTTGTCACTATGGCAACTGTTTCTCCATGCGCTTTTCTACTGCTCAACCCTCCCGGAAGTGCATATGCCCGCAGTTCGCCGGAATGCACAAAGTTCACGCCGCGCTTCAGGAGGCGCTGGTTGAAATCGAAATCCGCATACACCTTGAAGCGCGTATCAAATGGCGGATCAGGATGGAGCGCCTTGGGGACAAGAAGTGCCTGATGGTGAAGAGAATTATTGCAGCGGAGCTCAAAACCTGCCGTACCTTTAAAAATCCGCGCAGCAAGCTCCACATCGCCGTAAATAACGTCATGCCGGCCAAACATCCCCGGATCCTTCGGCAATGAGAGCAGTCGATCTCCCGCTCCGAGAAACAATATGAGACTGTCGTTCCCGGCTGCCGCCCACCCTTTATTCATCGCATCATAAATGCCGTTATCCGCTTCGCTTACCCACCAGGTTAGCCGGTCGGCATATCGCTTGACAACATCAACCGTCCCATCCGTAGAGCCGCCATCAACGATGATATAGTTGATATTTCCGTACCCTGAATCAAGGACGCTGTGGATAGTCTGCTCGATCAGCTCGGCACCGTTTCTCACGACGGTGATTACGGTAATCAGCGGTATTTTTCCGGTTCCTGTCATCATAACGTAACTAAATCTCCACCGTGACCGGGGTACATACCAATAAATACAGGATATCAACTCAAAGAGAGATCGGTGTCGCACCCGTTTTAGACAGGATATTCTTTACTTTTTCAATAACATCTTCCGCATTTATTTCATTGATATCGTGGCATGATTTTAAAGCAAATGCGGCACAAAGTTTTTCGAAATCATCAGGGTGTTCCATAATCGCACGGGGGTATATATAGTGGGCGTCCGAATACATTTCTGATGGATACGGAGAAAAGCGGCCAAGATGATTGCCGTTGGAAATACAAACAACCCGGGTGCCTACCGCAACAGCAATATGAACGGCACTGGTTTCATTGGAGATCAGAATGTCAGCATGGGCAATAATACCTACCAGTTCAGGGAGAGTACTGCTTCCCGTCACATCGACAACGTGTGCTTCCCGTATCAACGTGCTGAGACGATGTGCCAGTTCTTTATCAGCTGCGCTTCCGGCAATCACAACAGTGAGACCAAATTGCCGGGTTAAATAATCAGCCACGCGAGCAAAATTTCTGCTGTCCCACTGACGAAAAGGTACTCCTGCACCCGGAAAGAGTACGGCATATGGTCGCTTCGAAACAGATGATCCGGAAATTTTCTCCCTTTCGATAAACGGGCGGACCAACGCAACAGGTTCACCAAGTAATTCGGCAAAAAAGGCTCTGTTTCTGAGAAATTCAAAGAGACAATTGCTTGTTGCCGGAATAAGCCGGGTATAAAAACGATCCGACTTCCGTTTCTGCCATGGTTTGATATTTACGGCGTCACCGGCACTGCCGATTCTTTCAGTACTGCCGGAAGCTCGAATGACCGAATCGCCCCAGTAATAAATGCGGGAGGAAGCCGGATTCACCGAAACGGCAAACCCACGCGCACGTATCATGCGCACCATCTTGAACCGGTACAGAATATCAAACCTGAACCGTACGCGGTTGATCCAAATGAAGTCTGTTATGGCCCCGGAGTCCAACCATTCGGCCAAATCCCTGTATTGTTCATTTCCACACAATGTGACGAAATAGTCGCTAAAGGCATGACTGTTTCGTAAGGCCTCGATAAAATTACGGAACAGTATGTAGTCACCAATGGCATCCAGATGTACCACGAGAAGTGTTTTGGGTTTTTGCTCGTATTTTTTTACCGCGACAGTATCGACAATATCAACACGCATTGTCTGCCACAGATGCTTTATGTTGGAGAGCACAGAAATAAGCATGCTAATAAAAGTCACTCGGCCGACACTTTGAGTTCATAGGTAAATATCTGCGGACTGGGGCGATGAAATGAGCTCCGGGTAATCTTGTTCCAGAAGGAGATTTTCCAACGGTAGAGCCGAAGAAACAGACGACAAACCAGCTTTACAAATATACCTGATCCGTCCGTTCCGTATGGGTCGAGAAAACTGATCCGGGTAAAACCGGCAGAACGCAATATATACGTGAGGCTCCCTGCGGTAAAAATAACGGTATGGGTAAAATCTTCATAAGCCCAGTAGCATCCTGTGCTGGATTGGGCATTGGGCGTCGCAATGACAAACTGCCCACCCGTGGCAAGCAGCTTTGTTCTGATCAAACCAAGTATGTCGATGATTTTATCTTTCGGCAGATGTTCAATGACGTGGTTCATCAGTATAAAATCGTACTGGTTTTTGCCGTTCATACAGAAGGCGCCCAAGTCATCGATATGTTCTACCGACAATCCCCGCTCCATGCATTGAGACACAGCCTCCTGAGAGACATCGATGCCAGTGATATTGACATATCCGCTCCTGCGAAGCGCATCCAGAAGTTGGCCGATACCACAGCCGATATCAAGAATCCGCGCGGTGCGGTCAGCGGGTAACTCTTTTTTCAAATATGCCGGGATTGTATAGTGAGCATAGCTGGCGACACTGACATTCCTGAGATCAAAGTAATTATCAAATTTGTTCATAGGGTTCCCAATCACTTTGCTATGTTCAGGTAGTCAGTGGGCAGAAGTGATTTTCGAGAAAACAACACATCAAATATAAATGCCGCTCGAAAACAAGTGACCATACGAAAGAAAAAACGTGGGATTTTCTTCTCAGTAAACAGGTGACAGTATCTGCCGTCAGAAACAAAGTTCAGAGAAAATTTCCGTGCAATAAGCTCAAGTGATTGAACCGTAAAAAATGAAATATGCTGACCATGCTCCACCCCGTAATACCACCATTCATCCGGCTTGGGGGCGGGCACGGGGACTATCTCCGTTGTAAACAATATGTTCCGGGAGTATGTGAGCATTTTCTCCACTTCATTGATCGGATCAACAAGATGTTCAAACACCTCAAACGCCGTTAAAAGCTCGTATGCCGTATCGTTTTCAGCAGACTCAAAATGGCACGCAAAGAGATTTCGGCAATATTTATCGTACCAGTGAAAATCAAAACCTAAATCTCTCATAAGCCGTACAAACAATCCATATCCACCGGCATAATCTATGAAGCGCCTGTTCTTGGTAAAAAAAACAGAAATCACTGACTTGGTTATTTTTGAAAGATGAATATTCCTGTTTACAAGACCAAGATCGCTGCCGGTGATGGCAGCAGAGTACGCAGCCTCAAGCCAGTAAGGTTCCTCAGTGCAGATGAAGCCGCACGAAGTGCATCTGAAATATGCCACGTTATGCTGCAGCATAACTATGGCATCAGCAAATATTTCGGTTGTTGACGAACAAATTCTGCATTTCACAGTAGCTGAACCCTTTTACCGCCTCGATGTGGTGATGCGTACTAACTGCCCCGGATCTGCCGAAAAATCTACATATACGCCTGTAACGCAGAAGTAAAACTGTCCCAACTGTAATTTGACACGATATGAGTTCTGTTACGCCGTGATATCTCTTCAAGATCCCGGCTTTCCATCTGCTGAATTTTGCCGATGGTTCGAAGGTTCTTCTCCCAGTCTTCCAGATCCAGAGAGAAGATGTCACTTTCCTCAGAATAGCCGCTTTCCCTGGTGCAGGCCACCGGAAATCCCCAGCTAATTGCTTCCAGCACGGTTGTTACCTGTGCGTCGGCCCGGCTCATGTTGATGAAAACATCATACTCTCTCGCTATGGCGCTCATCAACTTCGGGGTCAAATCGGTTGGATCAGAGATTTTATGCCATCCCTTGATTCCTCCCCCCTGACAAATGTAGCCCCCTTGAAAACCAGATGCGTCCACCCCTAATCGTTCAAGCAGATCAATACCTTTTTCATTCCCTGTCCTACCGATATAGAAGAATTTCCGTTTTCCCGGAGGGTTAAAAGTTTTCTTTACATGCGGGTAATCAGAAGTATCAATACCCATATTTAACCTGACGACCTTGTCCCGGAAACTGGAAAAAGGAGACGAATCGAAGGTATCAATCCAGAACTGACCACAGACGGCAAAGAATTTATCACACTGCTCAATAGCAGGATATTCCCATGCTATCTGGGCCTGATCATGGTTATAGGGGGAAATAATATATCGTTTGGAGAATCTACGGTCTTTCAGTGCCCGCCAAACCAGCGATTGCGGATCCGGCCACGGGTGGGCAAGAAGAATATCGCCTTCCTGCGGTTGTATGTCAACCCGTTCCCGAAGATCATACAACTGCACCCGATAGGTCGCGGAGAGATGCTTGGCAACATGGTAGGCGATAGAGAGTGGAGCCCGCAGTGGCGATGGCCAATGACATTTTTCCCAGGACGGACGCCACAATTTTCTTCCCATACTTTTCATTGTGAGCTTGTCAAACAACGTATGCGGCGTTGCATAGACCAAGTGCACTGTTTTTTTAGGCATCAGTACCTGCTCCACTCGCAAAATTCATGACCGATTCCCGTTCCTCTTGCCGGCTGTGCATACTGCTTCACCGAAACAAACCAAGCAGTTTCGTGCGCAGCAACAGATATTTGGGAATAGCTTTCAAATATCTGAACGTGTACCAGTGGGACGCAAGTTTTCTGAACGTGGCTTCAGCCCGTTTCGCGTCAGTTATTGCATAATAATTCAACTCACCAAGTTCGACGTTCAGCAGATGAATATTCGTCACCGCCTCATCACGGCAATGCTTCAGAATCAGCGCCTTTATACTCTGCAGCATCTCGAACAGCATCAGATCACTGGTGTTTTTCCCATGAATTCTATACACAGCGGTGGGAATATCCATATAATGAATCTCGAACTCCCTGGCGATACGGAGCCACATATCCCAGTCTTCAATTACCAATGAATCATCATACAATCCGACACGTTTGTAACAGTCACTCCTGATCATCGCAGTACACGCCGTTATAAAGTTTCCGGCCAGCAGATCGTTGAAGACCCATCCGGAAGGGACGGGTTTACGCCTGCCGCTATTTACCAGACGGTTCTTTTTCTCCATGAAGATCTGACAATCGCTATGAATTACGCCCGCTTCCGGATGAAGGTTCAGATAATTAACCTGTAGTTCCAGTTTTTCAGGCAGCATCCAGTCATCCGAGGCGATCCAGGTTATATATTCGCCTTGTGCAAGTCCTAATAGTTTATTTGCGGTTTTACAGACCCCCATATTGGCCTGGCTTTCAACAAGAAAAGAGCGTCCCCATTTTTCCTCACATTTCCTGAGAACTGAGACCGTATCGTCACGCGAACCATCGTCGATAACCAATAGTTCAAAATTACGATAGGTCTGCTGCATGATACTATCAATGGTCTTCTCAACATATTTCGCGTGGTTATACGCTGAAATCAGCACACTTACCAACGGAGCAGTTCGCACCGGCGTTTCACAACCAGCATCCTGTACAAAGACGGTGTCGTTTTTATTTTTCTGAAGCATCATTATTTTCTTATCCGTAATTTTACAAGTAATGCCTGAAGACCAATATCAGAGTGCTGTAAGAGCTGCTTCAAACAGAGCCAGGAGACACCGACTAAAACCACGGCATTTATTCCCCAGGCAGCAATCGAATTGTTGGTAAGGGTGCCGTTCAGCATCAGCACAATCATGACTGCAGAAGCGATCAGGGTGAGTTGAAATGTCTGCCGGTTCCACGTCGCACCGACCAGTCTGCGCATGACGAAGAGCATCACGGCAGTATATACCAGATATACAGCCATGAAAGCGGCGCCGGCACCATCAAGCCCCCAGATCCGGATAAAAAGGAAGACCGTCCCCAGATGCAGGACACAGCCAAACAGTTCGGTTGCAAAAAAGACCTTACCCTTCCCTTTAGACAACGTGACAAAACCCATGGGCCAGGAGAATACCCGACCGAGAATCCCCAGCAGGCACCAGCGCAAGACAGGCACAGCGGTGACAAATGAAGCGGTATAAAAGAGCTTGATAATCAACGGTGCAAAAACCATCATTGCCGCAAGACCGGGCAACGCCAGCAGAATAGAGATTTGGGACTGTTCGTTGACCATCCGGTGGACGCTGACGTTATCGGTGGCAACCGCGGTCAGCCGCGGATAATAATCCGCCCCCATGGCACCGAGCACAAACCCGGCAAGCACACCTGAAAGGTTGAATGCCGCCTGATAGATACCAACATCTGCCAGACCAAACCGGCGCAGCATGACGATTTGAATAAGATAGTTGGACAGAGCCGCTACCAGTCCGGCTCCCATGAAACTGATCCCCAGTGAAAGCAGCTGCCGCACTTCGCCGGAGCTGTCCCGCCACGACAGGTCAATCGCTTTCACCGAGACCTTGCGGGCAAACCGCCACGAGGTTGCCAAGGCGGCAAATGAAGAAAGCACAAGACTCGGCACGATCCCCGCTTGTCCCCACATATAAAAACAGGGAATACTGATCATCGTGCCGCTTAGTGCACCGATGACGCTGATTTTGGCCAAATCGCCAAGCCTGCGGGTACCGTTGATAATACTCACCTGTCCACCGGCAATGGCTCCGGCAAGCAGAGTGATGCCAAGTACGGCAATAGACCGGGCGTAATCGTTCGTACCAAAAGTTATGCGCGAGAGCGGTACGGAAAAAAGGATCATGACGAGAAAACCAAAACTACCGGTCAGCCACGCCGTCCGGCGCAGGGTGACAACAGTGCGGGCGATACGCTCATCATCATTACTGCCGACCGCTTCGGCAACCTGACGCACACCGCTGCTGCTGATCCCCATGCCGGTCATGGTGGTGATCAGGGTGGTGATCTGAGCGTACATCCCGAGCAGACCGATGCCGGTCGGACCGAGCAGGATAGCGACAAACTTGTTCCGAACCATCCCGATCAGAATATTGAGAATTGACGCTCCCCCGATCAGCGACGTTGATTTCAGGACAGTGCGATAACTGCCCCCCTCCTGACGGGGTGTGCGCGTTGCTTCCATCAGGTGGGACAAATGTTCTTAAGAGCACTGATGACGCTCAATCTTCCCGGTGCATCAAGATGCGGCCCCATCGGCAGACTGAGTACTTCTGCGGCCATTCGTTCAGCAACAGGGAAAGCACCTTCATTCAGGTTGAGTTCAGCGTATGCCGGCTGCACGTGCGGCGGGATCGGATAATGAATCATTGTGCCGATTCCTGCAGAGGTGAGTTTTTTTTGCAGGACATCGCGCTGCGCATGACGGATCACAAAGAGATGCCATACCGGCCCGGCCCATTCCGGGACAAAGGGAAGCTGCAATGCCGATGTTGCAGCGAGTTCGCGGGAATAGTGCGCAGCAACCTCGCAACGGCGCCCGTTCCATTCATCCAGCCGGGACAGCTTAACCCGCAACAGAGCTGCCTGCAGTTCATCCAGCCGTGAGTTATATCCCTTCACCTCGTTGTGATATTTTACCTGTGATCCATAGTTGTGCAGAACCTTGATCCGGTGCGCCAGAGCATCGTCATTGGTAGTAACCGCCCCGCCGTCACCAATGGCACCCAGATTTTTTCCGGGATAGAAACTGAACCCGGCCGCATCCCCAAGATGCCCTACCCTCTGCCCTTTGTAGCGGGCTCCATGTGCTTGGGCACAATCTTCAATAACCTTCAGCCCATGTTCCCGTGCCAACGCATTGATGCGATCCATATCAGCGGGCTGACCGTACAGGTGGACAACCATAATGGCCCTGGTACGGGACGTGATGGAGGCTGCAATACGAGCCGGATCAATAGTGTATGTTTTCTCGTCAGGCTCGACCGGAACGGGGGTCGCACCGCAATATGAGACGGCAAGCCATGTTGCAATATACGTGTTTGACGGGACAATCACTTCATCCCCCGGACCAATATCCATTGCCCGCAGAATCAGGTGCAGCGCGTCAAGACCGTTGCCGACACCGATGCAATGCTTTGACTCACAGTATGCGGCAAACTCAGCCTCAAAGGCTTCGACTTCCTCGCCGAGAATGTACCAGCCGGATTCCATGACACGATGATACGCGGCATCAAACTCTTCCTTCAGTTCAAGGTAGGGTGATGTAAGATCGAGAAAAGGGATAGTCACCGGAGCCTCGCCAATGCAGAGACATATTCATCATAGTCTCGGTAATAATCTGATTCTTCGTAAATGTTGGAAGCTAAAACAAGACAGACTGAACCGGATGAAAAATTGTCAAGCTCACGCCAGATCATGGGACAGACATACAGCCCAAAGTACGAACGATTAAGATGAAAACGCTTCTTATTGCGCCCGTCATCGAGTACGACATCAAAACTGCCGGACATTGCGACAATCAGCTGATGGAGCCCTTTATGGGCATGCCCGCCACGCTCGGCGCCACCTGGTACGTCGTAGAGGTAATACACGCGACGGATGTCAAAGGGGATATGATTACCACCCTCAACAAAAGTCAGATTGCCCCGCGGTTCATTTATTTTGGGCAGTTCAATGATTTTGCAGTTTTCAATATTCAACGCAGTCTCTCCCATGGCAAGCTGTGCATACCCACGACATCATTTGTAGGCTGAAAACATTTGTATCAGTGAAACGAGCCTGGGACGGCAGATCGTACGGTATTCGTCCTCAAGAATCGACACCGCAACGGTATTTTTGTACACGCCGTCGTACACATAATGATCACGTAAAATGCCATCCTGTTTGTATCCCAGATAAAACCGGGCCTTAAGCATGCCATGATTATCTTCCATGACATCTCCATAAATTTTGTGCATGTTCAAAACATCAAAGGCATAATCACAGAGCAAGAGATCCGCTTCAAAAGCCACCGGCGCTTTCCCGACGAACTCTTCTTCTCCGATCAGCAGTCTCCCCATCTGCACGGATCTGTGCAGTGTGCTGATATCCAGCAGTGCAATCATGCCTACGGGCCTGCCCCGGTGTTCAATGATACAGTTAAGCTCACTGGTTGAAAGCTTTGCCGTTATCCAGGCACGCTGTTCATCTACTGTCGTGGCTCCGCGCTGTAACAACGCGGCTCTTGTACTGCTTCTCCATGCAAACGTCAATTCAGCGTCATCGACGGTGAGTGGTCGTAACGTCGCTATATCGCCCTTCAATATCACGGTGACGGCACCCCTTCCATAGGCATTTTTTCTGATCTTATCTTTTTAAATCGGGTGCTGCGCAAATCATTATCGCTCACAATTTCATACTTCACCGGGACTTTATATCTGGCCATTCTCTGTAAACAATGTTTTCTAAGCCGTTCTGCAAGCCGGAACTGATCTTCCGGCTCATTCAGGGAAATTTTAGCTTTCACAACATGCCCCATAACCGGGTGAGGCACACCGGAAACAGTCACTTCCCTGATATTTTCCGCCTCCAGAATCACATTTTCGATCTCAGCCGGAAAAACTTTTTGACCACCGACGTTTATCATTTCCGATTTTCGTCCCAGAATGCGCATGTACTCGCCACGCAGCTCGACATGATCACCGGTACACATCCAGCCTTCTGCATCAAAAGGGTCGGGAGCATTCAGATAACCGACCATGTTGGCTTCTGATCGAACCCAGAGAATGTCGTCCACAATCTTCGTTTCAAATCCGGCGCCACCGATTTTCACCCACACCGAGTCGTCATTTTCTGATTTAGAACGCAGAACGCCAAGTTCTGACAATCCGTAGGTCTGTTTAATCCGGGCGTTGGGAAAGATTTCTCTCACTTTTTCCAGCGTGGATGCCGGCATCACCTCGGTGCCATACGTTATAAGCCTGACCGATGACAGATCAAAATCCTTGTAACAGCGAGAAGCGATCAGAAGGTTGATAAACGTTGGCGTCGTTGGCAGCAGCGTGGCACGGGAGTGCTGAATAACGCGACAGACATTTTCGGAGCTGCGATCTGAGACACAAACGGCGGTCCCGCCATACGCAAACGTTGAAAGCAGAGTATTGAATCCGCCAAAGTGATCCAGCATAAGAAACAGCACCGTACGCCAACCTGACCGTTCTTCGACAAACTTGCGCATAACCCGTTCGCAGTCCTGCAATATCCCTTTAGGCTTGCCGGTGGAACCGGATGTAAATACGACCAGGCCGGGTACACCCCGGTCAAGAAAGGTTTCTACAAGCTTATTCTGAACGGGGGAATCGCATTCTTCACAGGTCCAGCTGTCATCGGAATTAAACCTGAACAAACGCGTGGCACCGGCGATCTTGATAAATTCAGGCACTTCATGTTCAATCGCAGCGGTAAAGGGCACCAGAATGGCTGCAGCTTTCATGAGTGCAAACACAAGAGCACACACCTGAGGAGAATACTCCGCAACGAAGCCGCAAACAGTGCCTCTATGAATCTGATACCCGGGAAGGCGCTCGCTCCAGGCGTCGATCATCGTCAGCAAGTCAGAATAACTGTATTCCTGATTATTCCAGAACAGCGCCGGCTCAGACTTTTTGCTGTGCATGCGTTCCAGGATTGTATGTATTGAGAGCATAGGAGACCTGATCAAACCTTAAATAAATTCTACGCCATGTTCCTTGAGTACGATCTTGATAAGCTTGTAACTGAGTATTTCAACGACCTGATCATCAGTGAATTCAATATTGAACTCTTCTTCAAGAGCAAGAACCAGACTCATGTGGCGGAGCGAATCCCAATTTTCAATGGTGTCAGGGGAAGCATTTTCAGTAATTTCAGCAGAACTTACGTTAAAAACTCGTGAAAGGATTTCCTGTAGCTTTTGTTCTTGATGCTGCATAGTCCGTCACTCCTCTATGGCGATGTAAGGTATTGGGTCCAGCATAGGCACCGCGCAGGACAACGTGTAGCGGGTGTGTCCGTCTTTTGTATCAATCTCCGTGAAACCTATGGACCGCCAAAAACCGGCTACCTGCTGATTTTTACGAGTCGGAATAAACTCTGCCCGCCAGGTTTTTATTCCCCAGAGCCGCTCCAAAACGGCAAAGCTCTCAAGAACAAACACTTGTTCGATAGTGCGGCCTAAAATCCGGCAGCTCATAAGCAATGAATCAACAATTCCCTCCACGCCTTCTCTGCGAGCTATCAATACTCCGGTCAGTCCTGACTCACCGAATTTGTCTCGTACCAAAAGGCTCATGACTGCCCAGTCAGGGTTTCTGCGTAATGCTGCAATCCTGGCCTCGGAATATCTACGGGTCGTCAGGTTAAACTGGTTTGTCTTCTGTGTCAGTTGCGCAACCCGTGCCACTTCATCCGCTGTTGCCGGATGAACGGCTATGGAAATAAGCAGCGATGCCAGATACTGGCCAACTGTTTCAAATTTTGCCTGTTCATGCTTACGGCTTGCTTCAGCACGATACATCTGCGAACGCTGCCGGTCTTCAGAGCTGACGGCAAGGACATCAAACAATCTGTCTCGATTCAGTAGCAGTGGATAGGTGTAAAGTTTTTCCGGCACCTGCAGCACCGTCACTTCAGGTAACATATCCCGAATAAGGCCACATTCAACCGGGTTGTCATCAACAAACACAAAGCTGTCAGTGCCCAGATTCAATTCCTCAGCCAAGCTGCTGATATTTGTTGCTTTGTCATCCCAGTTTATCCGCCATGCGGATAGATGTTCACGCTTCAGGAGGCAGTCTGGATGCCCTTTAAGCACATCCCAAACGTCCTGTTCGTTGTTCTTGCTGCAGATGGCAATCAGGATTCCCCGTTCATGGAGCCGCAGTATGCTTTTCTGAAACTCGTAAAAAATGTTCCCGGGATACGTATGCCGGTCAAGCTTGAGTCCCCGCAGACCGTCTTCACCGACTATTCCTCCCCAGAGCGTATTGTCACAATCCAGAATCAGACATTTTCGGGATTTACCTTTCAGGGCGTTGGCTATCGTGACAAGTTCCCGTGCATAGAGTTCAAGAAAACCTTTCTTGAATGGAGCCTTTGACATGTACCAGAAACGATAATCCATGCTCTCGTTTTCGCCCAGCACGCGGACAAATCGCTCCCAATCAATAAGGACAAAGCGTGCAGGGCTTGAAAGAACGTGTTCACGTATCAGCTGGTTAAGATGCTGCACTTCATTGTGGTGACTGGAGACATCCCTGACGGCACTGATGCCGAAATCAGAATAAAAAGGAGGTACAAACGTGTTTACGGCAATAATTGCATCTGTATTCTGAGCGATGTCGGCAAAGAGCCCGGCTAATGTGTTCATAACCCCGGCGGCACGCCAGGAAGCGCGCCAGCCATCGGGAAGATACGTATCCAGATACAGGGCCACGACAACAATATCAGGAGATGATCGGTACAGGTGTGAGTTCTTGTCAAGAACCTCCTGATGCACCATGTCATACTGACCAAAGGTAATCTCCGGTTTAAGATCGTTCAAGAGGCACTGATACCGGATAAACGGCTCGATACCTTCTATGGTGAAGTTGCGTAGAAAATTGAACACCACAGATGTTCCGGAAGACTCTCCCGATACATTGATCCGCTCCAGCATGCCGGAAAAGCTCGTCTCTTTACCTGATGTACTGCCTCCGGAAAGATTCATAACATCACCTGACCGCCATTGACCCGTATTGTCTCGCCGGTTATGTAGTCAGCCTTGGAGGAGGCCAGAAAGCTGACGGCGCCCGCGATATCCTCCGGTTTGGCAAGTCGGCGTAACGGGGCTTTGGCTGCCACCATCAATCGGCTCTTTTCCGGTATATCGGCAATCAGTTCGGTATCGGTCATGCCCGGCGATACCATGTTGACTGTTATCCCTTTGGGAGCAAGCTCAACCGCCATAGCCTTGGAAAAGCCCTGCAAGGCGGCTTTAGCCGTTATATAGTGAAGCCATCCCGCCGAGGGACTTTCAATCGCCTGTGTGGTCAATGTAATGATCCTGCCGCGACGTTGGGCCTCAAAGATAGGCACAACGTCCTTGGCAAGGTTAAACATACCGCGAATATTTGTGTCAATGTGAGCTTGCATATCCTCCCAGACGAGGGCAGAAAACAATATGACCGGAATCCGCGACGTGACGCAGTTAACCAGTAGTGTGAGGCCTCCCAGCTTTCTCACCACCTGCTCAATCATACCGGACGTCTGGTGTGCATCTACTACGTCTGCACTACACGTCATGCAGGTGACACCAAGAGATGTAAGGGCATCCCGAGTGCTTACGGCAGCCTGTTTGTTGGTGTGATAGTGGATGGCAACGTCGAAGCCGTCGTCTGCCAGCTGCCTGCAGATGGCCTGTCCGATACCGCCGGTAGCCCCGACAACGAGGGCAATTTTCCTGTCATCAGTCAGAGCGGGGGAAGTCACAGGGGTCTGCGGTTCTACAATCTTGACTTTAGCCATGCCGGTTGTAACCACCTGCTTATGCTGATTGAAAATATCAGTCTTCAGTTCAACAATGTTGTCCCGGTCGTATTTTTTCAGAACCTCTGCAACGACCGTAATGGTGTCGCCGACTCTGACCGGCAGGAGGAATTCCAGATTCTGGGCAAACCAGAGAGCACCGTCGCCGGGAAGTTTTGTGCCGATAACGGTAGAGATGAAAGACGCTCCCAGCATTCCGTGAGCAACCGGTTTTTTAAAGATTGTCGTTCCGGCATAATCCGCGTCCAGATGCAATTTGTTGTCGTCGCCCGTAAGCTCCACAAAATGATCTATATCCTGCTGGGTAATGGTATGGGAAAGTTTCGCAACATCACCGATTTTGATGGCATCATACTTACTCATGGTTGTCTGCCTTTTTTACTTCCGCGGAGTAGTTGATCGTTATTCGTCGTGAAACAATTTCTTCCATCGGGAGTTCTTCTACCGGAAGAACCTGCTCGCCGATAATCCTGAGCCCGGAATCACTGATCATCTTTCTCACTTCTTCAACGTTTTTAAAGTGATATATATGATCAACCGCCGGCGAATTAATTGATGTTGTCACAAAAGCTGTACCAGAATCAGATAACAGCCTCACCAATGCGGAAAGAAGCTGACGTGGTTCACTGACATGCTCAAGAACTTCTCCCATCGTGATAAAATCAAAGCGTGTCGGAGTATCATACGCGAGCATGTCACCAGTCCAAAAGGTAACATTCTGTATATCCGGATAAAAGTGACTGATGATTGACGCAGTGATCTCAATTGAAACCGGACTGATATCAACGGCATGGATAGCCGACCCGGGTGCAAGGTATTGTATGGCCTTGCGCAGGTACAGGCCGTGCCCGGGGCCAATTTCAAGATATGAATGTATCTGTGCGGCGTTATCTGAAATGGAACGTTCAAAATCCAGATATATTTTGTAATGTGTCGACCAGAGAAACTGTGACAACGCCAGTGCAATCATGTATGGCTTCATGCGATCAGGATTCGAATACACTTCGACAAATGCCTGATTATTGTCACCATAACGGTAGGTACCGGTTTTCATAAATTCAATCTGGCATTTCAGCATGCTCTTGCACATATCAAGATAGGCATGTATGGCGTAGTCAAAGGGTATTCCCTGACTGGCAAGGTACCTGCCATAATCAACAGCAAACTCTTCGGCACGAGAGTAAAACTGCGCATCCATTCCGGAGAGGTACTGCTCAAGCTTCTTTTTCTGGAAAGGCGACGTGGCAATAACCGCATCAATTATTTTAAAAAAACCAGGTGCACGAGAGCGCATACAGGTAACCTCAATACCAGCGGACGGCAGTGGCGCCAAAGGTAAAACCGGCACCGGCACCTGTGATAACAACAAGATCACCCCGCTTGATTTTTTCTGCACTGACAGCATCGTGGAGTGCAATTGCAAGAGAGGCATCGGCTGTATTGCCAATTTCATCGACGTTAATCAAAGTCTTCTCCAGCGGTTGCTTCATCCTTCCCATGATAAAATGGATCAGATTCTGGTTCGCCTGATGGAAGATAAAGAAGTCAACATCATCAGTCGTTCTGTCGATTTTTTCCAATACACGTTTGATCGCTTTCGGCTGAAACTGCATAACCTGCTTCCATACTTCCATGCCGTTCATTTCATAATACTGTAAACCGGCATGAATATTTTCAGGCCGCATCGGGTGGCTTGAACCACCACCGCGCAGTCTGACTGCTTCAAAAACCCTGCTGTTGGTAAAAAGATCACTGGCAAGCACCCCATAACCGGCGGGGACAGGCCCAAGGACCGCAGCACCTGCTCCGTCGCTGAAATACATCGCCGACTCGGGATCGCTCCAATCGATATAGCGGGATTGCAGGGCTACACCGATTACCAGCGCATAGCCGATCGTCGGATCACATTTCATCCGGTCTGAAGCAACCGTCAGGCCGACCTGAAAGCTTGTGCAATTTGCCATTAAATCAAATGATCCGGCATTTCTGGCTCCAAGCAGTTCCTGTACTTTGCACGCCAGAGCCGGATACACATAGTCACCCGTAAACGTACAGCAGATGATCAGACCGATCTGCTCCGGCTGAACATGAGCCGACTCCAGAGCTTGACGGCTGCACTCGGCACTCATGGATGAGGCCGTCTCATGATCTTCGACGATGTGCCGCCTCTTAATGCCGGTTTTGGTTATGATTGACCCTGGTTCAAGGCCGCACTGCGACTCGATATGCTCGTTACTGAGCGTTTTCGCGGGGATATATCTGCCGGTACCGAGAATACCGACGCCTGTTGCCTGTGTAATACTGTTCATAGATTCCCTTACTTATCAGCCTAATTCGTCGGTAAAAGACGTATGAACAGGTGGCGTGCCGCACTGTTCCCGCCACCACTGCCGTGCTTCACGAATTGTCCATGGTTTCCCATGACCAGAGAAAATCACGACATCATCAGCCGCAGAATTGAGTATTTTTTCGACTGATTCCGTCAAATCGCCTGAACTGCTTCCCGGCAGATCGGTTCGTCCAACATTTTTATACAAAAGAGTGTCTCCGGTAAACAAAAAGCCATCAAACAGGTAGCAGACACTGCCTTTTGTGTGCCCGGGCGTATGGAGTGAGCGAAGAAATGGTTCTTCGTCCGTTACGCAAAGTTCTTCAAATGGCTGAAACCGGGACACCGCCGGAATTTTTTTGTGTGAAAATGACAGTGCGTACATCGGGGCATGCATCAGCAAGCGAATGTCCCGTTTATGAAGCTCACACGTAACATTGAAATATTCAGAAACCGGTGTAACTGCGCCAACATGATCGTGATGCGGATGAGTCAGCAGGATACGGGTCAACTTCCCGCCACCGGTCTCAATCTGCCGGATGATACGTTCTGCATTGTCGCCCGGATCAATGACTATCGTATGTGACGATGACTTATGGGTGACGATGTAGGTGTTCTGCTTCCATTTCTCTCCGGTAACATAACGGATAATACGACAGCCGCCATAGTCATATTCTGACATATCCGGCTGATCGATCAGCATACCAGTCCCATATGAATAACCTGTCCGGTAATACAACTGCTTTCAGCCGCGGAGAAAAACGACACCACGTTACAAATTTCTTCAATTGTCACTGTCCGTTTTATTGTCAACTTGCTTAATGCCCGCTGTATTATCGGTTCGCCCAGAATGGTAACTGCGTCGGTCATTAACATGGATGGTGCAATGATGTTGCAGGTAATTCCTGCCGGCGCCAGTTCTTTTGCCATAATTTTCGTCATTTCCACAATTGCCGATTTTGAGGCAGAATAAGCAGACGTGCCTTCTTCGTGGAGACCAACAGCCATGGAAGAAGTCGTAATAATTCTGCCGGAGCGCTGGAGCAGCATCACTTTTGAAACTTCACGGCAGACATAATAGCTTCCGGCAATATTCGTCTGCAACAGGTCCATAAGAACCGTCCCGGAAGTCATCGTCATCAAAAGATTAGCCGGAGCAGAGCCAACATTACTCACCAGAATATCTATTCGCCCGAACTTATTTTTTACTGTTCTAACCCAACTCCGCACCTGGCCTTCATCACGTACGTCAACAATTGCATGGAAATAGTTTTCATGCTCAATCGTTGCGTCACCGCGACTGCAGCCGGCTACCGTAAAACCGAGTGCAAGAAAATGCCTGGCCATCCCGTTGCCAACCCCTTTACTGGTCCCGGTTATAACCATGACCGGCTGCGTTTTTTGCATAACGTCCATCATTCCGTAATGTTTTTGATATAGGCAGCAAGGACACCTGCTGAAAGAAAAGCCTGGTCAGCAGTGGCTTCATGAATTTCCGTGAGAATCAGGTAATGCTCTGTACCGGTATCAGCACTTATCCGTTCTTCCAGGTCTGAAATAAAAGTTACAAAGCCCAAAGAATCCAGCGGAGATCCCGTTCCCAGAACAACAGAGTCAGAAGTAACTAAAATTGCTTCCGCTATCATTCCTGACCGCTGCAAACTATCAAAAGAGTCCTGCATTAATTTAAGCGCAAATTCATTGGTCATGCGATTGCCTCCATGTATAAATGATGTCACCGACGAATATATTTTAGTATGGGGAACACCGTTACTTACCTACTCCAATATACCAGCGACACATATTCTGCCGCCAACCACACCCAACTCCTGAAGTGTCTGAGCTAATTCATCCCGCCGCTTCAGGGAAGAGATGACCACCGGAGCCTGCATCTCCTGCACTCCCATGGCTAATGACACAACCGGCAATCCGAAAAACAGCTCTCCCTGACGGCCGTCATCCATGACAGTCAGCAGCTCAAGCCCCGTTTCCTTAAGTGACAAATAAGCTACTTCAGCCACTTCATCCACCCCGCAGAAAACGACCTCCCGCACTCCGGTATCCTCCAGACGATGGAAAAGATCGAGATAATCCTGCCGCGCCACCGTGTAGAGACTTGTAAAGTAGCTAAGATGCTGGTAGGCAAGGCGGCTTTTTTCGGCGAGGCCTTGCGGTGTAAGTAAATAGGCGTACCGGTTGCTGGGAAAGTTTTTAACCCGTACAAACCCTTTTGAAACCAGGTTTTTGAGGTAGGAATTAACCAAGCCGACAGCAATGCCAAGGCGACGCGAGAGCTCACGCTGGGAAAGCGGCTCTTCGCCGCTGATCTCGGTAAGAAGCTGGAGAGATCGGGAAGAATCAAGCGGTTTTTCGATTGCAGCGTTCATGATTTGAACAATAATCTAAAAAGGGAGGGAAATGCAAGCAGATTGTTCACCAGATGAACAATAGTGATTCAACGTCGTGACCGCGCTATCTCCTTGACAATTTCACGGCAACCGGCTAATACAGTGGCACAAAATCAATATGTTGCACTTCGATTTACCTCTTTCCCAAAAACAACGGAACAAGGAAGTATGCCCCCTAAAAAACGTATCGGCGACATAATGATCGAACAGGGGCTGATTACCCAGGAACAGTTGGAAATCGGCATCAAGGAACAGAAAAAGAGCGGAGAACTGCTCGGTTCTGTTCTGTTCAGTCTCGGTTTTATCAGCCAGAAAGACCTTTTCAAACTCCTCACCATTTCAAGCGCCAATCAGGAAGAGTCTGAACTCAGCAAATATAACGCTGCAATTCCGCAGGAGATAGAGAACCTTGTAAAACAGAGCAGTTCGCTTTTCCAGCGCGATGGTACCGTCGGCAAGAAAGAGCTGGATTCTGCCTTCTCGCCACTGGTCAATCTGGTTGAAAAAATAATTATTGACGGCATCCAGCGCAGCGCCACAGATATTCATATCAACCCTGATGTTAAGGGGGTTCGGGTTCGCTATCGTGTTGACGGAGTTTTGCTGCATAGCATGTTCCTTCCCAATGAGTTACTGAACCCGATTGTGTCGCGTTTTAAAATAATGGGACAGATGAACATTGCCGAATCTCGTATTCCCCAGGATGGCAGCGCCGAATTCCCCTACAAAAACCGCAAGCTGGATTTGCGTATTTCAACCTTTCCGATTCTGGGGGGGGAAAATATTGTTATCAGGGTACTGGACAAAAGTCAGCTGCGCATCGGCCTTGAGAACCTCGGTTTTTTTGATGAAGATATAGAAAAACTGAATGAGGCAATTCAGCTCCCCTTCGGCATGATTCTGGTGACCGGGCCCACCGGCTCCGGCAAGACAACCACGCTTTACTCCTGTCTTTCGATCATCAATACTGTCAGCCGCAACATTTTTACCCTGGAAGACCCGGTCGAGTACCAGCTCCCGCTGGCGCGGCAAAGTCAGATCAACGTCAAGGCCGGACTGACCTTTGCGACCGGATTACGCTCAATACTGCGCCAGGACCCGGATGTAATTCTTGTTGGTGAAATGCGTGATACCGAAACAGCTGAACTGGCGATTCGCGCTTCGCTGACCGGTCACCTGGTGTTCAGTACCATCCACACCAACGACGCAATTTCCAGTATCGCCCGTATCATTGATATCGGCATTGATCCATTCCTGATCTCGACCACAATTGACTCCATTGTCGCACAACGCCTCGTGCGTTCATTGTGCGAGGAGTGTAAAGAACCGGTGCCTCCGTTCAGCCCGCACTATGCAAAACTGGGCATGGATCCGGCCGTCAGTAAAATTTATCGGGCCAAAGGCTGTCCAGCCTGCGATAACGCCGGTTTCAAAGGTCGTTCCGTCATCTATGAAATATTAAAAATCACTCCCCGAATACGGGAAATGATCAATATCAAAGCAAGTCTTGAGGAAATCCGTCTTCACGCCATTTCGGAGGGTTTTCGCGAAATGCATGTCATAGCTCTTGAGAAAGTTCGACGCGGCATTACGACCCTCGACGAAGTGAGTCACGCGACCAGGATGACCTTCTGATGGGGGTTTTCAGCTATCGGGCAATGGATGCCAATGGGGGCATGCGGGAAGGAACACTGACGGCACGGGATGAGAGCCATCTGGAACGTTTGCTTGCTCAACAGGAATTGACTCTGATCGATGCAGAAGGCGGCGGCTTCAGCGGATTCGGCACCTTTGGCGATATGTTTCAGCCGCAGCTGCGGGATAAGGATCTGCTGGATTTTACCTATCTGCTCAAATTGGTTGTCACCTCCGGAATTCCACTGATCCAGGGGATTGACACCCTGATGAAGAGTAATTCCAATAAAAACATCGGTTACGCAGCAAAAACCGTTCGACAGGGCATTGATTCCGGCCTGGCACTGTCAGAGGTTATGCAATCAGCACCGCGCCTTTTCCCTCCATTTTACGTTCAGATGATTCGGGCAGGTGAAGCTTCCGGCACTCTCGAAGGCAGCCTCGATTTCCTTGTATCCTATTTGACCTGGCAGACAGACTTCAAAAAGAGTGTTAAAGCCAGCCTGACCTATCCGATCACGGTACTCTCCGTACTGGGGTCGCTGATGTTTATAATTTTCACCTTTGTTTTTCCCAAAATGCTGAAAACACTTACCGGTATGGGCGCAGAGTTGCCTCTTCCGACCAAAATCATGATTGCTATTTCCGGATTTTTGCGCAGCTATTACCTGCCGATGATCATTGTGACTGCAGTCTTGTTTATCGGCATCAAGATTTACCAACGCACCCCTCAGGGAAAGCGGACCATTGACGGACTGGTGCTCAAACTGCCGCTGATCGGAATGTTGGTCAAAAAGATCAACATGTCACGTTATTTCAAAATTGTAGCGACCCTGCACGCTTCGGGCATTACTGCCGACAAGACTTTTGCCATCGGAGCCGAAGTCATCAGCAACAGCGTTATCGCCGAGAGCATGGCCTCAATCGCCAAAGTAATTGTAACCGGTGAGAGCATCTCTGATGCCATGCGCCGAACCGGTTTTATCCAGCCGCTGGTTATTGATATGATGTCCATTGCCGAAAAAACCGGCACACTGGAAGGAACGCTTACCCGGGCCAGTGATATTCTGGACAAGGAAGTACCGGAAACCATCAAGAAGGTTTTTTCATATGTCGAGCCGCTAACGATGGTGGTTCTGGGGAGTATGGTACTGTTGCTGCTGCTGTCAGTCTTTCTGCCGATATACAAATCCGTTGGACAGGTAAAGATGCGATGACGAAAAAAGCCTTTACACTGATTGAGGTCATGGTAGTTATGGCCATCATTTCTATACTGGCCGGCATGATGGTACCCGCTGTTTGGAAATTCTGGGAGAGTGAAGATATTGCAACGACAAATCAGCGGCTTGCGGACCTGAAGCTCGCCATGGTAGGGAACCGTTTGCTCATTCAGGATGGAGTCAGACGCAGTTTCGGCTTTGTCGGCGATATTGGCGAACTTCCATTCGCCAATATGACAGCTGCCGGAGGATTGAAATACCTTGCAGATCGACCGGTTTCGGGCTATCCCACATGGGCCGGTTCCTATATGAAAGGTGGTTTTGATCGATCAAACTTCACATTGGATGCATGGGGAAGGCCATTTGTCTATTCTCCCCATCCTGTGCCTTCCGCCGAACCTTTTCGGTATGTATCCGCTGAAATCAGAAGTTACGGCCCAAACGGTATTGCAAATGATTCTGATGACATTGTTGTCTACATTGAAGAGAAAGAAGTAACTCCGACAGGGCACTATAAAGGGAAAATACTTGTTACAACAGCATCACCCATAACAACTTTCAGCGCCGATGCTGACGTTACGTACCGCGACCCCACTGTTCCAACAGGTATGAGGACAACTGAAAAACTTACCTGCAAACAATTCAGTTCAGGAATAGCTTCCGGTGCTTTTTTTGTTTATTCTTCAAGCCACGTACAAAAGTTTCCGATTGGTGAATTGACCTATAAAACAAATGTGTACCCCGCTAGTCCAGACTGTACGGGGCCGTCAAGCACTCTCGACTCGTTCTATTTTATCCATGATGACGTAAAGGAAATACTGTTGAACTTTCCTCAAATTAATAACCCATGAACGCACTAATCATCGACATACGAGATAATTGCCTGCGGGCAGTCCTGAGTAATGATGGCATACTCGAATATTGCCGCTCGTTCGATTTTGAGCCATTGCCGACACTGACGGGGACAGATACGGAGCATGCTGCTGAAGCTACCTTAAAACATGCCCCGGCCGCAGACAATCCCTATCTGATTTATTACGACACAGAGAAAAAGAACCCCTGGGATCTCGCACTCAAACAGATAATCACACAGATATACTCTGATATAGCAATTCCTGTTGACTCAACACACCTCATTATTCCTTCGGATGAGGTAACCATCGCAACTCACCATCTTCCTAAAATGGCACGCACTGACGCACAAAAGCTGATCGGCCGCAAAATAAGCGCCGAGACGAAAGAGGAATTCCCCCCTTTTTCCATAATACCTGCCGCTTCCGACCAGAAAACGCAGACCTGGTGTTCACTCTACATACCTACCGCAACGCTGCAGGATTACCGCAAGGCTTTTACATCCTGTCGAATGCGCTTGAGCAGCATCACAACTCCTGTCAATGCCATGATTGATGCGTTCCGCAGCGTTCGAGAGGCAATTTTTAATGCCCACGCAATTTTCGAAATTCAGCGCGGGTTTATCGAGGCATTTTACATCTCATCTGACGGCATCCTCCATTTTCAGCGACTGCCGTATGCATCCTCTGCCATTACGAGTGAAAACAGTGCTGATGATGAAGAAAAGATACAAAAACTCAAAATTTTCAAAATCATCAACACCATCTTCAGTGTCAACTCAAACTATCAAAATGCTCATCCGGCAACTCCGGTCCAAATGGCCTGGATATGCGGCCTTGAAGGTGGGTTGGATGAGATCGCAACCGCTCTTAAAGAGGCTATGGGTATTGAAGTCGGCATCGCACCGGCCATGCCGACCGGGCTTCCCGAAGAAAGCGGTTACGTGCCTCTGGCCGGCTTTGCAGCGGCACTGCAAAGCAACTCGGCAACAACGTACACCACTGCAGACTTTTTTCGACGTTTCCCTCTGCACAGAACGTCATATCTCATTATTTACGCGATTACTGCGTGCGTAGCCCTGCTGGCTATAACACTCACCGAACTGGAGTTCCGAAAGCTGAAAAAAGAACTTCAGCAGACTCAGACCCCGAAGCAAGCCACCGGCAAGACACCTGCCATCTCTGAAAACACCAAGAATCTTGATGACCTCAAAAAGCTTACTTCACGTCAGTTTGCTTTCTATAACCTGTTCCGTGAGTTGGCGACAGACCTGCCGGATGGAGTTTACCTGGAAAATTTTGAATATCACGTAAAAGACACCAAGGGTTTTATTGACATAACCGCTCTGGCACGCCTTGATGACACAATTGGTGAAAGCATGCTGCTGACCAAATTCATGACAATGCTTGATCGTTCACCAACGCTGAAGAATCACCGTGAACCGACCATAGCCGTTTTTACCAGGGACAAGGATCGATTTCTGAAGATTACCGTTACCAGTGAGGTCAACCCGCTTGACACGTCAAAATAAACTCATAGCCCTGGTAGCATATCTACTGATTTTGTCAGTGGTTATGCTTGTCTATCGCACAAACCGAGCCACGAAGGTAAAACTTATCCGGGCTGACCTGGCCAGAATAAGCTCGGAGCGAGACAAGGTGCAGGCGGCTGAAATTGAAGTAAAACGCTTAACCAGACTGGTACCAACAGAAGCCAACACGCCGGCTTTTATAGAGTTTCTTTATCGATCAGCCCGTGAATCAGGGCTGAAACAGCATGATGTATCCACAGAGGCAGACAAAAGTTCCAGTTCAGCCCGGCCTGGTAGTGCCGACACAACCACAATTGTAAAACAACGCCTTAGAATCAATGCCAACGGTAGCTATCGCAATTTTGCCGAATATGTCCGACGTGTGCAGAATTCGGATCGTTTGAACCGAATAAGCGATTTCAAGCTGACCCCGGACACCAATCAGCTCAAAGCGACATTAACCGTTGAGCTGTTCTCACTGCCGGTGAAACGATGATGAGACGACCATCAATCATCACCGGTATTGTCGCGCTTCTCGGCGTGTTTATCACTGTTGGTACGACAAGGGCTGAACAAGGTCCCCTTTCTGCAACGACACAGCACCAACCGCCTGTCGGCATCAGCACAGATTCCGGCTCATGGCGACGTGAACCATTCATCGGAAGCACAAAAAAGAGCGATGCACCGCCAACCACTAAAAACATGCTGCTGAAACCCAGTGCAAAACTTTTAAAACCGGAGCGAGAACAGGGGCAGGAAATCCGGATACAGGGTATCATGCAGACCGACAAAGCGTTTCATGCCCTTATTAACGGCCGTAACGTTAAAGCCGGTGACACAATCGGCGGCGTCACCATCAAGCATATCAGCCGCTATCAGGTTGTGGTACTCAATGAACTCAAAGAAAAAATCATCTATGACATCTATCAGGGTAGGATAGATCGAGGCAAAAAATGAAAAATAGAATTATAGCAGCACTTGCCATCCCATTCGGAATCCTCGGGTGCGTCAATCCGACAGCAACTAAACTGAAAGACACAAGTGCGCTTCCTTCATATACAACGCCCTCTCCTGCCCCAAAAGCCGTCACTGTCCCAAAGGAACCTGATGCATATCGATACACCGATCCCGGCCGCGGTTATTCACTGACACTCAAGAATGCCGACCTTCGCGATGTCCTGATGCTGCTGTCAAAAGAGAGCGGCATTTCGATCGTTGCAGAACGGGGTTTACAAGGGACTGTTCAAATTGAGGCGAAAAACAAGAAACTGGGTGAATTGCTTTACACCATCCTCAAGCCGCTTGGCTACACAGCCTCAGTCGAAAACGGCATGATCCTGGTCGGCAGACCCAAACTTTCCACCCGCACCTTCCGGATGAACTATCTGAAAGACACCCGCAACTCTTCCAGCAACATGAATGTATCCGGTTTTGCTGCCGGTGGCTCCGGTAGTGTCAGCGTATCAACGGCCGGTAAGTCCGACTTCTGGGGAGCAATCGAGACTTCACTTGAAATGTTTGTTTTTGGCACCAGCGGCAAAGGGAAACGTGAAGGTGGCGGCTATATTGTCGGTGAAGCAGAAAAAAAACCGACAGCAGAATTAAAATCTGCCGCTACCGGCAAAGCAGCGGCATCCGAGATGGATGATCCGATGCTGAGCAGCTCTCAGCTCAACGAGAATCAACTCAAACAGCTGGTCGTCAACGAACAGGCCGGCATTATCCAGATCACCGATTTCCCCGAAAATCTCGACAAAATCACCTCGTTTCTGGCCGACGTCGAAGAGGGGAGCAAACGACAGGTGCTGATTCAAGCGCATATCATGGAAGTCAGCTTGAGCGACAGTTTTTCCATGGGAATCGACTGGAAGACCATCATCGACAAATCGACCAATTTTACTATCGCCCAGTCGCTGATCCCCTCTAGCGCCGCGTCAACAGCTGCGGGAAGCAGCGTCTTCAAGATTTCAGCAGCCGGTTCCACCTTCGGCGTCATGCTTGACGCCATGAAGGAGCAGGGTAATGTCAACATGCTCTCCAGCCCGAAGATCACGGCACTTAACAACCAGAAGGCGGTCATCAAACTGACGACCAAAGAGGTATCCTGGGTATCCAGCAAGACCACCCAGAACAACGCTCTCGGAGGTCAGGATACTTTCACGACCACACCCCAAATTGATGAAGTCGGGATTTTTCTTGATGTGACCCCCCAGATCGGATCGGACGGCTCGATCATCATGCAGATCCACCCCAGTGTCTCGGAGATCAGGGAAATATCGACCTCACCTGACAAAACCAGTACCAAGCCGGTGATCGACGTGCGTGAGATAGATACCATGGTAGATGCCAAAGCCGGAGAAACGATCGTGATCGCAGGCCTGATATCTGATAAGCTTCTGGAAACCAAGCGCAGCGTTCCGCTTCTGGGAGACATTCCCTATCTCGGCTCCCTTTTTTCATACAGTAAACAGGCCAGAAACAAGGCCGAACTGGTCATCATGATGACCCCCTACGTCCTGAATAGCAAAAGCATCGATGAAATCCGCAAGGATCATGAAAAACGGATGCAGAATATCGGCGGAGATTTCCACCTGATTAACAATCTGGGAAGCATGATTACCGAGAAGAGTTCGCGTGACTGGATCATGAAAAGCGAGCCTCATCGGGTTCAGCCTAAAACTGAAACTGAGGAACCACAAGCTACCGCACCGGCCCAGCCTGCTGAAGTGAGACCTCAATCTAACGCCCTGCCGACAGAGCCTGCCGTCAAACTCACGCAGTCGCCCCAAAGCAAACCGGTAGTTTCAGAAGTTGAAGTACCGGTAAATACGATTCCGACTACGGCAGAAAAACCGCTGCCATCTCCTCTCCGGGCAACTCCTGCATCGACAACTACTGACATTATGGCGTCCAGCACACATACAGCTGCGGCACCTAAAAAAAAAATGACATCGTCACCAACGCTGGAAGGGATAACAGCCGGCGCCACCGGCATCCGCCTGAATATCAGCAACATGAAACAGCAACCGACCATACTGCGTGAAACAAAAAACAGGCGGATCATAATCCAGATGCCCGGCGTTAAAAGCGCACTCAGCGACGCCGACCTGCAGCTCACATCTCTTGGTTTTAAACAAGCAAAGGTTGCTCGACATACTGACGGTATCTGGGTTATCCTGCACACGGAATTGACGGAACTGCCGCGCATCATTACACGTTTTGACAGTAACGGACTGACTCTTGAGGCAGCACCGACCGCCTCCGCACTACCGGCAATACGGCGGACAGAGGCTGTACATAAACCATCGGCCCTTGACCCGCAGCCGGTTTCGCCACCTGCTGCAGTGCGTCAGGAAAGAGTACAGCCGCAACCGGTTGTACTCAAGGCACCAAGCCAGGCTCCCCCCGCATTAAGCAGAAATGTTCCAACAGAAAAGCCTGACTCTTTGCAGCAGGTTGCCATATCTACAACCACTACGGACCAGCAGGCGGCTCACTATCGTGCCGGCGTGGCCGCCTATAAGACAGGAAACTGCACTGAAGCGGTTAAAATTCTGTCCTCTTTCCTTACGTCCTACCCGCAATCGCCTTTTGCACAGGACGCCATCGTCTACCGCAGCGACTGTCAGGAAAATGCGCAGTTTAAGAATCCAGAGTAACTACCGGTTTAATTTACACCAGTGGAGGAAATATGAAGTTACATGTGTTGAACCGCTCCATTCTCATTTGTCTCGCATTCTTCTCTTTATCCGCGTGTGGCGGCGGGAGCAACGTTACATCAGATGATTCAACCGGCATACTTTCAATTGAAAATGTTGTCGCTCCATCAAAAAGCGGCGGAAGCGGCACCATAGCGGTCAAGCTTGTCGCGCCAAAAGGAGGCCCCGGAAGCGGCTCGGTATCCATTAGCTCAACGGATTCAGCTTTGATATCGTTTTCCCCTTCAAGCCAATCCGTAAGTTCAAGCGGGTCAGCAACGTTCTATTTCACTTCAACTGAAGTGCAGGCAGATACCACCGTTTCTTATACCGTTACTGTCGGAACGCTTTCGATCACAAAGCCGATTACCCTTCCAGGAGTCAGCATTTCAACTGGCACGACAGTTACCCCTCCCGTAGTGACAAGTCCTGCAGTCAACTCCATTGCGTTTGTTTCAGCTTCTCCAACCAGCATCACTCTAAAGGGGGCCGGCGGAGCAGGTCGTACGGAGACATCCATAGTATCGTTCATCATCAGGGACGTAACCGGTCAACCTCTAGCCGGCCAAACCATCGATTTCACCCTTGATACCAGTGTTGGCGGAATCACGCTGATACCGGCCTTTGCCGTAAGTGATTCAACAGGTACGGTTAAAACTATTGTCAACGCCGGCATTGTTTCTACTCCGGTGAGAGTTACCGCGAATGTGAGAGGAAGTTCCATTTCGGTAAAATCAGATCAATTGACCGTATCGACCGGCCTGCCCCACCAGGATGGGTTATCAGTCGCTTTTAGCTCCCATAACCCTGAAGCGTGGAAATATGATAACGAGATAGTGTCTGTGTCCGCCATGCTGTCTGATCATTTTGGAAACCCGGTTCCCGACGGTACTTCAGTATACTTTACAGCATTTGGCGGATCTATTGAACCTGCCGGTACTACCAAGAACGGTATTGCAACTGTTAATTGGCGCAGCCAGAACCCACGACCCACTGATGGTATAGCAAAAATCCTGGTCTATGCTGTTGGTGAAGAAAGCTTTACGGATCTGAATGGGAATGGCTTGGCAGATGCCGGTGAATTCACCGATATTCCTGAAGCTTTTCTCTCTAAGAGTGGCAAGTTAACGCGAGATGCTGCAACCGATCCCTTTATTGATTTCAATGGCGACGGCATCTATAACGTCGGTGATGGCAGGTTCAACGGCATTTTTCAGGGGGCGTCATCGATTGGGTCACCGCGCACAATTAACGTGTTCAGTAACAGCACGATAACCATGTCCGGATCCGATGCATTTATCTCAAGTCTAGGTCCTCCTGAGAGAATTGATGTAAATACAGGTGGGTTTGCTATCGGCGGTACCGGCACCTCGACAAGAGTGACCATTTCCATCGTCGATCTCAATAATAATATTATGCCAAAAGAGACGACTACCGCTTTCAGCTTTGCAGGCACGTGCCTTACAGCCAGTCCCGCTTCAGCAAATTATCGAGTTACTGCTGCGGATACTTCAATAAAAAATAACTGCACCGGTTCCGGAACCGACACTCTTATAGTGACGGTTACAACCCCCAGGGGAAATATAACACGGAACTACATTGATATTTCATACTGATCCAAACATACGACAAAGCCCGCATAAGCGGGCTTTGTCGTATCAAGTGTCCTATGTGAGCCGCAATATTCCTATAGGAGCGTCACAACTGTACGTGGCTGTAGCGAATTACAGTCGCTTTTTCCAGTGTAATCATGCCACCACCCATCATAGCGTCGATACGCGGCATAATTGCGTTGATCTTCTCCTCAGTATCAATCACCTCAACAACAAACGGCAGGTCGGCGGAAAGATCCAGAAGTTTCTGGGTGTGGTAGACTTTGTTGGCTCCGAAACCGCAGACGCCACGCAGCACGGTCGCGCCCGCAAACCCCTCGCTTCGCAGCAGTTCCACCAAAGCCTCATAGAGGGGCTTATGACCGAAGCGGTCCCCCTCTCCGATGAATATCCGCATCAGCACCTGTTCGCCAATAAGTTTTGTCATAACACTATCCTTATGTCAGCGTTCGCACCGTTATGATGCCCAGCCAGGTAAACAACAGACAAACGGTAACACTTGCCAGTACATTGGCAAATGCCACAAGAAACTGGCCATCTTCCAGCAAGGAAAATGTTTCATAGCTGAAGGTAGAAAACGTCGTCAAGCCGCCAAGAAATCCAACCGTCAATCCAAGCCGCAGCGCATCAGGAATAAACGTGCTGCGCAGACCGAGTTCCATTATCAGTCCGATCAGATAGGCACCGATGATATTGACCGCAAAAGTGCCGTACGGAAAGGCACGCCCCAGCAAACTATACACCCAACCCGACAGATAATAGCGCGTAAGACCACCACCCGCACAGAACAGAGCTATTGTAGCCGCGGTCTTCATTTTAATCTTTCTCCGGTGATCATTGCGTTAAAGATCATCTCCGGTAGTAGTAAGCACCAGCTTACCATGCTTAACCCCCTTGACGCTAATCAGCTCATTCGCAATCTGCTTCACAACAAGAACGGTTCCACGAATCACCAGTACTTCAAGACAGTTGTGGGCGTCAAGATGAACGTGCAGTGCAGAAACAATCTGATCATGGTGGGCATGCTGGTGATCGGTCAGTTTGTCGGCAAGATCCCTCACATGGTGGTTATAAACAAGCGTCACTGTGCCGACGGCTTCCTGATCCTCAGCTCCACAGCGTTCTTCGACCAACGACGCCCGAATGAGATCACGGATCGCTTCGGAGCGGTTCATATAGCTCTTTTGCTCAATCAACTGATCAAAGTTCTGTAATAACTTTTCATCCAGTGAAATACCAAACCGTACCGTTTGCCCCACGCACTGCCCCCTTATTACCGCATCAGTAGCGACATCCTAGCCGATTTCATCCGAAATGTCACGAACCGGAG
>JAYTVV010000280.1:0-26370 GCA_043743795.1 Geobacteraceae bacterium
ATGGCGTACTCAGGATTAGCCTTATAGCCATCAAAAAAATGCTCGGCATCATAGAAAACTTCCGGGGCATGTTTTTTAAGGTATTCCAAAGAATCAAAAATAAGTTCCAGATTTTCTTCCAGCGAAATGCGCAGTGCTTCGCGCACGTGAAAATCCCAGGTTTTACCAAAAATAGTAATCGCATCCGGCTCAGCTTTCACCAGTGTAATAATATTGCTGTCTTTATCGGGAGTCACCTTGGCACGCCGCGTGGAGCCAAACGCTGCAATTTTGGCCTGAGTCAGTTTTTCCTTTTTTATATCTTTAAAGAAGGCGACATCTTTCGGGTTGCTTCCCGGCCATCCCCCCTCGATATAGTGAACACCTAATTCGTCAAGTTTGTGGGCAATGCGAATTTTATCCTCAACCAGAAAAGAAATATCCTCTGCCTGTGTGCCGTCCCGCAAGGTGGTATCGTACAACGTGATTAAACTCATGTGTGCCTCCCGAAGGTAATAAAAATTGCTGGTTTTACTAACAAATAAAAATGTTTTCCGTTTTAGCTGTTTTTTTCTATTTTTTCAACTAAAACACAGACTGTTTTTCCTTGACCCGTGCCCTTCGACCCCTTAACCTGTCACTATGACCTCTGACTTGACTTCCGCACCAATCCCTCACCTCGTCCGACGCCTGGCAATACCGGCCGGAACCGGTTTTTTCTTCAACACCATGTTTAACGTCGTAGACACCTGGTATGGCGGACGCCTTTCAACCAGCGCACTGGCTGCCATGTCGCTTTCCTTTCCGGTTTTTTTCCTGATTCTGTCAATCGGCAGCGGCGTCTCAACCGGCGCAACCACACTGATCGGTAATGCTCTTGGTCGCAAGGATCATGTAGAGGCGAAGCTGTATCTGTCTCAATCACTCTCATTCGCCCTGTGCCATGCATTATTTCTCACCATCGCGGGACTTCTATTGGCTCCGACAATATTCATTCTGATGGGAGCTCGTGGCGAATATCTTGCCCTGGCGCTCAGCTACATAAATGTCATCTTCGCCGGCAGTATCTTCTTTCTGCTTAACTATGTAATGAATGCGATTCTCAATTCCCATGGCAATACCCGGGCATTCCGTAATTTTCTGATCGCCGGTTTTTTTCTCAACCTGGCGCTGGACCCGTGGTTCATGTACGGCGGGGCAGGCTTTCCGAAACTCGGGTTAGCCGGTATCGCTCTCGCAACGGTTTCTGTCCAGTGCCTAGGAACATTTTATATGTTCAGTCAACTATCAAAAACCGGCAGCATGCCATCCTTTCGCCTTGCCGATCTCAAGCCCCGCTGGGGTTATTATCGCGAGCTGTTCAAACAGGGATTTCCATCGACCATGAACATGATGACAATCTCGCTCGGCATCTTTATCATCACCTGGTTCGTCGGACGTTTTGGCGAGCAGGCTGTGGCCGCATATGGTATTGGAACCCGTATCGAACAGATTGCACTGCTGCCGGTCATGGGGTTGAATATTTCCACCCTGGCACTGACTGCCCAGAATTTCGGAGCAGAAAGAATTGACCGCATCCGCGAAACAGTCCGGGTATCGCTCCGCTACGGTTTTGTGCTGGCTGTTTCAGGCACCGTGGGGGCACTCATCTACAGCCGTGAGTTAATGATGTTCTTCACCACGGATCAATCTGTTATTGACGTCGGAGTCAGTTTTCTTACCGTTGAAGCGTATGTCCTACCGGCGTATGTCCTGCTCTATATTTGCGTTTCCGCGATGCAAGGCATTAAAATGCCGCTGTTCGGCCTTATTATCGGACTGTATCGCCAAATTGCCGGACCTGCTTTTGTATTCCATCTTTTTACGACTGTCATGGGGTTGGGATTGCTCGGCATCTGGTGGGGAATATTCGGCATCACATGGTCGGCAGCTCTGGTTGTTGTTGTATATGTCAGCAGAACACTTGCCAAACTTGAAAAGGATCAGAAACCGATATGAAACGGGTAGCTATCAGCACATTAGGGTGTAAAACCAACCAATTTGAATCAGCAACCATGATCGAGCAGTTGAAGGTCGCCGGATACCACGTCGTTCCCTTCACAGAGTCATCTGATATCTATATCATCAACTCCTGCACCGTTACCGCCCGAACCGACGCAGAGACACGCCGCCTGATACGCCGCGCCCGTCGCCTGAATCCCGACTCCCGTATCATTGCGACCGGCTGCTATGCTCAGGTGGCTCCGGGAGAATTGGAAAAAATGCCCGAACTTGACTGCATCCTCGGCAATCAGGAAAAGCTGAATATTTCAAGTCTGCTGGACTCTTCCGAACACGTCGTTTCTGATATCTCTGCAATCAGCCAGGTTGAATCGCTCAAACTGACCAGTTTTGCCGAGCATACCCGCGCCTTCCTACAGATTCAGAACGGCTGCAACTCCTTCTGCACGTACTGCATTGTTCCGTACGCCCGGGGACGCAGCCGGAGCGTCAGCCCTGACGACATTCTGCACGGCATTCAGGATTTCGCCGCCAACGGTTTTAACGAAGTCGTACTGACCGGCATTCACCTGGGTGCCTATGGACTGGATCTGACATCTCCGACATCTTTAGTTGCTCTCGTACTGGCGATTGATACGGCTGACATCGTACCACGTCTGCGCATTGGCTCGATTGAGCCGAATGAGGTCAGTGATGAATTTCTGAAACTAATGGCAGCATCACAGAGCATCTGCCCACATGTACACCTCCCGTTACAGAGCGGCAGCAATACCGTATTACAGCGCATGGGAAGATCATATTCAGCCGCATTTTTTAAAGAGTTAATCGGTAAGATTTTCGAGGCGATACCAGACGCATTTATCGGTGCCGACGTGATTGCCGGGTTTCCGGGAGAAACTGAGGCGGAATTTAACGAAACGGTCCAGCTCCTTGAAATGCTGCCGTTCTCTGACCTGCATGTATTTCCCTATTCCAGCCGTCCCGGAACCACGGCCGCCAGCATGCCAGGGCACCTACCAGCCCAGGTTGTTACTGAACGGTCAGCCCGTTTGCGGGATATCGCAAAATTGAAAAAAACAGCATTTTTAGAGCAGTTTGTGGGAAGAGTACTGAAAGTCCTCGTTCAAGGCTACAATGATAAAACGGGGCTCTGCAAAGGATTATCGCGCAATTACATCTCAGTGTTATTTCCCGGAGAAAAGTCGCTTGTGAACACAGAAGTGCCCATCATTATAAGTACCTGTAATGGGGACGGGTGTACAGGCTCGATCAGGCAAACTCTTTCTCCCGCTGTCTCGATCTGATGACCACCAACAGAACATTTCCAGCCACAAACAGCAACGATCCAGCCAGGGCACAGGCGGCACCAGGTTCATGATGAATCTCAAGAAGCGCCCGCTTGAACGGGTATGCTTCAGCCTGCTTGATATACACCCCGAAGCCATTGGAGAACCAGGGATGATTTGGCGAGATGACAACCCGCCCGGCAGGATTATTCAGATCAGGCACCAACTCACTTGCGAAGCCGACCGGCATTCCCTGCGGAGAAGTTGTTACTGAGATTGAAGCGACACCGAAGCTTGTACCATCCGGCAATGCAGCACGGCTCATTTCCCCAACCTCAATCGAATGAAGTGATGATCCCATAGCACTTAACAGATGAGCGACGACAATCAGCAGAAAGCCGGCGTGCATCAACTGCGGCGCTATAAGAGCCGTCACACCACCCTTTCCCCAACGCGACCAAAGCGTTTCTGATGAGCAAAAAACCGTGTTCAGAGCAAGCAAGGCAAGAAGGACCAGCGTCAACCAGAGCCACCATGATATGGAGATCGGCACCTCCCGCAGCCATGCAAACAGCGGCATACCGTTAATAGCTGCGGCATATTCTCCGGACAAACTAAAGGAACCGGCTGCCATACAGACACACACCAAGGCAAGCAATCCGAGACAGAGCTCAAGGGATATTAAAAAGGTCCATGGCTTCATAACCTGATCAAATCCTCATGTTCTTCGTCGTGCGGATTGATATGAATCATAACATCACCGACTCCGGGATAGTGGTCGAAGATCAGTTTTTTGACACCGGTTGCCACATCATGTGATTGCTTGACCGTCATATTCGGATCCATTTCCAGCTTCAAATCAACAATCATATACTGTCCGGAGCGACGGGCACGCATTTCATGGACGTGTTCAACATGTTCGACACTTTCCGCAAGCACCTGGAGAGCTTCAATGAAATTGGCGGGAGCGGTCCCATCCATCAAATCATGGGCGGCTTCACGAAACGTCTGGTATCCGACATGCAGAATAAAGAACGAGGTCAGCCCGGCCGCCAGCGGGTCCATAATCCCCAAACCGAAAAAAGCACCGATAACTCCGATCAGTGTTGAAACCGATGTTACGGCGTCTTTACGGTGATCCTTTGCAATTGCCAGCAGCGCGGGGCTTTCGAGTTCTTTACCCGTTTTGGTCGAAAATCGATAGAGCCATTCTTTGATAGCAATCGTAACTGCAGCCGCTGCAACGGCAATCAAGCCGGGCGATTTAAAATTTCCCCCCATAATCGAAACAACAGACTCATACAGAATCCAACCGCCGGTGGCGCAGATAACCAATGAGACAAGAAGCGCCGCAAGGCTTTCTGCACGGCCGTGCCCATAAGGGTGATTGGCATCAAACGGCTGGCGGCCCAGCTTGAGCGCCACCATGGCAGCAAATATGGCAATAAAATCGCACGCGCTTTCGATACCATCAGCAAAGACCGCATCCGAACGCCCCCAGTATCCGGCTGACAGCTTCAGCACCATCAATATCGCGTTGACCCAGAAACCGATTTTTATAATACGGTCGGCATGGTCAAAACGTTCATTTCTCTGCATTACACCTCCGCATTTCGAATCGCTTTAATCCGTAACTGCAGTGTCGTTGCGTTATTCCAGGTGTTACCTTCCGGAAAAAAAGCGATGTCCAACGGGCCATCGGTCAGACATTCTGCCTGACGAAATGCAATCGCATTAAAAATCTGCCCATTTGCCGATACACGCAACTTAAGATGTCCGTCGCCGACAATACGACGCTCCACCACCGTAACGCCACGCATCATAAGGACGGGCTCCGGGTTCCCGGCACCAAACGGCTCCATACGCTGCAACTCATGAGCCAATGCAAGGTTTACCTCTGTCGGGCACACGGCAACATCAATATCAAGAAGCGGCACCGGTATTATATCGCCCAGAATTTCTCCGACAGCAGTTTCAAAGGCGGCAGCAAAGTCGTCAACACACTCAGCTTTCAAACCAACGCCAGCTGCATACCGATGCCCTCCGAAATGGTCCAGATGCCCGGAACAGGCGTTCAGTGCATCCAGTAAATGAAAACCGGGAATACTGCGGCCGGATCCCTTTGCATCGCCGTGCTCATCAATGGCGATAAGGATTGTCGGACGATGATAACGTTCAACAAGCCTGGATGCAACAATGCCGATAACGCCTTGATGCCAATCGCGAGAAGCAAGTACGATACTCTTGCAGGCCGGATAACGAGCGCCACCGTCGACCATGGCAACAGCTTGCTCAAGTATTTCCCGCTCAACCGCCTGACGTTCAGCATTCGCCGTGTCAAGTTCATCAGCAATAGCAGAACACTCCGCGCTACTCGTACCAAGCAACAACTGAACGCCCGGCACAGCACTTTCCATGCGACCGGCGGCGTTCAGACGTGGTGCCAGCCGAAAACCAACCTGGCCACAGGAAACTGCGCCTTTGATTCCAGCAACAGCTTTGAGTGCATCAATACCCGGTCTTTTGCTATTTTCGAGTCTTTGCAAACCAAAGAAGGCATAGGTGCGATTTTGGTCAACCAGCGGCACCACATCAGCGATTGTCCCGAGTGCGACAAGGTCAAGCCAGTCTCTCAGATCAGGCTCTTCACCAGGGAGAAACGCCTTCTCCTGCCGTAAGCGACTGCGCAGTGCAACCAGCAGATTGAAGGCGACACCGACACCCGCTAACAATTTAAATGGATATGCACAACCGGGCTGCAGAGGATTTACAACGGCAACCGCTTCCGGAATACACTCTCGTGGTGTATGATGATCCAGAATTATCAGATCAACACCAACTGACTGGCAAAATTGTGCTTCCTTGAGTGCCGTAATCCCGCAATCGACAGAAATAATCAGTGCTGCACCGGCCTCAATAATCTGCTGAAGAGCCTCTTCGCTGAGTCCATAACCATCATCAAAACGATTGGGAATAAAATAGCTGCAGACGACACCCACCTGACGCAGGAAAGAAACCAGCAGTGCGGTGCCACTAATACCGTCAACATCATAATCACCGTAGACACACACAGCTTCACCACTCGTTCGGGCACGAATCACCCGCTCAACCGCAGACTGCATGCCTTTTAACAAAAACGGATCGGGCATGGTTGAGAGTGCAGGTGCAAGAAAGTTCGTCCCCTCTTCAGTGGTGGCGATTCCTCTGCCGAGTAGAATCCGTGCCGTTATGGAACAGACGCCCAGCGAGCGGGAAAGCTCCTCAGCATCGGCATCAACAGCAGTTTTAACAACCCATTTTTTTTGCATTTTTATCGGTTCCATATGTCAAAAAAAATCCCCCGCAAGCGGGGGATTTTCAGATTTTATTTTCCTGCCGGGGGTGCTTCGCCTCCACCCTGCATCAGACTCTTGACCTGCATACCGGTCGGACCGTTCGGATCTATTTCAAGTATCTTTCTCCAATAGGGCCGCGCCTTAACATGGTCCTTTAAATCAACCGCGTAGACAATGCCTTCATTGAAAAGACTTTGAAGATGTTTTGGATCAATTTTCTGGGCTTTTTCAAAATTGGCCAGGGCTTTATCGTACCAGCCAACTTTTCTAAACATAACCCCTTGGTCAGTTAAAATATTTGGGTTATTCGGTTCGATTTCCAACGCTTTACCATACGCATTAATGGCTTTTTGAGATTGTTCCGTATCAAAATAATCGTTCCCCAGAGATATCCATGCGTTAAGATTTTTTGGATCTTGAGCAACAATCTTCTCGGCCTGGGCTATACGCTGCGTATAGTCAGTAGGGGTTCCGCCACCAGACGGGATAGAGGCATTCGTCTGCTGTGCTTTACCGGCACTACTGATGCTGAAAATCAAATACCCGCCCAATAATCCAACGATAAGTGCAACAACTGCTATCAGGGTTGATTCTTTATTCACAGAACACCTCTCCGGATTGAATAGATCAGCAAGATTACGCTGTTTGAGCTTTTTTTGCCAAGGCACGATTTTCAAGAATTACCACAATCGGACTGGCAACAAATACTGACGAATAGGTACCAACAAGCACGCCGACTAACAATGCGAGTGAAAAATCATGGATGACTTCTCCTCCGAAAAGAAAGAGAGATGATGCGGCAAGAAAAACCGTTAGCGACGTAACGATCGTACGGGAAAGCACTTCATTAATACTATCATTAAAAATTGTGTTCATCGCACCTTTCAGATTCTTATGCAGATTTTCACGAATCCGGTCAAAAACAACAACCGTATCGGTAAGAGAATACCCGGCGATGGTCAGAACTGCTGTTATAAACAGCAGATTAATCTCTTTGTTCATCAGATAAAAAACAGCAAACATTGCCAGACAGTCGTGCATGGTCGCGAGAGTCGCACCCACACCGAACTTGAAATCAAACCGCCACGCGATGTACATGATAATTCCCAACATCGAGAGCACCGCTGCGATCAGGGTGTCCTTACGCAGCTTGTCACCAATGGAAGGTCCGATTTCTGTTGAACTTTCTACGGTGAAGGAATTATCAGCAAATTCTTTTTTGAAGGCAGTCTGCACCATTTCTGATGGTTTACCGACTGCTGCCCCGGCCATTTTAACAAGAAGCTTATTGCCGTCCTTTATTTCCTGCAGATCGGCCTTGACTACGCCGTTTTTATGCAGCGCTGTTCTGGCATCGGCAATCGATATCGGCTTACTGAACTTCAGCTGCATGGCAGTGCCACCTGAAAAGTCGATGCCCATATTGGCGGCACCACGGCCCACCTGAATGACCCCGATGATACCGACGATCGAAATAATCGCTGATATGATGAAGGAAATAGTACGCATACCAATAAAATCTATTCTTGTTTTCCCAAGAAGTTCCATGAACGGTGTTACCCCCTATATGCTCATTTTTTTTACTTTGCCCTTGTGCAGAAACAGGTCAAAGGTCACCTTGGTCCCTATCAACGAAGTAAACAGATTGATAATAACCCCTAAACTCAAGGAAACAGCAAAACCTTTTACCGGACCGGTGCCGAACTGGAACAGGACAGCCGCCGTAATCAACGTGGTGATATGTGAGTCCATGATCGTCAAAAAGGCCTTATCATAACCGGCATCCAGAGCCGCTTTAGGGGACTTGCCCAACTTAAGCTCTTCACGGATACGCTCAAAGATAATGACGTTCGAGTCTACTGACATACCGACAAGCAACACGATAGCGGCAATACCCGGCAATGTCAGAGTGGCTCCCAATGCAGCCAACGCTCCCATCAGGTACACGATGTTTAGAATCATGCCGAGGTTGGCAATCATTCCGGACAATTTGTAATAAATTGCCATGAAGACAACAACAAGCAATACACCAATCAGACCAGCATACAGCCCTTTATTAATTGAGTCCTGACCCAAGGAGGGCCCTACGGTCACATTTTGAATAATCTTGACCGGAGCCGGTAATGCTCCGGCCCGAAGCACAATAGCAAGGTCGGAGGCTGTTTTTTCAGTAAAATTACCTGAGATCTGGGCACTGCCACCGGAAATCCGTTCACGTATGACCGGAGCTGAATGAATATTGTTGTCAAGCACGATAGCAAAGCGTTTGCCAACATTTGCCGCAGTGACCTGGTCGAACAATTTGGCACCAAGAGAATTAAATTCGATCCCGACGTATGGCTGATTGAACTGTGAGTCGATTCTGACCTGTGCGTCCGTCAAGAGGTCACCGGTAATCATCGATTTTTTCTGAACGACGATCGGAATTTCTGTGACAGCACCGGTTGCGGCATCAACTGTTTTTTCCTTAAGCAGTTCAGCATCATCAGGAATTGTTCCGGATGTTGGTGAGATATCCTCGCGCACCATTTTAAAATCCAGTCGAGCCGTACGACCAATCAGATCGATCGCACGCTGCGGATCCTTAATACCGGGCAATTGGACAACAATATGATTGATGCCTTCACGCTGAATAGTAGGTTCCGAAACACCAAACTGGTCTATCCTGTTACGGATTGTTTCAAGAGCCTGCTGGACTGCCTTGTCTTTGCGATCCAACGCATCCTTTTCGCTCACCCGCAACGTCAGGGCAACAAAGCCGCCTTCATCAAACGTCGGGCTCTGCTCGTAGGTGGGATATTTATCCTTGATCAGCTTCTGAACAGTATCGGCAGTACCCTTCTCGTAGAGTACCACGGAAACCTTGTCGGATCCGGTTCGTGCGATACGTTTAAAACGAAGAGTTTTACTGTTCAGTGTATCTTCAAGATCTGTGGCAACAAGATCCAGAGATCCTTCAATCGCCTTCTGAGTATCGACCTCCATAACAAGGTGTGTTCCACCCTGAAGGTCAAGCCCAAGATGAATCTTGTCTTTTGGCAAAAGGTTTCCCCACCATGACGGCATCTTGCTCGCCAGGGTTGGAGTCAGGTACAGAAACGATAGTGCAACAAATACAGCTATCAGGCTTATACGCCAGCCAGTTTCTTTCGGCATAAGGCTTGCTCCTCCCTTCCAGATTTTTAGCTAGTCTTTCTTGATTGCAGCGATATAACTTTTGGTAATTTTAATATTTACGTTATTTGCAATTTCAAGCGTCACAAGCTCATTTTCTACAGCCGCAACCTTACCATGAACTCCGCCGGCAGTAATAACATTGTCACCCTTTTTCATCGACTCCAGTAATGCTTTATGCTCTTTGGCTTTTTTCTGCTGTGGACGAATAAGCAAAAAATAAAATATTGCGAACATGAAAACCAGTGGAATTACTTGCTGAAACGCCGCCATTCCGCCGCCGGCTGCACCTGATGCTCCTCCCGGAGCCCCCCCCATCGCAAAAGCCAAACCAAACATGTTTATCCTCCCTTTTAAAATTATTGTTTCTGTTGCACCGTCGTTTTGAACTCCCTGCGAAATGCATCAAAACCATTTTGCTGGATCGCTTCCCGAATTCTCCTCATAAGATCAAGGTAAAAGTAAAGATTGTGATATGTATTCAACTGTGACGCCAGTATTTCACCCGATCGGTACAGATGCCTGAGATACGCACGAGAATAGTTTTTACATACATAGCAGCTGCAGGCAGAATCAAGTGGTCCCGCATCCTCTTCATATATCTTGGCCTTGATATTGATCCGCCCCTGACTGGTAAACAACATGCCGTTGCGGGCGTTTCTTGTCGGCATGACACAATCAAACATGTCATAGCCGTGCCAGACAGCCTCCACCAGATCCTCAGGTGAACCGATTCCCATGATATAACGGGGAGCATCCTGCGGCAGTAGAGTAGAACAGCACTCCATTACTCCGTACATCTGTTCTTTTTCTTCACCAACCGATAGACCGCCCAAAGCATAGCCGTCAAAACCGATCGAGCAGATATCCGTGACACTGCGTGCCCGAAGGTCATAATGCATGCCGCCCTGAATGATTCCGAACAGCTGCTGTCCAACACGTGTATGGGCATCTTTACAGCGCGCCGCCCAACGGGCCGTCAGTTCAAGAGAGCGACTGACATACTGATAATCAGCTGTGGCAGGCGGACATTCATCAAAGCACATGATAATATCGGCACCCAGTGATTCCTGAACATGAATTGCCAGTTCAGGTGTCAGCAGGTGAGAGGAACCGTCAATATGTGACTGAAATTTAACGCCTTCTTCGCTGATTTTACGTAATTCCCCAAGACTGAAAACCTGAAAGCCACCGCTGTCGGTCAAAATTGGTTTATCCCAATTCATAAAGCGATGAAGTCCCCCCATCTGCTCAACTAAACGATGCCCCGGTCTCAGGTACAAATGATAGGTATTAGCCAGGATTATCTGAGCCTTTACAGCGAGCAAATCTTCCGGTGTCATTGCCTTGACGGTTGCATTGGTACCGACCGGCATAAATATCGGTGTTTCAATATCACCGTGAGGAGTTTTTAGTGTGCCAAGCCGCGCTTTGCAGGATGAATCGTTATGGATTACAGAAAATGTTTCTGACACACTACCCCTCAAGAGATGAACATGGCATCGCCATAACTGTAGAACCTGAATCTACGTAACACTGCTTCCCGATAGGCATTCAACACAGCGTCACGTCCGGCAAAGGCAGAGACCAACATCAGAAGCGTTGATTCCGGCAGGTGAAAATTGGTTATCAGCGCATCGATAACCTTGAAGCTGTACCCCGGATAGATAAATATATCGGCCTCTCCGCTGCCGCTCACAACCCGCCCGGCTTGCTGCGCCGAATATTCGAGCGTTCTGGCAGATGTTGTTCCAACCGCAATGACACGTCCCCCCGCTGCTTTCGTCCTGTTAACCGCTTCAGCCGTATCGGGTGAAATAATAAAACGTTCCGTGTGGATCTGATGCTCTTCAACATGCTCTACACGCACCGGCTGAAAAGTTCCCAGTCCGGTGTGCAGCGTTATAAATACAGTTTTAACACCGTTTAAGGCCAATCGATCCAGCAACTCATGCGTAACATGAAGGCCGGCTGTCGGAGCCGCAACAGCACCCCGTTCACGTGCAACGACAGTTTGATAGCGTTCACGATCACCGGAACAGTCATCCCGCTGCAGATACGGCGGTAACGGCATGTGCCCCTCACGCTCCAGCCAGTCCTCAAAAGGTTCATGACAGGAAAATTCGACCAGCCAATTTCCAGAGATGCAGCGCGACAGTACTACAGCGGTCACACCGGACTCAAGCAGAATATTCTGCCCTTCACTAAACTTTTTTGACGACCTGAGCAGACACTCCCATCGCTCCTCTGCGTCGGTCGATCGACGCAACAGGAATATTTCAACGTTACCGCCTGTCGGCTTGCGTCCAAACAACCGGGAAGGTATAACGCGTGTATCGTTCATAACCAGCAGATCGCCCGATCGCAGAAATTCCTGAATATTGTTAAACGTATCTTCCGTGATCGCCCCGGACAAGCGGTCGAGCAGCATCACACGCGAACCATCCCGCTGTGCCGGAGGGTGTCGGGCAATTAATTCCTGCGGCAGATGGTACGAAAAATCCTTAACGAGCATTTTATCCCTACATTTAAATTCAGCGGTTAACGAATATCAGAGAGCTTTTTCAATTCCGTGCCGGGATAGTAATAAGAGAGAATTTCACTGCTGCCAAATCCGTCAAGCGCGCGCTGTTTGGCGCCCCATTGACAGAGTCCCACACCATGTCCGTTACCGCTTCCGGAAAAGCTGATTTCATTTTTTGAGTTCTTAATCGTAAAGCGGGTACTCTTGATTACTCCATATCCCACTGCCTTGCGAAACTGTTCACCGCTTATCGTAACAACCCCTTTTGATGATAAAAGAGCAACCTGTTTCAGACGTCCTCGCGAATTAATTGCTCCCGGCTTTATATCATAAAGACCCGATACTTTATGCCCACCTGCACGTAACCGGTCTTCAATTTCTTTTAACGAAATTTTATAGTCCCAAATTGTGGCAGTTGGTGAGGTCAGACAATACTGGCAGTCAACACCCTTCAGATACGACAGCGCAGCTCCCCAAATATTTTCGGAAGCTTCGGTTCTCCCCCCGCAACTGGAATGATAAAAGGCCTGAATAATTGCACCGCCAAAAGTCAGCACCTCTCCTTGCGTCTCAAGAACCGCACGTCGGGCACGACTGTCCTCGATCAAGCATCCTTCATACACCTGATCAATAACCGATGATTCCAAATGATACGGGGAAGTACTACGGGCCATTTTTCTGTTTATAGCATACGTTCTGGCGATAATCGCCTGAGCTTTTACTGCCTCAATTGGCCACGCAGAAGATATTTCGCAATTAATCAGACCGACCAGATATTCCTCTAAAGGTAACTGGTTAACCACCTGGATGCCCTTGTCAGCAACGGTAAACTCTGCAAGTCCCCGATACGGTTTATTATTCACATAAACGGCAGAGCATGCAGAAAACGTCAATCCGCGGAAGAATTTCCCCTCGACCAGCAGGCCGTCCTGCACAGGCTTAATTGTAGCAGGCAATGAGAGAACAACCGGAATACCAGCCTCGTTCGTTACAAGGAGGCTATCGCCACCCACCGTCACTTCGGAAGCTGATTTAACAATAGCAATCCGGATGGTTTCATCCAGGACTGCAGCATGTATCCTGTTCTCCTCTGGCCACGAAATCACATTAACTGCCAGTGTCAGAAGGATAATTATGCAGATTCGATATAATGTATGCAAAACCTGAGGATAGAAACACATAATGAACCATTGTGTCAATTTTTTTGATTGTCGTTTTTTCACGAACATCTTTATTGCGGCTGTTGGCACATATACTGTATATTTACGTCTGCGCGCCATCTAACTCATAAGAATTACTAATATTATATATGTTTTTTGTTTTCTAACCAAACAAATCACAGCTGGTAGATTGAATTAACTGACCGTTGCAACTGCTGTTTATTCAATCAGATCTCTCCGTCAGCGCGGCAAAGTTAAGTATATTATAATATTATATATTTTAGTCATATAACAACATCGCGTGCGGTAAAAGGCGTGAAACCATATTTTTGAAATGAATCCATGATTTTAAATTCTCTTAAAATTAAAATAGTCGGTCTGGTCTCGCTCATCGTTATTGGTGTCATTTCATTCGTGTCATGGCACCATTACCGTGACCAAAAGGCTCTGATAGAAAATATTGTTGAAAAAAGCTCTGTCGTCCTGATTGAAAATGTTGTTGCAAACATCCAGCGGGCCATGAAGGCCGGCCATTCTACCGCACTCAATACGATTCTACGTGATGCAAAAGTAAATGACCATATCAAGGAATTGCGGATAATTGATAACGAGGGCACCATTATTCATTCCGCTAACACGAATGACATCGGCAAAGAGCTTTCAGCAGAAGAACACCAGAAGATTTTAAACACAAAACAAAATCATTTCTACTTTACGAACAGCGAAAACAATCTGGACTCGTACACTCGCATCATGAATACCCCTGACTGTCATGGCTGTCATGACGCCAGCAAGCCATTCATTGCCATTATTGAAACCGAAATATCCCTGGACAATCTGAATACCTATATTCGCCTTGAAAAGAAGAATGCCATTATCTCTTCTGCCGTGATGATTATGCTGATTGTCGGGGCAATTTTCGCCTTTCTGACACTCTACGTCGACCGGCCGGTTCGATCTTTGATTGCAGATATGCGGCAGATTGAACTTGGCAACTTTGAAGTAACCAGCTCAATTCAAAGCTCTAATGAGATGAATATCCTTTCCCTTCACTTCAACTCGATGACAACCAAATTACATGATCTGATGCACACAACTGTAATCAATGAACGTGAGCTCGCACGGGCCGAAGAAAAACTGGCCCACCATCACGACACACAGTTGATGAATCAGAAACTTGAAGAACAACTGAGAGAAATTGAGTCATTAAATGTCACACTCGAAGAACGAATAGAAGAAGTTGAGCAAGCAAGCTTTACGATCGCAGATCTGGCAGCTGAACTTGAGCAGAAGAATTCAAATCTCGAACACGCGATTGACCGACTTTCAACAATCTATAAAATCGGGCTGGCTATTAATTCAACCATGGATATTGATCGATTATTCAATCTGATTGTACGCAGCACAACTGCTACGCTAGAGGCTCAAATCGGATATATAATTCTGTACGACAAAGAACAGCAGGTGCTTAATGTCACGAATCTGATTGGTAACGGTAAGCTGCTCTCACCGAAAAAGACTATTAAGATGAAGGACACCAGCGTTTCAACATGGGTCATCAACAATCGCCAGCCGCTCCTGATTACCGATATCGACCAGACACCGCAGTTTGCCCGTTTCAGTGAGCTGGGCTATGAGAGAAAAACGTTGATATGCGCACCGCTCATGGTCATGGATGAAATTATAGGCACCATTAGCGTCGTCAACAAGACGAATCATTCCGAGTTTTGTTTATATGAACTTGAAATGCTCACCACCATTGCTGCCCAGGCGGCGATTGCCATTAAAAATGCAACGCTGTATGATGAGCAGCAGCAAACATATCTGAACACAATTCAAGCCCTCGTGACGGCCATTGAAGCAAGTGACAGCTACACAAAAGGCCATTCGGAACGAGTCACCCGCTATAGTATTGAAATTGGTCGCCGCCTTGACCTTTCCAGCGACCGGCTGCAAATTCTGGAGCGGGCGGCGATTCTACATGATATCGGCAAAATAGGCATCGACCTGAGTCTGCTGCACAAAGAAGGTAAACTTTCAGCGCATGATGTAAGCGAACTGCAGCTACATCCCGCCATCGGGATGAAAATCCTGGAGCCGATCGGTTTTCTAAAAGATGTCCGTACCTGTATAGGCCAACACCATGAGCGCTATGACGGCATGGGATATCCAAACCATATCAAGCATGTTGACCAGCTACTTGAGTCGCGTATTATCGGGGTGGCTGATGCATTTGATGCCATGACATCAGATCGTCCCTATCGTAAGGCCCTTACACTGGATGTTGCGATTGCTGAACTCGCTGAAAATTCCGGCACACAATTTGATCCTGCTGTAGTCGAAATATTTACTTCCATTCTTGAAGAAGGGATTTTCTTTGTTTCCCGCTCTAATCTGTCTCCACTTGCTGCCCAATCAGCATGAAATGCCTAGTACGTTCTTCCACATATTGAGTTGACTGTGACCGAACTGCTCTCCGTACACAACCTGAAGATTTCCTTTCCCACCGAACGAAGCACCTTTGATGCCGTCCGTGGACTTTCTCTTTCACTTGCCACCGGCTCCGTCCTGGCACTTGTGGGCGAATCAGGATCAGGAAAAACCATGACAGCCCTCTCAATTATGCGTCTTGTCCCATCACCCGGCTATATCAGCTCAGGTGAAATATTTTTTGAGGGACAAAACCTGATGGCTCTCTCGGAAAACGCCCTGCGAAATATCAGGGGACGACGGATTTCAATGGTTTTTCAGGAGCCGATGACGTCACTGAATCCGGTGTTACGAATTGCCGATCAACTCTGTGAACCGCTGATCCTTCATCTGAACATGTCGCACCATGAAGCTCACATGCGAGGGATTGAGTTGTTGACAAGTGTCGGCATTCCGTCTGCCGCTGACCGGATGCGCGATTACCCGCATCAGCTGAGCGGTGGGATGAGGCAGCGGGTCATGATTGCCATGGCTCTGGCATGCAATCCATCACTGTTGATTGCTGATGAACCTACAACCGCATTGGATGTAACCATTCAGGCGCAGATTCTGGAACTTTTGGATGCGCAAAGAAAAGCCAGTGGGCTTTCCATCCTGCTAATCACCCATGACCTGGGAATAGTAGCCGAACGTGCCGACCATACGGCTGTCATGTATGCAGGACAGGTTGTAGAGTCTGCTCCGACAAGTATTCTGCTGGCCGAGCCACGTCACCCATATACACGGGCGCTACTTGCTTCACTCCCTCAATATGCCCAGCCTGGCAAGCCACTGCCTACCCTTTCGGGGCAATTGAACATTCAGGCAGCGGGCACCGATGGCTGCAGCTTCGCAGAGCGGTGCCCGCTTGCAGAGGACACATGCCGCACCGAGACCCAACAGCTTGTTGAGATAGGCCCATCACACTTACTTCGTTGCTGGAAATGCTCATGACCAAGACACCTCTTCTTAGTGCAATCAATGTATACAAGACATTTAAGGTGTCCGGCCAGAGTTCTTCAACCCGCTCTTTGACCGCACTTGATAAGGTGACACTGCATTTATCACACGGAGAGACACTCGGCATTGCCGGTGAGTCAGGATGCGGAAAATCAACCCTTGCAAAAGTCATGGCCGGCCTTCTTGTGCCCGATAGCGGGAGTATACTCTACAAGAGCACCCCCTTTTCGCAGCTTGGACGGGATGATCGAACTGCTTTTCGCCGTAAAACCCAAATGATTTTCCAGGACTCCTTTTCGTCGCTTAATCCTCGTATGCGAATTGGTGACAGCATTTCCGAACCACTCATAATCGCCGGTGTGTCGACAGAACACCGACGTTCGGAACTCGCCCGCATTATGACGGCAGTCGGCCTGCCTCACGATGCCGCCGACCGTTTTCCTGATGAATTTTCGGGAGGACAGCGTCAGCGTATCGGCATTGCCCGTGCTCTGGCTGCATCTCCGGATATTTTGATCGCAGATGAACCGGTTTCATCGCTCGACATTTCGATTCAAGCCCAGATAATCAACATTCTGCTGCAGATGAAAATTGATTTCAGGCTATCCATGATGATTGTTTCGCATAATTTACTGGTATTACGACACATCTGTGACCGGATACTAATTATGTATCTCGGAGCGATTGTCGAGTGCGGTCCTGCATCTGAACTTTTTCGCCGTTGCCGGCATCCATATACGGAGGCACTCATTGCCGCAATCCCTGGGTTGCACGTGTCAACTGCACCCAGGAGTGAGCTGTTGCACGATGACCTGCCGTCTGCCCTATCCATCCCGCCCGGCTGCCGATTTCATCCACGCTGCCGTCATGCTGTTGATCTCTGCCGCCACGAAATACCAAAAACGATCGAATACGCGAGCGGTCACACTGCAGCGTGCCACCTGAGCAGACAGTTGTACGGCTGAAGTGATCTCACCCACTGCCATGTTTTCGATTGACTGGTACAAATTCCATATATATGATAAAAGAAAAAGCTGACGGGAGCCTTAAGAAATGGCCTTTGATAAAGAAAAGAAATTCACTTCTGAAGCAGATGTATTAAAGGTGCTTGGACATCCAATCCGTCTGAAGATTGTTGCGGGGCTTTGTACCAGGGAATGCAACGTGAAGCATATCTGGGAGTGCCTTGGCTTGCCGCAAGCGACAGTATCACAGCATCTGGCACTCCTTAAAAACAAGGGTATTATTGATGGCAAACGCGAGGGGGTCGAAGTACACTACAGCGTTATCAATGAGTTAGCCAAGAAAATTATCAATTCACTATAGTAGCACCCGGTACTTCGGAAGCTGATTTTATTGTGCCTTTGTTCGAGCGGAGAGATAGAGCACCTCATATGTAGCTGGAATTCTGCCATCCTGCCCATACCTGCTTTGGTACAGCCGTGCGGTTTCCTGTAAAATACCGCGCCACCCCAGTCCGCTAACCGCCCCGCCCGTTACAGTCCCGGCTCCGATGTTCTTAATGGATCTCAACAGAGAATACAGATCATCGTACCAGTCAACTTCAGTTTCAACAGTAACAACCGCCTGTTCCAAATCCATACTGCCGACAATTGACCTCACATCATCAACAGACCAGAAGTCATGTAACCGGGACTGTGCCTGACTGCCGGCTGTACTGCATTGATCGACCGCATCCCGAAAGCAGCGCTGTAGCTCTGCCAGCGTGCCATGACAGAAAAAAGCCAGACAAATACTCCCACCCGGCTGCACAACGCGATGCATTTCACGCAGGGCAGCAGACAAATGTTCTACCCACTGCAGCACCGATGCCGACATAACGAGATCAAATAGGCCGGTTTTGAACGGAAGGTATTCAGCATCACCGTTAACGACGTGACATGTGGCTCCCAATTTTTGCAACGTTCGCAGACACATATTGTGAGCGATATCAACGCCGGTCAGGCGGGCCTCAGGGTAATGTGAATGCAGCCGTTCAAGCAGAGCTCCTGTCCCGGTACCGACATCAAGAATATGCCCGGGTTTCTGACCCAGATGAAGCTCGATTGACCGGGCAAGTTGTGTGACAACCCGTTTCTGTACAAGGACCTGCCGATCATACTCAACAGCTTTGCGATGAAACGCTGCTGCGACCTTGTCTGTATCAGGCATCCCGCTCACATACACTCCGTATAAACCGTATAATTTCCCTATTAAAATCAGAACTATGCGTCAAAAATGGTGCGTGGCCACACGCAGTGAACACAGTCTGTTCTGCGTTCGGAATATGCGTCTGTAAATAACGTGATGCCTGGGGTAGACAGACCCGATCCAGAGCACCATTCACTATCAGCGTTGGGATTGTAATGGCCGATAGCAGATGGCGCATATCAGCATGGGCAAGAGCATCAAGAGAATCAAGCGCAGCGGCGGTTTCAGGTAACGGAATGGTCGAAAGCATCTGTCTGATTTCTGCTTCAGCGACAGAACTTTCAAGCTCATTTGCCGCAAACATCCGGGTAAAAAACCCATCACGTGCCCGCTGCATATTGCGCTGTACCTTAAGGCGCATTCCGCTGGATTCACTGGCAGCAAGGCCATACGAAAAATCATCTGAAGCCGTAAAGCGGGGTGTTCCAGAAACCAGCACCATGCCGGCAATTCTGCCTGAAAGCTCTGCACACGCCTGCAACGCCACTTGCGCGCCCAGTGACCAGCCTACCAGGACAACGTTGGTAAGATTCAGCTCAACAAACAGATCAACAAGATCCCGGCTAAAGGAATCAAACGTAAGATGCCCGCCCCCCCCCGACGAACGGCCATGCCCGCGGAGATCAGGTGCCACAAACCGTATCGGATCATGATACACACCGCTGAGGCCATCAAACTGATACTTCCAGACAGTCGAAGCCATGCACCAGCCATGCACCAACACAACCGGCCGCCCCGTCCCACACTCCTCATACCACAACTTTTTCCCGCTTCGGATCCCATACCACGGCATCACACCACCCCAAAACGCGTACCGATCCGAAAAACACACTCAACGGCACGCGCCAGATCATCGGGAGTATGCGTGGCCATCAGGGTAAAACGGAGACGACTGGTGCCGGCAGGTACCGTCGGCGGGCGAATTCCCTGGGCAAAGAACCCTTCCATTAAAAGTGCTTCTGAAAACTGCATGGTGGTACCAGCTGAACCGATGAGAATCGGCACAATCTGGGTTGAGCCGTCAGGTATTTTGAATCCGGCCTCGAGAAGACCAGCTCTGAACAAGCAAGTGTTAGTGAGCAGTTGCTCTCTCAACCGGTCACCTTCTGACGTCTGCACGAGTTCAATCGCTGCCAGCGATGCAGCCAGCACCGAAGGCGGCAACGAGGTAGAGAAGATAAAGCTGCGCGCTCGATTGAGCAACAGCTCACGCATTTCTGCTGAAACAGCAGCATACGCGCCAAAACTTCCCAGCGCTTTGCCAAATGTTCCCATGTGAATATCGATGTCACTCCCGACACCAAGCAACTCTGCACTTCCACGTCCCTGTTCCCCCAAAACACCGCTGCCATGGGCATCATCCACCATCAGCAGGGCCTTGAATCTGTTTTTGAGTTTGACCAGTTCAGCAAGTGGTGCAATATCACCATCCATACTGAAAACACCATCACTGACAATCAGACAGCGACCCGTGGCGTGTTTCTCCATGAGCATCGCCAGTTGCTGGTGATCGTTATGAGGATACCGAACCAACCGCGCCCCGGAGAGCAGAATTCCGTCAACGATACTTGCATGGTTAAGGCGGTCAGAAAAGACCACATCACCACGACCGACCACGGCAGGAATAATCCCGGTATTAGCAGCGTGACCACTGTTAAAGAGTAACGCCGCTTCCTTTTTTTTAAAGGATGCAACAGCATGCTCCAGACGCTCATGCAACTCCATCGTCCCGGAGACAAGCCGCGAGGCACCGCTTGATGTACCATACTGCTGGATTGCTGCAATTGAAGCAGCCGCGAGGGCGGGGTGTTCAGCTAATCCCAGATAATTATTTGAACAGAGCAGAAGTACGTCCTGACCATTACACGTAATGTGTGCCGCTTGCCGTCCGCTTATCAGCCGGGTGGTGCGCAACAGCCCGCTGGTTCTGATGTTTTCGAGTTCATTCTGTATTGTTCTTTGCATCAGCTGGCTTTCTCACTGGTTAACCGACTCAGAATATATGGTTGACAATGGTATTAAAAAAACGGGGGATCACGCCTTAAAGATACGCGGTCAACCCTGCACTGCCCAGCTGTTCAACAACTTTTTTTACATCCTGACAGCGATCGCGATCGCAGACCAGAACGGCGTCAGAAGTGGATACGATTACAACGTTATGGATGCCAACCGTTGCAATCATTCTCCCGTCAGCATAAATGAGACAATCTGAAGAATCGACGTTAATATGCCCAGCAGCATTAATGCAGACCGTACCCAGGCTGTCTGGCTCAACCACTTCAGGCAGAGCACTCCAGCTCCCGACATCACTCCACCCCATCTCGACCGGCACCATCTGAACACGCGCAGATTTTTCCATGACTCCATAGTCAATTGAAATGCTCTCAATATCCTGATACAGCGTTGCGATCAGATTTTTCAGTCGGGAGAGATCCCACGCAACTCCACCCGGCAGCGCCTGCACAAGCTTTTGATGCAGAGCAGGCATAAACACGCCCATCTCTTCAAGAATTGTATCCGCCCGCCAGATAAACATGCCGCTGTTCCAAAAGTAGTTCCCTTCTTCCAGATAACGCAGTGCCTCTGCCAACGGTGGTTTCTCAACAAATCGCTTTACCGGGAACGGCCCCTGCGCATGACCTTCACACGAAGAATCCATAACCGTTTCAATATATCCATATCCGGTTTCAGGCCGTGACGGCAAAATACCAAGCGTTACCAAAAAGCCGTTGTTCGCAGCTTGTCCCGCAAAGGTAAGGGTGTCGCGCAGTATCGTTTCATTCTTTATAAAATGGTCAGCGGGAAGAACCGCCATTATTCCGGAAGGATCGTGTACTGCGATAAGTGCTGCAGCCAAACCAATGGCCGGAGCAGTATTTCGGGCGGCAGGCTCGGCGATGACGTCAATCGGCACAGAATCATACAGCTGCATCTGCCGCTCCGTTTCCTCCGCCTGCAAATAATTGGTTATGATCATAATCCGCTTCGGCTTAAGCGGCAGTACACGCTCAACCGTTCTCTGGAGCATGCTCCGGTCACCGGTGATCGAGATCAGCTGTTTGGGGCGAACAGAGCGCGAAAGCGGCCAAAATCTCGTTCCCGACCCTCCCGCCAAAATGACAATATACATGATTGAGCCCTCGTTATTTATACTGAATACGATAGATAAAGTCGGCTACTTCGCGACCAAGATCCCTGAAAGAGTCGGTAGTGTCCAGAACATCCCACAGTGTTTGGCGAAAGGACGCCACCTCCTGACCGGTGACGCCATCACGCAGGGTGACAGCTATCGTGATTTTGAAACGGCCAAGACGAATAAATTTTCCGGTGAGTAGCAGTGTTGAAGCATCCGGTTTCCCGGATCTTGAAATAGATCGATAGATACCGCGAGATTTGACATTGCGTTCAATATGGTCGGACAGTTCACCGGGAAGTTTCCCATAGCGGAGATCCCGTAAGCTCATTTCTGTCGCGGGAGCATCGGTATACATTTCCGGCTTGAGCTCAAGATCCTGAATCACGAGTGACGTATAGCTGTACATCGGTTTGGGATTCGTGACAGCCTCCTCTTCAACGATTGTTGTAGAGGAGGCTGCGCATCCCACACACACACACAGCACACAGACATAGAAAAGGTACCGCACACGCCTTTTGACAGAAACGGTATTACGGCTCGACATTCGGAGTTTCGCAGCGATTGTAATCATCATTAAAACGGACAATATCGTCTTCACCCAGATATTCTCCACTCTGAACCTCAATAATTACGAGCGGGATCTTGCCGGGATTTTCGAGGCGATGGTTCTGGCCGATCGGAATAAAGGTCGATTCATTGACATTAACAATCTGCTGACTGTCTCCGCAGGTAACAAGCGCCGTACCTGATACCACAATCCAGTGTTCACTACGATGATGATGCTTCTGCAACGACAGACGTTGACCAGGCAGGACTTCAATGCGCTTTATCTTGTAACTCGCGTTCTCATCGAGAACGGTATAGGTGCCCCAAGGGCGTTCACCGCGTTCCATTATGTATCCTTTCAGAGTGAGTGTGCGATTCGAAGTTTCAGGTATTCCTGCAAGGCGGCGCGCCATGTTTGTGGTTGAAATCCGGTGTCTTTTGTCAGTTTACTGCACTCCAGGGTCGAATAGAGCGGACGCTGTGCAGGTCTGTTCAATTCAGTGGTAGTCATCGGTTTTACCAAAACGGTAAGTGCAGCCTCTTCAAAGATCGCTTTGGCAAACTCGTTCCATGAGCAGTATTCTGAGTTGGCGACATGGTAAATCCCACGGCAACCGCTGTCAACCAGGCCAATAATTGCCTGTGCAAGATCCACCGTCCAGGTTGGCGACCCGATCTGATCATCTACAACAGTCAGTTCGTCTTTTTCAGCTCCCAGACGCAGCATGGTCTCAACAAAATTTTTGCCATGGAGGCCGTACAACCACTGTGTCCGAACGATTACATGATCCGGAGAGAACGCGGCATTCATCTCCCCGGCCAGCTTTGATTCACCGTAGACACTCAGCGGGCACGGTGCATCATCCTCAAGGTATGGTGTGCCTTTGCCGCCATCAAAAACATAATCGGTGCTGACCTGCACCAGCAGGGCGCCAAGGTCCCGGCATGCCATTGCCAGATATGCCACACCTTCGCCATTGACAGCCATTGCCGTCTCAATATTGCTTTCACAGCCGTCCACATCGGTATATGCGGCACAATTGATAACCACTTCGGGCCTTAAATCACCGATAACGTTAAACACTGAATCAGGCGACGTAATATCAATTTCAGCAATATCGATACCGTGTCCCCTGTCACCCAGAAGCGCAATTAAATCGCGCCCCAACATCCCGTTCGCTCCGACCACCAGAATCATACGACACCTCCGCCATACTGATTGAGACAATATTCACGGTAGGCACCGGACGTAACCTCAGCCACCCATTCCTGATTGGCAAGATACCAGTCTATAGTTTCTGCAATACCCTGTTCAAAGGTATATGAGGGACTCCAGCCGAGGTCCGATTTAAGACGCGATGCATCTATGGCGTAGCGTCGGTCGTGGCCAAGGCGATCTTTAACAAACGTTATCAACGTACGGTTTTCGCCGCCGGCACGACCAAGTCGTTCATCGAGCAGATCACAGACAAGATTGACTATATCAATATTTTTCCATTCGTTGTTTCCGCCGATATTATAGACAGAACCGGGGGCAGCCCGTTTCAGAACAGTCTCAATCGCCACGGCGTGGTCACGAACATGCAGCCAGTCACGAATATTCAGACCGTCGCCATAGACCGGCAGCGGCTTTTTATTAATAATATTGTGGATCAGAAGCGGAATGAGCTTTTCCGGGAAATGGTAGGGACCGTAGTTGTTGGAGCAGCGGGTATTCAGCGTCGGCAGACCAAATGTTTCATGATAGGCTCGTACCAGCAGGTCAGCACCGGCTTTGCTTGCCGAATAGGGTGAATTTGCTGTTAATGGCGTCTCTTCGGTAAAATAGCCTGTATCTCCCAGGCTGCCGTACACTTCGTCGGTTGATATCTGAAGGTAACGGAAATCGGCAACGATGCCCAACTGCCAGTGTTTACGGCTTTCCTCCAGCAGAATCTGCGTACCGAGTACGTTCGTACGGACAAAAATTTCCGGACCGGTGATGGAGCGATCAACGTGAGACTCGGCAGCAAAATGCACTACCGCATCAATCTTCTGATCAGCAAGCAGTTGTGCCACAAGAGAAGCATCGCCAATATCACCTTTGACAAAATGGTACTTGGGATTTCCCTCGAGCGCGGTCAGGTTTTTCAGGTTACCGGCATACGTGAGGCAATCCAGGTTGGTAATTGTACACTCCGGATTAGTGCCACTGAACGAATGGATGAAATTTGAGCCAATAAAACCGGCTCCGCCGGTAACAAGAATTGATGTGGGAGTAAATGTCATAAGAAGCTGTATCCTTTTAGTAAGTTAAAAATATATACCCCGCTCGACAGAAAATAATTTCGTTAACGCACGTATCCTTTTTATGGCCCGGCTGAAGTCATTCATGTGCAAACTATTTTCTTTTTAGTGCTGTTCTGGTATTGTGGCATCGGCTTTCAGCCACTTTACATCTATTTTGTACGGGAGGAATAATCATGACCACAAATTCGACATGCCGATGCGGTGCCGATCACCATGGCCATCTCTGTATGCTAAGAAGTAACGGGATGTATGATGAAATTGCCACCATAAGCAATGATCCGAAATTTTACTGTTTTACCTGTGGCGGCGAAGCCAACTGTGCTGAGAATCTGTGCGAACCGGCTCCTATTGAGTAGTTCGCTCACCCCTCAAGTGCGGCTTCCCGGGCCTCTTCCAACATCGCCTCAAGTTCTACAATTTGGGTATCGGTTATATCAAGTACTTCAGCTTCTTTCGTGTTTATCAGCACAAGATCCGGCTCGTGTTTCAGGCCAAGTCCGATCCGATGGCACGTCATATTAACAAACCGCACGATTGCTAACATTTTGTTGACAGTATCCCATTCTTCAGCATGGTGATCACGAATTACGTCGCAATACATCGCCGGAAAATTCCAGTGCTGCATCATGCGATACCCCTGTTCGACATGCATCGCTTCAAATATTTCCATAATCAGCTCATCGTCAAACATGGAGCTGATTACCCCGGCTCCTACCAGCTTTTCAATGGATTTAAGCAGATAAAGCTTGCCGACATCATGCAGGAGTGCCGCCAGATAGGTTTCGTCCGCCACGCCCCGCATACCGCAGGAATGGGCGAGCCAACGGGCACCAAGAGCGCAGCTGTGGCTGTGCTGCCACAACTCTTTCATGTAGTGATCAAGCGCCGGGTTGCTCGATAAGTGAGCTGAGGCCTGCGAAGCAGCAATCACAAGATTAATGACCTGCTGTGCCCCAAGCCGGATAACGGCCTCCTTGATCGTTGCGACCTTGGAGCGTCCCATATACATCGGAGAGTTGGCAATTTTAAGCATCTGGCTGGCAAGTGACATATCCTCATTTGCCACCTGAGAGACCTCGTCAACGGTAAAGTCATAGTTGGAGAGCATTCTCTGCAGCTTTAAGGCGACTGGATGAAAGATCGGCAGTTCAATTGGCTGTGAGGCAAGCAACCTTCGGACTGTTTCCGGAATTGACGTTGATGACATAACAGCTCTCCTTAGCTCAATATTAGGTTCTTACGCGCAATACTCCGGCATCAAACAACCGTACAGACCATCAACAAACTATTGTCAGGTCCA
>JAYTVV010000281.1:0-9325 GCA_043743795.1 Geobacteraceae bacterium
AAAAGATTGGACGGCATGAAGGAGTAAAAGCAAGGCCACCGGTGAGTTCGGAAGGTTATGGGAAATCTCCGTTTTCCCCTTGACAAAACTTATCATGGACGTCCCCATTTAACTCCTAAATAATATCAGTCTGTTACATCAATAAATATGATCAGAATGGTTTAGGTGTTCAAAGTACTTTTCTCTGTCTTAAATCGAAAATTTGGAAGCCACTTTTTATAAAGCTGGAAGGTCCGACAGACTCCTGGAGAAACAATGATAAAACAATTCGTTAATTGTCTAATTTTACTGGCTGTTCTCTTATTTGGTAGTTTAACTCAAAATGTAGAAGCTGCTTACGACACTAAACCGTTTGATATTAGCGCAACTCGTCTACCAAAAAAATATCAGGGGCATGATATAGAAAAGATATTTTCTAATTTAAGAAAAAAAAGAAATGATAATTATGCTGGAAAAGGCGAATATGAAACTCTTGAAAAATATAAATTAAGAATAGAGTCGGAAAAGTTTAAGCCAATTCTGGGTAAAATATTAATAGGTGATTTCATAGCCATTAAAACCGAAATAATACCTGGTAATTTCGAGCGTGAACCAAATAAGTTTAATGCTCCAATGTCAGGATATAATATTGATAATAAGTCATTATATATAACCCTACCATTTGCCCCAAGCACAACACTGTCGGAAGAATCTATAATTGTTAAAAGAAAATCTAAGGGCAATAAATATCTTGGAATGAATTCGTTTGGTGCATCAACATATATTTCAAACGATTCACACTTTTTTTATGCATTGACAGTTAAAAATGTTAAAGATTTAAATACAATTGAAGAAGGCAAATATGACAGATACATTGAAGCAACATTACAAAATATTGAGCCAGAAAAAGCAAAAAAGCTTAAAGGCAAGATTTCGGCAATATATTTAGTTAGTATATCTGAACCTTATGATGATGTGTATAGCTATGCTCACCAAGCGACAATAAGCAGTCCAAGTGCAGACGAATACTATTATTATAAAACATATGTTAATATTTCAAAAATAATAATTTATTATGAACCCTCAGGTGAAATTCTGACTACATTAGATTATAAGTAATTATTTCGGGAGTGTCTGGAGGAGTGTCTGGAGGTCGCGGTAGGAATGCCAGTTACCCGGCCCCCCCCCGCACAGATCCGTACGTGAGGAATTACCTCATACGGTTCCTGCCTCAGGTAGTGACGTGCAGTCGCCCCGAAGGATAAGGATGGCAGATGTGAGCTGCCGGGATATATCTGGGAAGTATAGGGGACGTCCTTCACATATCCATATTTACATAATGACCAAGTCATGCCATAAACATCGACATGCCACGACAAACCAGAATAGACGCGCCCTGCGCCCTTTATCACATCATCGCCAGAGGAATAAAGCGGAGCGAGATATCGACTACTAATCACCTTCAACACCAGGGAAACGAAACTGCTTGACGCACAACCGTATCTGGAAAAGGGCTTTCACGCGACTTCACCTGAATCCGCTACTCGCCGGAATCCAGCCGAACTGAAAACACACATGAATATTGTTTAAATGCTGAACTGACCCGGATGTGTTTAACAATATCGGAGAAAATCATGACAATCCAGGCCGCCACCATACAGTTTACGGTCAAACAGGGAGACGTGGATGCCAACCTCGCGTATGTGCGCGAAGCACTTCTCCGTGTGGCTGCCCGGGGTGCCAACCTGGTTGTACTGCCGGAAATGTGGTCTACGGGGTTTTCCTACAGGAACCTCAACGAACTGGCGCTTCGGACCGTGGGGATTGTTGACGAACTGCTGGAACTGTCAGCCGCATATAAACTGGTAATCATCGGCAGCATGCCGGAACCGAACGGCAACAAGGTATTCAATACCGTCTATGTTGCCGATAACGGCACACTGGCCGGGATCTACCGCAAGATCCACCTCTTCTCCCTGCTGGGTGAAGATCGTGCCTTTTCCGGCGGGGATTCCTGGTTGCTGGCGGATACATCCATCGGCAAGATTGGCGTTATCATCTGCTACGACCTGCGTTTTCCGGAACTTTCACGGCGCCTGGCGCTGGAAGGAGCACAGATCATCTGCGTTCCGGCCCAATGGCCAAAACCACGCCAGGAGCACTGGCGTACGTTGCTGCGGGCCCGGGCAATTGAAAATCAGCTCTTCGTTGTTTCCTGCAACACCTGTGGGACCGTCGGTAAACTGGATTTCTTTGGCATGAGCATGATTATCGATCCCAAAGGGGAGGTGCTTGCTGATGCGGGAGAGGCCGAACAGGAGATTGTTGTTGCGCTTGATCTGCAGAGTATGAATGAGTGGCGGGCACAGATTCCCTGTTTTAATGACCGCAAGCCAGAGTACTATTGATCCTTACTACCTAACCCCTCTAAATCTCCCCCCATCAGGGGAGACTTAAATGCTTCCCCCCTGACAAGGGGGGAACGGAGGCGGGTTGGTTTTAGGTCCTATACATGCAGCTTCTTCAAAAGCTCCGGATTATGCAGCGAATTACGCAGGGTACTCCGCACCGCTTCAACCTCTTCAAACCCTTCTTCTTTTGACATAAAGCCGCTTTTAAGCCGCAACCGCAGATTTTTCCGCAACGCATCGGCCGCAGCCAGCGCCCTTTCACCGGTGGGGTCCACCTTCAGAAATCTTGACTCCTCCGGGTTTTGCAGGAAATCCAGCATCGCTTCCCTGGCCAGCTGCATATACTCGTCCCGGTCAGCCTCCGCCAATTGGTAGCGCGACTTGCTGGAGAGTGTCTGCAGGATCTGATGGATTCTCTCCATCCGCGACAGCACCATGATCGAATTAAAAATCCGCTTGTTGGTACCGAACGAGAAAATGGTTGTCGCCAGCACGTTGCGCAGCAATACATCATTGGCACGCCTGTCGGCACGGCAGACAATGCGGGCAAGCTCCCAGATATCCTTCTCCACAAACGCCTCAAAGCGCATTTCCCAATAGGTATGTTTCATCGTTATTGTGGGAAAAGAGCGAATGATCTTGTAGGGAACGTAATAATTATGAGCAACCGTATCCGCCGCCAGATGGCAGAGGTACCCGTAGGCACAGGCTTTCTGATGGTCGTTTTCGGCTTCTTTCAGCAGGATTCGGCCAATCCCCCAGCGATGACAGTGCAGCAGGGAATGGGTGTACTTCTTGCCGAGCGTAATATCCGGAGCGAGGCAGCCATACAGGAAGTCTTTTGGATGGGCCGCCAGTAGTGCGGCCAGATGAGCCGGCACCGTACTCAGATCAGCCAGTACCTGGGCTCCCAGCTGCAGATGAATACCGCCACCCCATGCCAGGGCATCGGTCGGAAGCAGGATTGTTGCAATCGCAATTAATAGAAAAAGCATACCGTTCTTTCGTTTTGACAGGCCAGGTGCTTACTGATAGATTACGCGGGCCATTGTACGCCAGATTGTCCGTTGTTGCACACAAAATTGACCGGCAGGAGCAGTTCCCGTGAACTCACAGTCCACCCAATCCCACATGTTTGCGTCGCTCACAGCCTACCTGCAGGATCTTCAGGAAAGCGGCGTAGACGGAATTCCGGCAGAACTGGAGTCTGCGGCAGTATCTGATGCGGCACCACAGAGAACTGTTGCCCCTGAACCGGAGAGAGATATCGATATGAACGACCAGATGAACAGACCGGACGTACACGAGACACTTGAGCAGATCAGAAAAGATCTGGGCCCCTGTCAACGCTGCAAGCTCGGAGCAACCCGGAAAAACCTGGTATTTGGCGTTGGAAATCCAAAGGCCCGGCTCGTTTTTGTCGGCGAAGGACCGGGAGCGGATGAGGACGCACAGGGGGAGCCGTTCGTCGGCGATGCCGGTAAAATGTTGAACCGGATCATTGCCGCAATGGAGTTGAAGCGGGAAGATGTCTACATCTGCAACGTGGTCAAATGCCGGCCGCCGCAGAACCGGCCGCCTGAAGCTGATGAAGTCGGCACCTGCTCCCCGTTCCTCCTGCGCCAACTGGCTTCGATCAAACCGGAGGTGATTGTCGCACTTGGCACCTCTGCCGCCCAGGCTCTGCTGCAAACGAAAGTACCCATTTCAAAGCTGCGCAGCAAGTTCCACGACTTCCATGGAACTCCGCTCATGCCAACCTATCACCCGTCCTACCTGCTCCGTACCGGCGGCAATTCGGACTCTTTCTGGAGTGTCTGGGACGATATGACCCAGGTGCTGCAGCTCCTCAAACTGCCGGTTCCGGTCAAAAGCAGGAAAAAATAGAAACATCAAAAACAATAGAACACAGAAAAAGCGCATTTAACGGATTTACACGGATTGAATAAAAACTTTTCGGGTTTTAAAACCAGAATTTGTATCCGTTCAATCAGATGTGATCCGCATTCTGTTGCAACTCAGGTTTGCTGATGACTGCACTTCTTCCCTTTTTAAAAAGCCTCTTCCCCCCCTCACAATACGACCGGATTCTCGTCGTCGGCGGCACCGTACGTGACATGTTGTTGGAGAAAGAGGGTAGCGACATCGACCTGATTGCGGCCCTTTCTCCTGATGAATTCAGTGCAGCCGGCTTCCGGCTTGTGGAAACCACCAGCGGAGCCACAATTTATTTCAAGCATCATCCTGAATTCGGCAAAATTGAAGTCACCCGCATCGACAGCATCGCCGGTCTGGAGAATGATCTCCGCCAACGTGATTTCACCATCAACGCTATGACGATGAATTTGGATGGCGACCTGTTTGACCCCTTGAACGGAAAAAACGATGTGACAAAGCGGCTGCTTCGCGTGTGCGGTGAAGAATCCTTCAAGTGTGATCCTTTGCGCATCTTTCGCGCCTTCCGCTTCGAGGCTGATGGTTGGCGGATGACACCGGGTACTGAAACGCTGATCCGGACGGAAAATTGGCATGAGACCCTCCGTATCATGCCGGCAGAACGTTTCAGCAACGAGATGTTCAAGGCCATGACGCGAATAACGCCGGAGCGTTTTTTCGAAAAGATGATCGAGTTCAACGTGGGGTATGAATTTATTCCTGAAATTTTTCGCATGCCACAGATTCCCGCCGGCCCCCTCCAGCATCACCCGGAGGGAGACCTGTTCACCCACTCCATCCAGGTACTGCAGAGAGTTGCATCCAGGAGCGAGGACCCGCTGGCCCGTTTTTGCGCATTTTTTCATGATCTTGGCAAGCTGGCCACCGCTCCGGCGCTCTATCCCAAACACCACGGTCACGACTACGCCGGGTTTGCCATGGCCGTGGACTTTTGTAATCGGCTCCGTCTCTCAACAGCGCACCGCATTGCGTTGGCCTGGATCAGCAGCCTGCATGGCAAGGCCAACCTGTGGGACACCCTGCGGGATTCAACGAAAGTGACCATTGCCGAACAGGCCATCAAGGCCGGTATTGTCGAAATTCTGCCGTTGGTTGCCGCCGCTGACAAAGCGGGCAACCAGCCAATGAACGGGTGGGATGAAACGGTCCGGATTGCACGGATGAATACACCGGAACTGGGGATTGATCAGGAAAAGCTGGAAGCGATGCCGGCCGGAAACCGGGCAGCGTTTATTCTGCAGCAGCGGGTGAATGTCTTGCGAAAAAATGCTTCAAGTTGAGCATCACACCAATCAGGAACCTGTCGGCACAATCGGCGCCTTCTTCCGATACACCATCCCTTGGAAAATAGCCACGACATCACCGGCATCATCGGTGATCATGACCGAATATGAAGCAAGTTTCGGACCTTTTGCCTGCTCCCGCGCTTCTGCGTAGAGTGTCCCCTTGAGGGCGGCTTTGACAAAAGAAACACTCGTGTTGATTCCCATCGCCAGGGTCCCGTGGGAGTTTGAGGCGACGGCAAAGGCGAAATCGGCGAGGGTGAAAATGGCACCGCCATGAACCGTTTTGGCACCGTTAAAGTGGAACGGCTCGATTTTCATACTGGCTTTTGCCCAACCGGGGGCGACATCAACAAGTTCAATACCGGCATGACGGGCAAACGTATCTTCCGTGGAGAAAAACTCCTTTAACTCCTGCATGATCACTTCACTCTCCCCTGGATATTCTGACGTTTTCTTCACGCATATTTTCCCGCATGGTACGAACTCCGCACATACGGCCCGCTCTCCACATGGCTGAACCCCATCGCCAACGCCTCTGTCCGGAGCGATTCAAACAGCTCCGGGCGAACATACTCCTGCACCGGGAAATGCCGACGGCTCGGCGCCAGATACTGGCCGATGCTGAGATAGGAGCAGCCGACACCCCGCAGATCCCGCAGCACCTGCAGTACTTCCCCCTCCTGTTCTCCCATCCCGAGCATAATGCCGGATTTGGTGCGGATATCCGGTGCAATTCCGGCGCAGGTCCGCAACACCTCCAGCGAACAGGCATAATCAGCACCGCTCCGGATCAGATAGAGCCGCGGCACGGTTTCGACGTTGTGAGCGATAATATCCGGGCGGGATGCAGCAACCTGTTCCAGACTGGTCCGGCTTCCCTGAAAGTCGGGAATCAGCAATTCAATCCGCGTAACCGGAGAGGCGGAGCGAATTGCCGTCACCGTGGCGGCATAAAGCGATGCTCCCCCGTCCGCAAGATCATCGCGGGTCGGACTGGTAATGACAACGTGAGAGAGTTTCAGACGGGCTACCGCCTCGGCCACCCGTGCCGGTTCATCGGTATCAACCGGCAGCGGTGTCGTTTTCTCCACATTGCAGAAGCTGCAGAGACGAGTACACTGTTTTCCCAGAATCAGAAATGTTGCCTGACCGCAGGCAAAACATTCCGAAATATTGGGGCAGAGCGCCTGCTGACAGACGGTATTGAGCCGCAGCTCGCCCAGCAGCTGCCGCATCTCGCTCTGGTCACCGGGGTTGACCTTCTTGCGCAGCCATTCCGGTTTGCGTTGAATATTCATACCGCTTCCCCTTCCATATTCCAGCGTTCCGTCGAATACTTGTTCAGGCACAACTCATCCCGGTCTGCCTGCTCCCGATCAGACAAGGTATCGTTCTCAAGCTTCACATCAAAATAGCTGCTGAATGCAGCTGCCAAGGCACTCTGCAGAGTACATTCGTCTGCAATGACTCCGCATTCAGCCAGACTTGTCGTACCATCGGCATATTCGGGACGCTGTTCCCGCATGTACGAAAGTCCCGCTACGGCGCGATTGCACAGCGGGATCGAGCCATGCTGAAAAATCACCCCTTTGAGTCTCCGCTGGGCATTGCCGCCGATTTTACGACCATTCGCAACGACATCAAAACTTTCTTTGCCGGCAAAACAGAATGCGGTACGTTCACCCAGACGTGCCCCTTCAGGCGCAACATCAACAGCATAGCCGGCATCCAGCCCCAGCCGGCGGTAGAAAAGCAACAAAAAGCCGGTTAATACACGAAATGAATCTTTGATTGACGCCGTCGGGGGAATCTGGGAGGGGGCGCAGACAAGCGAATAGGTCAACTCATCGGCATGATAGATCACACCACCACCTGTCACCCGCCGCACAACCGCAACGCCATCCGCCCGACAGCGCTCCTGGTCGAGCACCTCGGCTGCCTTCTGAAAACGTCCCAAAGACAACGCCGGAGGGTTCCAGCCATAGAGCCGGAGAACCGGCTGAGAGGATTCCGGATCAAATGAACGGAGCAACGCCTCATCGATAGCCATATTTTCCGCTCCTGGAAGAGAGGAGGTCTCGACGAGGCGCCAGATGTGACCGGTTTTTATCGTCATAATCTGCATGCCTATCTGATTTTATCTTCGAATGTCAACGGTAGAAATCAATATTTTCCCCGTCAGAGCCTAAACATCCTGTCGTTATTTGTCAATTAACGTCACTTTCGCCGCCGTCGGCGTCTCTTCTTCCGCGACGCCGCCCCGATCTCTTCAGTGTTCTCTGACAGCGGTACCGGCCCCTGCTGTGCTGTCTGGGCCATCCACCATTCGAGCTGCCTGGCACCATCTTTCTTACCGCCGCGAGTGATCCGGCAGTATTCAATGATGTCGTTAAAATCCTTACGGGCAATGAACGCCTGCGGCTTGCGACCGGGGATCTGCCTGAGGCGCATTTGCTGGGCAATTATGTCGCGGAGCGCGAGTCCGACACGGTTTGTGATCTGTACAAACGGGCAGACTTCTCCCAGAAACTCCGCTGTCGCCGCATCGACACTCTGTTGCCACGGTGTGCCTTTGGCACGGAAGTTCTCCGCCTTCTCATCGAGGTACCCGCCGAAAAGAAGTGCCAGGAGGAGCGGCGGGGATACCGTGTCCCCCTGCTGAATGCGGGAATCGACGCAGGTGAGCATCTCGCCGAAACAGGTGTGCGGGAAGCCTTCGCTTTCGGCGTCGAGCCAGGCGGAAAAAGCCGGGAAAAGCGCCGCAAAGAGACCGGTTTGGCGGAGGAGATCACAACACTTCGCCCCTTCTCCCGAGAGCAGTATTTTGAGCATTTCTTCATAGAGGCGCGGAGGAGAGGCTCTGACGATGGTGGCGGCGGCAGCGACCACCGCTTTGTAGGTATCTTCTTCTATCGCAAAACCGAGCAGTGCGGCAAAACGCACCGCCCGCAGCATCCGCACCGGGTCTTCCAGAAAACGGCCCGCTGGATCGCCGATGGTGCGGATGATGCCCGCGTTAAGGTCGGTAAGGCCTCCGGCGAAGTCAATGATCGAGAAATCAGTAACGTCATAGGCAAGCGCGTTGACGGTGAAGTCGCGGCGCAGAGCGTCTTGTTCGGGGGTGCCGTAGACGTTGTCCCGCAGGATCATACCGTCGTCATCCTTCAGCATGTGCGGGCGCTGCTGCCGGTGCTCTCCCCTGCGTGTCTCCACTGCTTCGGGTTCCGGCACATCCGGTGCCTGGGAGCGGAAGGTCGCCACCTCGATGAGCTCATCCTTGAAGTGAAGGTGCGCAAGGCGGAAGCGCCGTCCGACAAGACGGCAGTTGCGGAACAGACGTTTCACCTCGCCGGGGGTGGCGTTGGTCACAACATCAAAATCCTTCGGTTCTCGCCCGAGCAGCAGGTCGCGTACGCAGCCGCCGACGAGATAGCCGACAAAACCGTTATCCTTCAGCCGGTAAAGAACGCGCAAGGCATTCGGACTCATGAGCATGCGGGATATCCCGTGTTCCTGCCGCGTGATAATCACCGGACCGTTTTTTTCGAGAGGATTTTTCTTTTTCATTCTGTTTATTCCAATTTCAAATCAAAAATGCCATCAAGGCGGCAAGGACTGAGCAACTGTGTTCCCTGTCAAGTAATTTTACTGCGTAGCCGAGTTAAGCTGAAATTTTCCATGGTCCCACTTTTG
>JAYTVV010000282.1:0-12991 GCA_043743795.1 Geobacteraceae bacterium
CAGGGTCCGTAGAGGACTTGCACCTCCAAGTCACAAATCAGCTACCACGGCTGATTCGATGGGGCTTACGCCCCACGCGCCCTGCCGGGCGCACACAAATATAAAGGGGGCTGCATGATCTGCAGCCCCCGAATCCACGATTCACCTGAAACTATCTCTCACTAATGATCCGGCTCAAACGGGACCGGATCGCACACGTTAGCCCCGTCATGGGCCTTCGCACCACATCTGGCACAGACAACCCCGGCATCACGCGTCAATTCGTCCAACAACCGCGCATCCGTTACCGCACATACTTTCTCCTTTTTGCCCGACATGATTTCCACCGCCTTTCACTCATTCGTTACAATCGAACAGCTGGAAAGTCATTGCTTTCGTAGTAAATCCAGTTCAACTGTTCCTGAAAATTTTTCAGCTCTTCAGGGGTATACACAGCCGGACCTTTGCCGATTTCGTTATTCAGACGTTCAACTCTTTTCATAACGTTATCATCTTCACCAACGCAGTTCTGCGCCACAATCAGACATTGATCCTTCATCCCGGTTAACCCGTAATCCTTATACTGACCGTAGTCGTCAGACAATCCCGTCGCTTTCTCTTCGGAAAAAACCGTTATTGAAAACAACAGGGACGCCACCACCATTGCCAGAAGCACAAGTACGCTTTTCATGGCCGTCTCCTTCGTTGCATTCGCTGTTTCTCATGGGTCCATTGTATCAAATACGAGCAGATTCGTCATGGAAATGTTCGTGTCAACATATTAAAAAACAGTCTATTTATTCCAGGTATCGGAGTATAATAAGTGGGGGAAATCGTGACTGGTATGTCCTGAAAGGAGGCGTGCCATGAGACTTGTTCTGGACGCAATAGTGACATCGTTTGAAATGATGGGGATTTTTTTCTTCGCGTTTTTTGTCATATTTCTGGTGGCGTTGTTTTTGTACCCGATCGAGACCAGGCTTTCCGAGATGGTCTGGAAACATTCCGGCCATGAGGTACGGAAGAGCGTTCTGAAACCGACGTACAAGCAGTTTAGTCAGAAGCACCGGTAATCAACCAACCGGAGGAGTGGCCTATGAAAAATACGCGGCGCAATTTGCGCATAAAATGTGACTCCAGGTGTGTTCTCATCCTCGACAAATCGACGTATGAAGGCATTTTGGAGGATGTGTCCATGTGCGGCGCTCTGGTTCGGATCAGCGGGAATCCGATGGGGGTTCGTCCCGGAAGCAGCGGCGAGTTGTACCTGTGCCACGATCCGGATGTCTGCCCGGGAAAATGCACGTGCCACGTCGCCCGCGTGACACAGAAGGATATCGGGCTTGCTTTTGTCAATACGCATTGACACAAAAGGTCCGGTCGCCCCCCCGTCACCGGTACGTGTTCAGAACGTATTCAGCGATGGCGCGTGCGTCTTTGTTTGAAATGGTTTTGACATCGAAGCGTATCATCCGCGATAGGGGGTTACGCATGATTTTGACAATATCTTCCGGCGTGGTGATATGATTTTTCCGCAAAAAAGAACCGTACAGCGGCCTTTCCGGGTCGGAGACGTTCCCACCGTCGGGATGGCAGTTGTGGCAGAACTGCCTGAACAACTCCGCACCGGTCTGAAGGCGTGCATCCCGATCCGAAATTGCCGAAGGCCCTCCCGTTTCCGCTAGCCGCGGCCCTACCTTTCGGGGCGTCTCTTTTGAACAGCCACACAGAGTACAAATCAAAGCCGCCACAACCACACAGAGCCTTGACCTAAAAATCAGCATATCGTACCCTCTCTCAAGGAATTTCTCGTGCAACAATAAACATCTCCACACTGACCAGATCATGTACCAGATGCATGCCGAGTCGTTCATACAGCCTGCCCGAACCATAGCATACATTCCAGAGCGTACGGTCAAGGTTGAAGACTGCCTGCGCCTTGAAGCTGCCGTCCTCCTGTGCTGCAATTACTGCCGGAAAACGGATCTCTCGGGCTGTATCTTTGATAGTCAGCAGGCCGACTATCTCCGTGTCTGGTGTTCCTGGTGTGCATTCAGCAATTGCAGCTGTGCCGATAAATTCAAATGTTGCCTCAGGGTAGTGTTCCACATCGAAGAAATCCTCAGACTTCAGATGCCGGAGCAGCATACCGCGCCATCCTTCATCCTGGAGATCGAGGTTTGTTATCGTATTCATGTCGATCACGAATCGGCCGGATACGGGGCGACCATGCGCCACGACTACTTCTCCGCCCGATAGAGCGACTCGACCGTAATGGCGGTTATTGATATTGCGCCCGGTCCATTCGACAACACTTTTCTCCACATCAACCTGATATACACCGTCACGAGCGGCGACGGGTGACGTGCCCGCAGTGCCTGTTTCAACCTCAAATCCGACGTCACACCAGCCGTTGATCCCTCCTGCGAGAATTGCAACATTCTGATATCCACTGCGTTCCAGTTTCTCTTGAGCCGTCCGGGCGGCGAGAGTAGTGCCGCTGTCATCATAGACAACAACAGCCCTCTCCCGATCCGGCACCAATTTTTCAACGGTCTCCAGAAAGACCATTTCATAGACACAGGCGTTTCCGGCACCGGCAATATGACGACAGGCAAAATCCTCCGGCAGAAGAACATCCAGCAGAAATACTGAATCGTCCGCAAGTAGTTTCTGTAACTCATGTGCTGTAATGGTAGCATTCATGGTGGGTAACTCCTTCCCGTGAACATAGATTGTTCGTGCTTTCACAGGACGATTATACTCCTGTTCATAGAGACAGGTGATAGCCTTTTTTGAATTGCAAAAAAACATTTTGGCGCACGATATCCATAAAACATGCGGGATAACGGCGAGCCATCTGTTGCAATTTTATTATATTGGACTAAAATAGTCTTGAAGGTTGTTTCTGCTGAATATATGGATGAAAGCTTCGTCAGGAGGTGTGGTTATGAATTCGTTTATGTCGGCTTTTAACCCGCAGTGTTATGCAGTGATGCGCATTGTTGTGGGTTTTCTGTTTCTTTGGCATGGAGTCCAGAAACTGTTCGGTTTTCCCGTTGGGATGCCACCGGGGGTTCCTGCATTTATTACCTATATCGCCGGTCCAATCGAGTTGTTTGGCGGCACTCTGATCATGATCGGGCTGTTCACACGCTGGTCGGCCTTCATCGCAAGCGGCCTGATGGCCTTTGCGTACTGGATGGCTCATGGAACAAAGGCGTTACTGCCGCTGGTGAATAATGGGGAGCTTGCAGTGCTGTACTGCTTCATTTTCCTGTTTATTTCTACACAGGGGAGTGGAATCTGGAGTGTCGATGCCCGCAGAAAACAGTAACAGCCGCCTGTTTTGAGCACGTGGTTCACTAGGATACTTTACGAACACTGACCCTGATACAAATGTTACAACGGCGGAGTGCCAATATTTTTCACGTGGGGACCGTAGCCGATTTCTGTGGAACCGGCCAGAGTCGCCATGCTGCGTATGCGCATGTACGCGTCAGGGGTGTCCATGTCTATCAGAATCCCGGGGTCATCAACCGGAACAGTGTGCAAACGTGCTGAATCCTTTCGCACCACGTCTCGCAGTATCATTCCGTCGCCGAGTTCATCCAGAATCATCCGGGGAAAAAGGAGTGGATGACCGTTGCGGTTCTGGTATTCCGGCACAATGATGCAGTCAGGAAACTCAGCATGCTGACGTATCAGGAATGCGATCGTGTCAGGCGTTACTAACGGATAGTCGCAGAGGGCGACAATAACGCCACTGAAACCTTCAGCCACGGCAGCCCGGCCCGCCCGGACTGACGAGGCCATGTCTCCGCCGCTGTCCCGATTCACGACAACCCGAGCAGAAAAGGCCTCCGCAGCCTCGGCGACATCCCGTCCACCTTCCGATACTACCACCGTAATATCACGTACCCCGCCGCATTGAAGCGTACCAAGACAGCGGGCGATCACCGTCTCATTGCCGAGCGGCAGAAGCTGCTTGCAACGCCCCATGCGGCTGGATTTGCCGGCTGCCAGCAGTAGTGCGGCAACACCACGATTCACCGGCACCTCTTCAGCTTGATCAGTTGGGCAATAATGCTGACGGCGATCTCTTCGGGAGTTTCCCCACCGATATCAAGGCCGACCGGTGTACTGATCCGCTCCCGCTGGGTGGCATTGTACCCCTCATCAATTAATGTCTGCAGCAGGACTTCCCGTTTGCGGCGACTCCCCAGCAGGCCAATGAATCCGGCATCTGTCGCCAGGCACCCCCGTACCGCCTCGAAGTCATGCAGGTGCCCCGGAGTGGCGATGACGACAAAACTATCTCGATCGGGCAACACCCGCTCAAAAGCGGCGTTGATCGGGCAACAATACACTTCATCGGCACCGGGGAGGAGTTCAGGTACGGCACAGTCAGGGCGTTCATCCACCACCACGACCCGGAAACCGCAGCCATGGGCAAGGGCCGAAACAGCCCTGCCGATATGGCCGGCACCAAACATGACCAGCAGCGGTCTTTTTCCCTGAGGTTCTATAAAAACCGACATGCAGCCGCCGCAGGCAAAGCCGTTCTCCTCGGTCAGGACGAATTCAAGCGTCCAGGTTTCGCCAGCTGTCAACGCATTCAATGCCGCTTCAATAGTTTCTTTTTCAACTTGCCCCCCGCCGACAGAACCCAATGAACTGCCGTCAGCGCGCACCAGCATTTTAGCCCCGGACGTGCGGGGAGATGAGCCGCTATGGGCCACGACGGTAGCCAGCGCATACGGCTCACCATTGCGGGTGAGCCGGACTATTTCCTCATAAAATTCCAGGTTTGTCATAATGCCATCCTTGTAAAATAGGCCTGATCATGGCGAACGGCGGCATCACCCGTTCTTCAATGCCGCCCTGATTCTCTCCGGGGTCATCGGCAATGTCCGCACTCTGGCTCCGGAAGCAGCAAAGAGAGCATTTGCAACCGCCGGGGCGATGGGTGGCACACCCGGTTCACCAACACCTCCCGGAGCCTCGTTGCTGGCAATAATATGTACTTCGATCTGTGGCGCAGCCGCCATACGCACCAACGGATAGGTGTCGAAATTGCCCTGCTCGACCCGACCGTTCTTGAGGGTGATTGCTCCATACAGGGCGGCGGAGAGCCCAAAAATTATGCCGGACTCCATCTGGGCCTTGATGGTGTCCGGGTTGACGATACGCCCGCAGTCCACGGCGCAGACCACCCGGTGTACTTTGACGTTCCCGTTTTTCTCGAGTGACACTTCCGCCACCTGGGCAATGAAACTGCCAAAGGATTCATGCACTGCGATACCGCGCCCGCGCCCCTTCGGCAGCGTTTTTCCCCATCCTGCTTTTTTTGCGGCGGTCTGCAGCACCTTCAGATGGCGCGGATGCTGGGCCAGCAGGGTCCGGCGGTACTGATAAGGATCCTTACCGGCTTTGTGAGCAAGGTCGTCCAAAAGAGTTTCCATGACAAATGCGGTATGGGAATGGCCGACCGAGCGCCACCAGAGCACCGGCACACCGTTCGTAGGGCTGTGCAGTTCCACCTGCAGATGGGGAATGGCATAGGGGGTATCAGAAGCGCCCTCGACCGAAGTGTGATCGATGCCTTCTTTGACCATGACCGGCTCGAATGCAGTGCCCGCAATAATCGACTGCCCCACAATGCGATGGTGCCAGGCCAGGGGATACCCTTTTTTATCCAGGCACGCCTCCACCCGGTTATACCACATGGGGCGGTAGTAGCCGGCCCGCATGTCGTCTTCACGGGTACGGATCACCTTGACCGGCATACCGAGTGCCTTGGCCACCTGCACCGCCTCGATCACAAAATCGGAACCGGTACAGGCACGTCGGCCGAACCCACCACCCAGAAAGGTAGTTTCAAAAGTAATCTGCTCCGGCTTCAGACCGGCAACCCGTGCCGCCGCAGCCCGATCGACAGTCTGAAACTGGCTGCCGGTACGGATCAGGCAGCCGTCTTTCTTCAGATCAACGAAGCAGTTCAGTGGTTCCATGGTAGCGTGGGCCAGGTATGGCAGTTCAAACGTCGCGGTGATCCTGTCAGAATTCGCCGCGAGCAGCGACGGCGCATCTCCGTCTTTGCGGGCAATGAGGCCGGGAGTCAGGGCCAGCTTTGCATATTCTTCACGCATGGCAGAGGTCGAAATACCTTTCCATTTCCCTTCGTCCCAGGTGATTTCCAACAGTTCACGCCCCTTCTGCGCCTGCCAGAAATCATCCGCCGCCACTGCAACGCCGGCATCTACGGCAACCACACCCCGCACACCCGGCAGCGCCCTGGCCTTGTCGGCATTGAAAGCAACAACTTTCCCACCAAAGACCGGCGGACGCGCAATAACGGCTGTCACCATGCCGGGCACCTGGACATCAATGCCAAAAACAGCACTGCCGTTAATCTTGGCTGGACTGTCCAAACGATTGGCCGGTGTGCCAAGAAGATTCTTTTTGCCCGACTTCAGCTTTGGCTCTTTTGGAACCGGCAGTTTTGCGGCTTTGTCCGCCAGCGTGCCGTAGGAGAACCGTGCACCAGTGGGGCTGATTACCCAACCGTTTTCCGCCCGGCATCGGACCGGGTCAATTCCCCACTGTTCTGCGGCGGCTGCAACCAGCATTTCGCGGGCTGCCGCACCGGCCAGGGAGAGGCGGTCCCATTCTGAACGGACGCTTGAGCTGCCGCCGGTAACCATGATCGGGCCGAATTGGGAGTGATTATACTCGGGAGCTACCGGAGACGGTCTGAATGTTACTTTCTGCCAGTCACAGCAGAGTTCTTCTGCCACCAGCATGGGGAGCGACGTATACACCCCCTGCCCCATCTCCGATTTGTTAACGATGATGGTCACACTGTCGTCGGTCCCGATTCGCAGGTAGGCATTGGGTGCAAAAAACTCGTCACCGGCAGCCTGAGCATCGCGACGACCAAACGGAAGGTGGCATGCCAGCACAAGGCCGCCCCCCAGCAGTGCACCGGCTTTGATAAAATGTCTCCGGGTCATAAGGGGTCCTTTGCTCATGGCTTTTTCCCTCCTTTGACTTTTTTGGCAGCACTGGCACTATGGATCGCCCGGCGGATACGCCCGTAGGTTCCGCAACGACACAGATTACCGTTCATGGCACGGTCAATAGCGGCATCATCAGGCTTTGGCGTTTGGGCCAGCAACGCCACGGCAGACACAATCTGCCCCGGCTGGCAGTAGCCGCACTGGGAGACCTCTTCGGCCAGCCAGGCCTGTTTGACCGGATGATTTTCCGGGATTCCCTCGATAGTCGTAATGGATTTCCCCTGCACGTCACCCACAGGTGTTATGCAGGAACGTTGCGGTGTACCGTCCACCAGCACCGTGCAGGCGCCGCAGAGACCTTCTCCGCAGCCGAACTTCGTGCCGGTCAGCTTAACGTGATCCCGCAGTGCCCACAGCAGTGGAGTGTCTGCTCCGATATCAACCGTGTGCCTGGTGCCGTTAACCGTTAGAACAATCATCATCTGTCTCCTTTCCGAGCTCAATCGGTCTTTTTCTTGCTGTAAAATCCGATCAGAAAATCAGCATCTTTCGGTGAAAGATCGAATGTAAAAATCGCTTTCTGTACGAGCGGCTGAACCGGCTGTCCAGAATCATCCTGAAGATTGCCGGAAATCCATTTGACTGCCCGTCGCAGGTCCTCTCCTTCCGGTAGCATATCATGCATGGTTTCGTAACCTCCTCGCATACCTCTTTCAGTTGTCGTCCCGCCGTGCTGTCTTTATTCGGCACAGCAGGAAAGAAGATTTAAATCACGATCAAACCCCTGTGCGCACAGTTTGAGACCTTCACCGATAGAAGGGTATACATGCATAGTGGTCGCAATATCAGTCACTGTCGCCCGCATATGCAGAGCCAAGGCGGCTTCATTAATCATATCCGCCCCCCGGTGGCAGACCAGATGTACACCAAGCAGACGCCCGGTACTCCGTTCTGCAATCATCTTGATCACCCCCGCGGTCATTCCGGTGACATGTGCTTTGGGAATTGTGCTGACCGGCATGCAGTTGACAATACAATCAAATCCTGCCTGCCGGGCGCCTGCTTCACTGTATCCGACCAGAGCAACTTCCGGATCGGTAAAGATTGCCATGGGTGCCGCCAGATAGTCAATAGCACATCCACACCCCCGGTTAAACATATCATCCACCGCAACAATCCCTTCCCGGGCGCCGACCGTTGCTATCATCATTTTGCCGACGACATCTCCGGCAGCCCAGATACCATCAACCGAACTACGCAAATACCGGTCGGTTGTAATAAATCCTTTATCGTCCACCGTTACCCCTGTCGTTTCCAGGCCGATATCCGATGTGGCCGGAACAGTCCCTACTGCCAGGAGAAGTTTTTCACAGGTAAATTTGTGCTGCCGTTCGCCAACAGTTGCATACACTACGTTCAGCTCTCCAAACCGGTCCAGAGAGCAGAAGTTTACCTCGGTGACGACTTTGATACCTTCCCGCTCCAGAATTTCCTGCAGCGACACGGAAAGCTCCCGCTCAACGGTCGGCAGCAGGCGGAGACCATGTTCAAGAATGGTCACGCGGCAACCGAGACGGTGGTACATCTGCCCCAATTCAACAGCGATAACTCCGCCACCGATTATTACAAGCGAGGCGGGAAGTTTTTTAAGCAGCAGAGCACTGCGGCTGGTGTAATAGGAACATTTTTCAAGGCCCGGCAGATCAGGAATACGCGGGTTGCCCCCCACTGCGATGAGAAACCGTTCAGAGCAGTAGCGACGACCATCGCATTCCACGGTATGAGAATCAAGAAATCGAGCGGTGCCTTTGATCAACTCCAGCCCCTTCATACTGCGAAGCACGTCAAAGTAACGCTCCTGGCGCAACTTTGTCACAACAGTCTCCCGATATCTGAAGAGCCGTTCCGCATCTATGGCCACGTCGGCATTATGGCTGCTAAGGCCAATTCCGTTGCCAAGGTACGCCTCATGTTTGAAAAGAGCGGCGTGAATCAACGTCTTACTGGGTATACACCCCCAGTTGATGCAGGTACCACCTAATACACTTTTTTCAAACATCAGCACCCGGGCACCGTAATTCGTGGCTCGCAACGCAGCGGCAAAAGCAGTTGAACCGGAGCCCAGTATTATCAGGTCGTAGGTAATGTCCACCGCCAGCAATCCTCCTGTGCATCATTTTACTCTCTGACGTGACCTTTCGTGTAACAAATTAATTTTTCTTTTCAAAAATGTCTGACTTTTACCTGGTAACAAAATGAGGCCCATTGTTGACCAAACGAATAAAGAATTATATGTCGCGACGACTGATACGTGGTAAAATGAACCCGTAGATAGATGGAGTGACGTCTGAAGATGCTTTGCCAGACCCGGAAAGGGGGAGTACGATGAACATCCTCGAATGCACAATAAAAATGAAAAAAGAGACGCGGACGCATTATGAGCGTCTCGCGGAGTCCGTTACCGATGCAGAATTAAAGCGGTTGTTTACGCTGCTTGCGGCGGCAGAAAATGAGCACATTGAAAAGCTGGTCGCGTTAAAAGACGATATGAATTCCTTGGACACAGAGAGCTTTAAGGAACTTGACGAAAATGTCTGCGTGTACAGTCCGCATATTGATCCGCGGCATCTGGCAGAGTCCCTGAAGAATGATCCTGATGCCTATCGTCATGTTGTACGGGAAGAAGAAGAAACGATCGAGTTCTTCGAACAATTAAGTGATCAGGCAGCAAGCGAGCAATTGAAAAGAATCTGCCATTTACTGGCTGACAAAGAGCGTGAGCATCTGGAAATGCTCGAAAATATCTACTTTTTTGTCGAAGAACCCAGAACGTACCTGGAGTGGGGCGAGTTCAGCAATCTCAAAAGCCTCTAGATGCCGGGAAAGGGTGTGATGTCATGACCACAACAAGTTATGAGCAGGTGTGCTATAGAACAGAGCAGCGCGAAGAGCAGGTTCGCCTGCGCAACGTGAAGGACGGTGAGGTAGGCTACTCCTTTGGCTGCACAAAGGGTGGTGAAACAGTGCAGGTACGGCTTACGAACGGGGAGCTGGACTCATGGAGCCGCGACGAATGCGTGGAGAGCGCATAAACGCGTGGTCTTGGGAGTCCAGGCTCTGCGATCAGAGGCGCTCTGCCTTGTAGCTTTACTGTAGAATGGGCGGATTGTTTCCGGAATGGGGATAATTTTATCCGATCCGGGTCATTTTATGTACGGTTTTTTCCTCAATCATGGTACCGACAGCGGTAACATAGCTTTTGAAATGATCCGTATTCATATGCATTTCAAGGCACGCGGGATTCTCCCAGGTTTCATAAAAGATGAACACTGAGGGTTCGTTGTTGTCTTGGTGCAGGCAGTACTCGATACACCCGTCTTCATTTCTTGTTGGTGTGATGAGCTTCAGGAGTTCGGCTTTGACAGCGTCGACTGATTCCTTTTTTGCGGTTATTTGTGCAACCACGGTTAGTTGAGTCATTTTTTTCTCTTTTCCGAGGGGATTGGCAGAAATGTTCCAACATCTCCGATGATAATATAATCCGGGACAACCGGGAGGTGCATACGGATGAAACTGTTTTTTTATAACATGATCATTGGGCGGATCGGCATTGCCGAAGAGAATAACAGCATAACGAATCTTTTTTTTGAATCGTACGTCGCGCCGCAGGACGTAGAGCGGAGAGAGACTACGATCATCAGGGAAGCATCCCGACAGTTAGAAGCGTATTTTGCGGGAGATCTGAAGTCCTTTTCTGTGCCGCTTGCCCCGTGCGGTACTGACTTTATGCGTACGGTATGGAAGAATCTCCGCGAAGTTCCCTATGGAGAAACCGCCAGCTACAAGGACATTGCTATTGCGTCCGGCAACCCAAAGGCCTTTCGCGCTGTAGGCCTGGCGAACAACAGAAATCCCATTCCGATATTTATCCCGTGTCACCGGATTATCGGTGCAGACGGAAAGCTGGTAGGATACCGTGGCGGTCTGGAAGTTAAAAAGATACTCCTGGATCTTGAAAAACGTCATGGAACCGTTTAAATACGGGAAAACTGAAGGCGCAACAGATTAATCCCTGTTCTCATCGATAGCCGGAGCGACCATATTAGCCAGAGCCATGGCAAGCTTCAGGTCGGCATGATCAAAGGTGCCGGTTTGCTTGTTTATGGTTTGTAGAACACCAATCACCCTTCCCTTGACGCAGAGCGGAACTGCAATCATTGAGCGGGTTACAAAGCTTGAGGTTTCGTCTGCCACACGGTAAAAACGTGTATCAGACTGAACATCCGGCACAATCATAGGAGTGTTACGTTCAGCAACCCAGCCGCCAATGCCGTGCCCGTTCGGTATGCGCAACTTTTTGAGATCACTGAGTGGTTGTCCAAGCACCACTTCAAAACAAAGATCTCCACTATCGACATCAAGCAGCATCAAACTTCCGGTTTCAGCTCCGGTCAGACGGCAGACTGACTGGACAGCTCGCAATACAACAATCTCGAGATTGTGATTTGAGTTCACCAGGACGGCAATCTCCATTAGAGTTGCAAGTTTGTCACTAAGACTCTCAACCGTGGGAATATTTTCAGGCATAATCATTCCTTCAAAAACAACTTTTTTAGATTCTCTCTTTCACTGATTTGTAGTTATTTTTCGTTGTCATGCCTTCTGACACAAACAACGTCGTAAGGTTTACCCCTGAAATCCTTCATATATGTATATTCCATACCCGCGACAGTGCACTTGTTGATTTTAGCATCCAATTCTTCCTGACTAACATTTGAGCAACCATAAAGCGACATAACGATCAAAAGCAGCAATAACAATTTCATATAGTCACCCCTCTTTGTAATAAGTATATTTTATTCTCTATGCCACCCGTATCGGCTGAAATCGATCAATCTTTACTAAAATGGTTATTTACTGCAGCTATGCGCACAACCAGTGCTATTTTCAGAACGTATTATGTACTGTCAATATCACGACACACTTATTTAAGGCATAAAAAAGGCCACATCCGAAGATGCGGCCTTTTTAAGTACAATGAAAAAAGAATTACTTTGCAGCAGGAGCAGCAGGTGCAGCAGCATCAACTTTAGGAGCTTCTTCTTTTTTTGTTTTTTTAACTTTTTTTGCTTTTTTAACTTTCTTTACTTCTTTTTTCTCTGTCATGCCAGCATGAGTTGCATCAGCAGGTGCAGCAGCAGGAGCTGCGTCAGCAGCAAAAACTACAGCAGAGAAAGACATAGCAACGAGAGCAGCAACGATTGTGGAAAGAACTTTTTTCATGGGTAATACCTCCGAATAATTTAGCGAATCTGTATTTAGTGTTAGCATTTGCTGTGCCAATACATTCAAACCGCATAACAACCTGTAATTATTGTTTATTCAATACATCAATTATATAGCATGTATCAATTAACACCTTTTATGCTCAAAGCAATACCCTATATGAGGTTTTCATACTGACAGTTTTTTATATGTCAACGCTGTGATCTGACTATTTTCAGAAATCCTGCTGACAGAAGGACTGGGATGCGGTGACGGGCGGAACCGGTTCTTGCCACATTCAGCAACAATATCCGCCTCATTTTTAAAAAGTATTTGAACAAAGTGGTAATACTGTTATATCTGGTACTATGAAAAAGCTAACTAAAACGACGAGTATTGCCGGCGAAAAAGCGGCTTCCACTTCAAGCATGGAGCCTTCACAGAACGCGAACGATCGTTTTCCGATTGTCGGCATCGGTGCCTCCGCCGGCGGGCTGGAAGCTCTGGAGCAGTTCATGCGCCAGGTGCCCCCCGGTTGCGGTCTGGCCTTTGTGATCGTCCAGCATCTGGACCCGACCCACAAAGGGATCATGGCTGAACTGCTGCAGCGCACCACCAAGATGGAGGTCCTGCAGGTCAAGGACCGGATGCGGCTCAAGCCTGACTGTGTCTACGTGATCCCGCCCAACCGAGACATGTCGATCCTGCACGGGGTGCTGCACCTG
>JAYTVV010000283.1:0-3859 GCA_043743795.1 Geobacteraceae bacterium
TCGGCTTAACCAACCAAGTGTACACCCAATACCTTAACCGTAAATTGAATCAATCCGGACGTATCTGGCAAAACCGTTTTTTTTCATGCGTGGTCGAAAGCAACCAATATCTATGGGCGGTGGCGCGATATATCGAACGCAACCCTCTGAAGGTCGGTTTGGCGGAGAAAGCAGAGGTATATCGCTGGTCCAGTGCCAAAGCTCATATAACTGGAGCGAGCGACAACCTTCTTGGTACAACCTCATGGCTTTCTCCGCAGGAACAGAGTGACTATGCCGAATTTGCCGCTGCAGAGGACGAAGAGACAGATAACGCAATCCGCAGAGCGACCCGCACCGGCCGGCCATTTGGTTCGGAAAGTTTTGTTGATTTGCTTGAGTTTCAACTCCAGCAGCCTTTAAAAGCCAAAAGAAGAGGACGGCCTTGCAAAACAAATGGGGAGCGTCCCTAATTAAAATGGGAGGATGGTATGAAACTCGTTACTATTTTGCTCTGTTTGCTTATTCCGGGTGCGTTGTACGCGAGTGGCGGTGGTGGCGGAGGTTTCTCTCAGAGAGAGAGTGCTCCAAGTCTCCAGGAAATTAAAAAGAAGATTGACGATAAAAAATACCCGGAAGCTATTACTCTGCTGAAAAAATATATCAAGAAGGATGCGGGTAGTGCTGACGCGTATACCTATCTGGGATTTTCCTACCGGAAAAACGGCCAGTTACCTGATGCCTTCACCGCTTATGATAAAGCCCTGGCGCTTGACCCGAAACATCTGGGTGCCCATGAATATCTGGGTGAGGCCTATCTGATGAACAAAGAGCCTGCAAAAGCCAGAGCAACCTTGAATAAGCTAAAGGGAATTTGCGGTAACTGTGAAGAGTCCAGAGATCTGGAAAAGGCCATTAATGCGGAACGTCATTAAAATTGGTCCGCTGTTGGAGCAGCACCAACCGATGGCGAACTAACCGGCAGGCGACTGGACAGACCCAAAAGTTGTACGTGTGCCGGAGGGAGGGGTATATGTGCAGTGTCCGGCAGGGACAACCCACAAAACTTGAAGAGCTTCCGAATATTGGAAAATCGATTGCAGCCGACCTTCGCGCTATCGGAATTCTTGTTCCGCAGCAGCTTGCCGGGCGTGATCCGCTTGAGATATATATCGAATTATCAGGCGCTATGGGGCATCGTCATGATCCTTGTGTCCTCTACACGCTGATGTCGGTAAAGCATTTTATTGACAGTGGAGAGGTCCTCCCCTGGTGGGCGTTCACCGGGGCAGGGAAAAAGCTTCTTGTTTCAATTCCGGGAATCGGTCGTAGGTAGCGGACTGTTCATAAACCCCTTTGGTTCAAAAAAATCAGGAGTCTTTTTTATGTCTAACGAAACGATCCGACTCACCCAGACGGTCAAGGGGGCCGGATGTGCAGCCAAGCTTGCCCCCGGTGATCTGGATCGCGCACTGTGCGGGCTAGACCTTCCCGTGGACCCCAATCTTCTCGTCGGTCTGGATAAGGCTGACGATGCCGGTGTTTACCGGGTATCGGATGAGCTTGCCCTGGTTCAGACGGTCGATTTCTTTCCGCCGATGGTGGACGATCCCTACAGTTTCGGGCAAATTGCCGCTGCCAACGCCCTGAGCGATATCTACGCTATGGGCGGCACCCCGAAGACCGCGATGAATATTGTCGCCTTTCCCGCAAAAACCATGGATATCTCAATCCTGCGTATGGTTATTGAAGGGGGACTGAGCAAGATGCGGGAAGCCGGTGTTGTCCTGGTCGGCGGGCATACTGTGGAGGATAGTGAGCTGAAGTATGGTCTTTCGGTAACCGGCTATATCCATCCAGATCGTATTCTGACCAAAAGAAATCTGCAGGTCGGCGATTGCCTGATTCTCACCAAGCCGGTGGGCACGGGAATCGTTTCCACCGCCATTAAGGCAGGGCTTGCTGATCAGGTTTTAACAGACAAGGTTACCCAGGCCATGGCGACGCTGAATAAAGATGCTGCACTGACCATGGAGAGTTTTGACGTCCATGCCTGTACGGATATTACCGGTTTTGGCTTTCTGGGACATCTGGCCGAGATGGTGGTCGATTCGGGGCACGGGGTACGCATCACAGCGGCATCTGTTCCGATGTATCCGGAAGCGTTGGAATGGGCCGCTATGGGATTAATACCGGCTGGGGCCTATAATAACAAAAATTATCGTGGGGCTTTTGTGACTTTCGGCGCTGCCGTACCCCAGAAAGTGCAGGACCTGCTCTTTGATCCCCAGACATCAGGCGGGTTACTGATTGCCGTTGCGGTCGAAGAAGCGGAACTGCTTGTCGCTGCTCTAAAAGCGCAGGGGATCGAGTGCGCCGCGATTGTCGGTGAGGTGATTGCGGAGCCGGTTGACAGAATTATTGTAGAGTAAACGAGACCCGGAGGTTTTTGTGATACATGAACTTGATTGCCGGGGGATGAATTGTCCTGCCCCGGTATTGCATGTCAGGGATATTTTGGAGAAAGAGGCGCCTGCTGCCGTAACGGTGCGTGTTGATAATGAAGCTGCGCGGCAGAATGTGTGCCGATTTCTTGAACACCAGAACTATACCGTCAGCTCGGAAGTAAACGGGAATGAATTCCGTGTGTTCGGTACGCGAGGGGAGGGTGCTGCCGCTTCGGAAACGCTTTCCTCGACACCTGCTGCGCTCGTGCGTGAAGCTGGAATAAATAAAATTATGATCCTGGTCACTTCCATCCATATGGGGCATGGAGATGATGGCCTGGGGGATATGCTGATGTTTAATTTTATCAAGACCCTGAAAGAGATGGGGCCGGAGCTCTGGCGCGTTGCGTTTGTCAACAGCGGCGTCAGTTTTACGGCGGAAGGTTCTGAAGCGGTGCCGATTTTACAGGAACTTGCCGGAACGGGGGTGGAAATCCTGGCCTGCGGAGCCTGTCTGGCATACTTTCATCTTCTGGATAAAATACAGGTTGGTGAGGTCACGAATATGCTTGAAATCGTCACCGGCATGAAGCTCGCCGATTCTGTCATCACCATTTGAAAAGGACTGGAAATCGCCAATGCCTGAAAAAATTACATTCGCTCCCGCACTGGTAGACAGCCACTGTCTGATTGATGTGCGAACCCCCCTGGAGTTTGAGGAGGATCACATCCCCGGCGCGTACAATGTTCCACTGCTGACCAATGAAGAGCGGGTGGAAGTCGGGACGATCTACAAGCAGGTCGGGCCTGTCGAGGCGCGCCGGAGGGGGCTTGAGTTAACCTGTCATCGCTTTTACGCCATGGTTGACCGGATAGTCTCCCTGTCTGCCGGGCGACCGATTGTTATCTACTGCTGGCGCGGCGGATTGCGCAGTGCGTCAGTCGCCATGCTGGTTGAAGCGTGCGGAACGCCAGCCCGACAGCTTGCCGGCGGGTATAAAACATTTCGTGCCCATGTGATCGACTATTTTGAGCAGTGCAATTTTCTGTCGCCGCTTACCGTTATGCATGGAATGACCGGCACCGGCAAAACGACCTTTATCAATGGCCTTAATCACGAGCAATGGGCAACCATTGACCTTGAAGGCATTGCGTGCCACCGGGGATCAGCCTTTGGTGCTCTCGGTCTGGCACAGGACTTCACCCAGAAACGGTTTGAAACGCTGCTGTGGAATGCCTTCAGGGTTTTGCCGTCCGACCGGCCCATTGTGATTGAAGGTGAAAGCCAGCGTATCGGAAAATACTCCCTGCCGGGACGGTTGTATCAGAAAATGGCGGAGAGTTGCAAAATCTGGTGTCATGCCATTATTGAAACCCGGATACGCCGGCTGACTGCCGAATACGCCCGTCCCGAATACAGGGGGGCAATGCAG
>JAYTVV010000284.1:0-8963 GCA_043743795.1 Geobacteraceae bacterium
TGTGCAACAACCTCATCAATGCAGGTCGCAATCTGTCGAAAATTATCTGCATTGAGCGCCTCGAACTCGCTCTTGCCGATCTCCTCGTTGATACACAGGTCGCGGTCCGTAAAACGCATCATCGCCTGCTCCCGGCCGGAAAGTTCACACTTGGCCGTTTCAATAGCCTGAAACAGGAAAAAACCGAAATTATCATTGATGATATTCTCCAGGTGTTCAATTGCCTGGCGGCTATCGGTAGTGCCTTTGATCACCCGGATATGTTCTCTGGTTTTGCGTGCCCGTAACAGCGGGATGCGATGCCACTGACAGAGGGTGTAAATGATGCTTTTGGGGATACTGTTCCACTCTTCCTTGCCCATGGTTTTGTAGCGGGCGAACCGTCCAAAATGGTGAGCCACTTTATCCCACATGATCTGCGAATCGAACTTATCACCGGCGACGTAGACGCCCCCCAGAGAAAGCACATCACTGCGCCGGTCGGAACGGGCAAAATCGCCCCCTTTAACACGGATCACCGAAAAATCCGATGTCCCGCCGCCAAAATCGCCGATGAAGACGATCCGTTCCTGTCCGACCTGCAATGTCTCCTCAAAGGCGAGTGCCGCCGCAACCGGTTCATACTGGAACCAGATGTTCTTGAAACCCGCCTTACGCGCCGCTTTTTCAAGGCGCTGCTCGGCCACGGCATCTTTGGCAGCATCCGTTGAAAACACCACCGGTCGTCCCAGTACCACACTTTCTACCGGACACCCCACATGTGCCTCTCCACGGGCCTTGATCTTTCTAAGGATGATCGCCACCAGATCATCAATTGTGTAGCGCCTGCCAAATATCTCCGTGCTGTCGAAGCTGGTATTCGGCAGAAATGTTTTTATCGACTGCATAAAGCGCCCGGCAGCACCATCACTGACATACTGTTGAATAGCTTCGTGCCCGGCATAAATCTCGTTTTCTTCGTTAAAATAGAGCACCGAGCGCATCAGCTCACCGGCACGGTCGCTGCCATCAACGGCAACAACTTCAACAGTACCGTTTCTGTATACTGAAAGCGCCGAATTGGTAGTACCAAAATCGATGCCAAATACGATATGCACAGTATTACTCCTCAAGATACGCAACAAAACAACAAATCAGCTTCAAAATCAATTCACGCGGCATCGAAACCGACGGTTACGCAACTCATGCGTTACAGAATATTTTCCACAGGTATGACCACCCCGCCAGAAACGACGAATTTCACCGCATCTTCAACCGTCATGCCGCTTTCAAACACCTCACACTCACGGAACCAGAGCGCAAACCCCGATGTCGGGTTCGGCATGGTCGGTATGTAGACAACGATGAATCGCTCTCCCTGCCGCTCGACCTCGGCGGTCACAAACCCCACAGCGCGTACGCCGGGACGGGGCCATTCGACAAAAACGGCACGCCGGTACGATGAGCCTCCTTCTCGAAAAACTTTGATCAGTTGCTTGCTTGAAGTATAGATCGATTTGACCAGCGGTATACGAACCATCAGATCATCGCCAAACTTCAGCAGACGCTTCCCGATCACGTTGGTGGCCACCAGGCCGGTCAGATAGACAACCACCGCGGCGGTAACCATACCGATGCCGGGGATATGTCCGCCGTTCCTGCCATTGAGTGCCAAGAGAGTATCGAGGTGGCTTCCCAGGATACCGTCAGCAAAATCGAAGAGAAATTTGAGAATGAAAATCGTGATTCCGAACGGAATAACGATAAATATTCCGGCCAGGAACGTTCCTTTGAGATGTTTGACAACAGTTTTCATACCACCAGTACCTATTTCCTTCAAAATGCCCACCATCTCTTCAGATCGTCCGGCTGATCAAGCGACGAGAACTGTTATTTCAGAGTATGGCTGGCTAAAACTTTCTGAACCTCATAGACATTCACATCTTTATTAAACTTTTTCTCCAGCGGGATCGTGTCACTGCCAACCCATAGCTTCAATTCGGCATTAAGATCAAACTTTTCACCCGTCTGCACACTGAATTTCGTAATTTTACTGTACGGAATGGAAAGATATTCAATCTGCCGCCCCGAAATCCCCTGAATATCAACAAGAATCAGTCTTTTGTTGGTAAACAGGAATGTATCGCGGAGAACAATAAAAGCAACCTCGATAATTTCTCCATCAACAAGCAGCTGCCCGTAATCCGAATAGAATTTTTTGGTTTCTGTCGAACCGGTATTTTTCGTCACTCCCGCAAAAAGTCCCATAATCCCTCCCGTATCCGCAAACAAAATATAAACCCCCCACCCGGGCAGGCCCGAGCGGGGGGTAATATAAGCTATCAGCCTCGCAGCCTCAAGCTTTTCATCTCATAATGTTATTTATATTCCGGCATCTCATCAAACTGCAGATACTTGTAGATTTTTTCCTTGTTCGGCTCGATCTTGTCTTTGTAGATTTCGAGGAACTCGGCCGGTTGCGGAAGTCTTCCCAATAGTGCTGCTGCTGCACCAAGTTCTGCAGAACCGAGATACACTCTGGCACCGTTGCCGATACGATCATCGAAGTTACGGGTAGAGGTGGAGAACATGTTGACACCGTCCGGTACGCGAGCCTGGTTACCCATGCAGAGCGAGCAGCCGGCGATTTCAATACGGGCACCGAAGGCGCTGTAGACTGCAAAGCACGCCTCGTCCTTCAGCTGCTGCTGATCCATGCGGGTCGGCGGGCAGATCCAGGTACGAACCGAAGGATTGAACTTCTGGCCGCGCCAGATTTCAGCGGCAGCACGGAAGTGACCGATGTTGGTCATGCAGGAACCAAGGAACACGTCCTGGATTTCTGTACCGGCAACGTCGGAGAGGAGCTTGACATCATCCGGGTCATTCGGGCAGGCCAAAATTGGCTCGGTGATTTCAGCAAGGTCTATCTCGATAACGGCAGCATATTCAGCGTTGGCATCAGCTTCAAGCAGTTTAGGCGCTTTCAGCCATTCATTGACAGCATCGATACGGTTTTGCAGCGTCTGTGCATCCTGATACCCTTCCTGAATCATCTTTTTCATCAGCGCTACGTTAGAGCGGAGATAGGTAGCAACAGAAGCCTCGGAAAGCTTGATGCAGCCGGCAGCAGCAGAGCGCTCGGCAGCAGCATCGGTCAATTCAAACGCCTGCTCCACGGACAGGTCAGGCAGACCTTCCATTTCCAGAATGCGGCCGTTGAAGATATTCACCTTGTTTTTCTTCGGCACAGTCAGGTGGCCCTGCTTGATGGCCCAGTACGGAATGGCATTGACCGCATCACGCAGTGTCATGCCGGGGTTGAGCTTACCCTTGAAACGAACCAGAACGGATTCCGGCATGTCAAGCGGCATGAAGCCCATGGCGCCGGCAAACGCAACCAGACCGGAACCGGCCGGGAAGGAGATGCCGATCGGGAAACGGGTGTGGGAATCGCCGCCGGTACCAACAGTATCGGGGAGCAGCAGGCGGTTCAGCCATGAGTGGATAACGCCGTCGCCCGGCTTGAGGGGCACGCCGCCACGTTCAATGATGAACTGCGGCAGAGTCTTGTGCATCTTGACGTCAGCCGGTTTCGGATAAGCAGCGGTGTGGCAGAACGACTGCATGAACATCGGCGACAGGAATTTGAGGCAGGCAAGCTCTTTCAGCTCATCAGCGGTCATTGGACCGGTCGTGTCCTGGGAACCGACCGTAGTCATTTTTGGTTCACAGGCAGTGCCCGGCAGAATACCGGCAACGCCGCACGCCTGACCGACCATTTTCTGTGCCTGGGTGTATCCCTGGCCGGCTTTGGCAACCGGGTTAACCGGCAGCGTGAAGATATCAGTAGCGCCGAGGCCGAGAGCGGCACGGGCACGGTCGGTAACAGCGCGGCCGATGATCAGCGGAATACGGCCGCCGGCGCGGAATTCGTCGGCAACAGTATTCGGAGCGATCTGGAATGTGGAGAGCAGCTCGCCCCCTTCGCTTCTGATCTCCCCTTTTTTGGTGTCGATAACAATCACATCACCGGTGCTCATTTTGGTGACATCAGCTTTCAGCGGCAGTGCGCCGGAATCCTGAGCGGTGTTGAAGAAAATCGGGGCGATAACGCTGCCAATGATAACACCGGCAGTTTTTTTGTTCGGCACGCAGGGAATATCCTGACCGATGCACCAGAGCACCGAGTTGCAGGCGGATTTACGGGACGAACCGGTACCAACAACATCGCCGACAAAGGCAACCTGAAAACCATCTTCACGGAACTTGGCAATCGTTGCCAATCCATCAGGGAAACGGGTTTTACCCATTGCCAGAGCGTGCAGCGGGATGTCAGGACGGCTCCAGGCATCGCCTGCAGGGGAGAAATCGTCAGTATTGATTTCACCTTCGACCTTATACACCTTGACCTTGATGATCTCAGCCAGGCTCGGCTTATTGGTGAACCAGTCTGCGTTGGCCCAGGAGGTAAGAACTTTTTTGGCGGCAGCATTTGTTGCAGAAAGTTCAACGACCTTATCGAAACCGTCATATACGAGAGTCATGCCGGACAAGGCACACGCCGCTTCGTCAGCCAGAGCGGCATCTGTCAGAGCAGCAACCAGCGGAGCAACATTGTAGCCGCCCATCATGGTACCGAGCATACGAATTGCGTCAACCGGAGAAATCAACGGTGATTTCTTTGCCCCTGTAACTATTTCGGCAAGAAACGCAGCTTTAACTTCAGCCGCCGGATCAACACCGGGTGAAACACGATCTTTGATCAAGGTAAGCAGGAAGGCTTCTTTGCCGGCAGGCGGAGCAACCAGTAATTCACACAGGCCAGTCGTTTGTTCCGGGGTCAGCGGGAGTGCGGGAATTCCTTGTGCCGCCCTCTCCTTCTCGTGTGCAAGATACGCTTCAATCATCTACTGTTCCTCCTACGTGGGATATATTCTGCGGTGGTTACAAGCAGTAAAAATGCGTGTATAAATCGTATATTGTATACACTTTTCAGAATTAGCTTGTCAAATCATAATTATGCGTCAAAACGTATGCGAGCCTTCGGCAAAAACATTCCGAAGACTCGCATTTTTTCAACCTATTTAACCTCACGAGTACCTATTTCACTTTCATCTGTTTTGCAAATCGATCGTGCACACTTGCCAGAGATGAATAATCCGGATATTTCTGCAGTTGCGCCCGAAGACGGGAAATGCGCTCGGAAAGCGGCGGGTGTGTCGAGAACCATGACCCCTTCTTATCCTTGCTGGATGCTTCCAGCTTCTGCAGTTTTTCCAGGACCCTGATCATCGCAGATGGATCGTATCCGGTACGGTAGGTTGTCTCCAGTGCGGCCAGATCCGCTTCAAATTCCATCTCTTTGTCGAGGCCTTTGTCAAACAGCACAGCCTGCATGTCACCAATGGCCGAAGCGAACTTTTTACCCTTGTCGCCGCCAACACTTGCCGCAGTGATCGTACCGACTCCCTGCAGGAGTTGAGCACGCTGAGTACTTTTCAGTGCATGTTTCAATGACACATGGCCGATTTCGTGGGCCAGAACCGCCGCAAGTTCGGCTTCATCATCAAGAATTGAAACGAGAGCGCGGCTGACAAAAATCACCCCGCCCGGGACGGCAAAGGCATTCTGCACCTGACTATCCAATACTGCGAACTGGTACGGAATTGTCGCACGTTTGCTGTTCGTGGCGACAGCGTTGCCAACCTTGTTGACATACTGCTGCAGCGATTCGTTTTTAACCGGATTGCCGAAACGCTGTAATCCTTCGAGAGCCAGGCTTTCGCCAATCGTACGCTCGGTTTTATAGTCTATTTCCTTTGAACTTGATAAAACCTGGGCAGCGCCTGAAAACATCCTGCTTTCTTTTGAGTCCGGATTGGAAAATTTCTGCATTTTGTCAAGCAAGCCTGCTGAAGCCGATGATGCGGCCAATGAAAGTACTACCACTGCAGAGATAATTCTCATTTTCCACCCCCATTAACCTGGGCGTATTCGCCGATTTTGCCCTCTTTCAGAAAAGCTTTCAACTCCTTGGCGCTGACCTTTCGCACCAACACGACATCAAGAGCCTTTTTATACACTTCCGGGGTACCGCGATCTTTTGCATACTGAGTCGTCTCGGGCGAAAGACCGCGAATACTGCGGGCGCTGTCGGCCTTGGCTGTGTTGATCTGGCTCTTTTGCATGGTGTCACCAAAGAGGCCGCCATCACCTCCGGCAACTTCGGAAGCCGGCGGTGTTTCGGACACACGACCGGCATATATCCACCCTTCTTTGCCGGAAACGGTCTTGACTTTCAACCAGCGACCGCCGGATTCAACAACCGCAACTTCGGTTCCCACCAACACATCGGCAACGGTTTCTGATGAGGCTGAGGCCTCGGCCTTCAGCGCCGTACCCTCACTTGAAACCCAGCGTTTTTCTTCCGCCAGTGCCGTACCTGCAAACAGCAACAGGGCCATGGTGGCGGCCATACTACGTGTAATTCTCATGGTAAATCTCCTTTTAAATAGGTTCTACTGGTAATCCCCGGTTAAATTGAACGCACCCCAGTATCCCGGATGCGGATAGCGGTTTTTTACGTGCTGCATGGCGCGAGACAGACTTTCGGCCTTTCCGTACGTCATGAAATTGCGGTAAAACTGCTTCATCATGATCGCCGTTGAAACGTCGCTCACCCGCCAGAGACTCGACATCAGCGAGTGAGTGCCGGCAAAAATGAAGGCCCGGTTCATCCCGACGACATCGTCACCACTCCGGACATCTCCCAACCCGGTCTGGCAGGCACTCAGCACGACCAGATCAGCCCTGATATCCAGTCCGAAAATTTCCTCTGCCTGGAGTTTTCCGTCGGCTTTACTGTCCTTTGTCAGACGAATCGCCGAAAAGAGGGGATTAACCGGATCAAACTCTCCGTGCGACGCAATATGTATAACACCGAATTCACTGATGTGCTCCCGGATCCAGCTCTCAGTGGCCCGCTCACGGGTTAAAGTCGTTACATCAGGATAGTTCCAGCGCAGCGTGCCGGCTTCACGCTCTGCAAACGGCAGATCGAGTGACGAATTTCCCAAATCGGGATTACCGATAGCCAGAATGTGCAGCTTTTTACCGGTCGTTCGCCGTGCCAGAGTGTATTTCAGTACCGATGCCGCCGGGAGATAAAACAGCTTCTGCCGGTCAACCAGGTAATCACGCCCGTCACTCAACGTCGCAAACGCCAGATAATGGAGGCTGCCATGGGGAATAATACCGACGGCGCGCAGTGACTCGCCCCCCGCCAGCGGCTGTGCAACAAGAAGGTTATACAGTTCGCGCGACTGTTTTTCAAGTGGCTCCAGATTCTGCAACATCCGGCGGTAGGATGCTATTTTGGTGGACAGTTCCCGTGCCGGGATATTCTGGATAATCAATGCAGCCCGGTCGCGATCGATCTTCCAGCAAAGCAGCCGGTCCGGCAGCTGGTAATAGGAAAGGAGCACAACCCCTGGCTCAAGCAGCGTGCGGATATCGTCCAGCGTCGTTGGACTCACCTTGACGAGGGCAAGCAGTTCGGGGCGTTTGCGTTCGATGTCGATCAGCAGATCCTGATAGTCCCCGCGCAGTTTTTCAAGTGCCGCGGCGTATCGAGCGCGCTCTTTCGGGTGTGCCGACTGAACCGAGAGATTTTCCTGTTCCAGCATCTGCTCTTTAAGCCGGTTTTGACGGTCATACAACTCTTGATCAGCCGATCCTGACAGCGACAGCCGCTGACGGCCGAGAATATCAATCAGGTTGCGGGAACGGGAGCGCTCTGCCACGGCAAATGCTTCATCACTCCGCTGCAGATCAACCAGCAGACTGACCAAACCGGAATAGACATCCATCTTGTCTGCAAGAAAGCCGTCTTTGAGCTGATCAAGCTTTATTTCTGCGCGCAGCCCCTCAACCGTTTCAAGCGACTGTTGATACGAAGCCACCGCTGTGACCGGATCTCCGCCATTTTTCTGCAGCCGGGCCATACCGAACAGCGCCCGCCAGCGAACTTCACGCAGCAGCAGGGCATCGGCAATTTCAAGCGCGCTCCGATAGCTCGCCCCGGCGGCAGCTGCCCGCTTCAGCTCTGTTTCGGCATCGCCGCGCGCGAGATAGATTTTGGCAAGATTGACCTTATCACCAATTTCTGACGCCATGCCGGCGGCTTCGGAAAACTGCTGCAGCGCGGTAACAGCATCCCCCATTTTCACGCGGGTCTGGCCGAGATTACGCAGATCATACGCCATGGCCCAGCGGGAGCCGAGCTTCCGATCTATTGCCAGAGCCTTTTCAAGTGTTTCAAGTGCTTTCGAATATTCTCCCGATTCGCGCTGAACGAGGCCGATATTATTAAGTGTCGTCGCGACTTCATCACGCCGTACCGCCACTGTTTCGGCACGTTCCAGCGCTCCCCGCAATTCGAGAGCAGCTCGTTTGTTGTCACCCAGTGTCCACCAGATCAGCCCGCCGGTGTTCTGTGCCATCACCTGTTCAAGCTGCCATTTTTCGGCACGGGCACTTTTTTCCACCTGTTCGCGAAGATCAAATGCTTCCTGATATCGCCCCTGAAACCAGGCGTTATTGGCCTGTTCCAGTACAATCCGCATTTTTGTGCGGAGATTCTTCCCACCTACTTTTACCAAAGCATCGGCATAGAATCTGTCAGCGGCCGGAAAGTTGCCGAGCAGACGCTGACAACGTCCCCGTTCAAGAAGGGTTTCGGCCTCCAGTACTGCATCGGTACCGGATGCATAAATATCTCCCGCCCGTGCATAATATTGTTCGGCAACGGCGTACTGGTTAAGACGGAGGTCATAAATACGGCCGATGTTGCGGTACTGCTCAGCCAGTGAAATATCATCCTTCAGCGTCCGCCGCAATCCCGCTGCTTCCTCAAAAAACGTCCGGGCGGACGGAAAGTTGACCGCGTTTTCCATCACGACGCCAAAATCCGCCAGCGCCGC
>JAYTVV010000285.1:0-12064 GCA_043743795.1 Geobacteraceae bacterium
CGACAATGCGATTGCTACCTATAAAAAAGCGATCGAATTGAAGCCCGATAACGCCAGAGCACTTAATGCGCTGGGACGGCTGTATATGAAAACCGGGCGCCTGAGTGAAGCGAAAGAGACGCTTGAAGCGGCAAAAAAAGCGGATCCGACAATGGAAGAAACCTCCGTGCTGCTCAATAATATTCGCGATGAATTCAACCCGGAACCGCGCAAAATAACAAAAGGAAAAAAGGGATCCTCTAAAAAGAGCAAAAAAAGCTCAAAAAAAGGAAAATCCACGAAAAAATCCTCCGGGGGCAAGGCTTCCGCTAAAGCGCCGGCCAAGCCCTGATTAGTACATTACAGATCAGAAACAAGTATACACATCCCGGCATTCCGCGACTGGAAATATCATGACAGCTCCGAACGCTACAGATTCCTACTTTCCCTATGATATCCAGATTAGCTCCTTTCACTGGAACTCCCTCGGTTTGGGCCCTCTTTCACATGGTATTAGAGAGCGCGGCATTCCTCAAATTCAATTTTTCCGGCAACTTGCTCTCAAGCTGAACAGCAGTCGTTCTCCCGGTTTGGCGGTCGTGCATGCCGGCGAACTTAACCTGTATGCTTCACTTCAGAAGGCACTGCGCTTCCTTATTGATGGCGTTGCCCATGCTCCGCAATCCTCCCTCCTGATCAATGCGGTGAAAACGGGGGGCTTTGATCCCGCCGGTGAACATCTGCGCACGACGGCACGGCGGTTTGTCGAATTGTTTCCGCCGGCTCCGGTTCTGCAGGAGAACGTGAAGCCGGACCGTTGGCTGGCTGACTGCCTGAACAATCAGCTGCGTACCCATCAGCTGCTGCGGGAAATGCTGCTGTTGCGACTGGCGGCGGTTAATCCTGCCATCGATAGTTTTCGGGAGCTCGTTGATGATCGGACACTGGCCGCGTCGTCTCACTATACCAGTATCATTCAGGCCTTTGACCGCACTCTGAAGGATGGGCCGATTCTGGCCGAAAAGGGATGTACCCTGATTGAAGCGCTCATGGCGGCAATCACCGCTTCTCCCCGTTCGCTGGTCGGGCAGGTCGCTTATTTCCGTGACCAGTGGCAGGGTGTTTTACCGCCCGACTTACTGCATGAAGTAGAGATATCGCTTGATATCATGCAGGAGGAACAACGAGAGCGTGGTGGTGGCGGTGGTGACCCGGGGCCGGCGCCTGTCCTTGAGTTTCGCCGCGGTGGACATTCCTCTGCCGATTCTTCTGCGCCATTGGGTTCAGATGCTGTTTTTCACGGTTTTGATTATCCCGCATACGAGGCATTTTCATCTGATGCCGGCTGGATGTCCCACGTCGTTCTGATGGCAAAAATGGTCTACGTCTGGCTTGATCAGCTGAGTCGTACCTACGGCTACCCGATTACCCGACTTGACCAGGTGCCGGATGCCGAACTTGACCGTCTTGCGGCACGGGGCTTTTCCGGTCTCTGGCTGATTGGCTTATGGGAACGTTCTCCCGCGTCGCAGCAGATCAAGCAGATTTGCGGCAACCCGGAGGCCATCGCTTCAGCCTATTCGCTCTATGATTACGAAGTGGCTGCCGATCTTGGCGGCTGGGAAGCCCTGGCAAATCTGCGGGAGAGAGCGGGCCGCCGTGGCATCCGCCTGGCCAGCGATATGGTGCCGAACCACACCGGCATCTATTCCCGCTGGGTGATACAACATCCGGACTGGTTCGTCCAGACCGCCTATCCTCCCTTTCCGACCTATCAATTCACCGGTGAAGATCTCTCTGGCGACAGCAGCATCAGCCTGCAGGTTGAGGATGGTTACTGGAATAAGAGCGACGCCGCCGTTGTGTTCAAGCATTACGACAAAAACAGCGGCCGGACGCGTTATATCTATCACGGTAATGATGGCACCAGTATCCCTTGGAATGACACCGCCCAGCTTAACTATCTGATCCCCGAACTGCGGGAAGCGGTTATTCAGACCATTCTTCATGTTGCCCGTAATTTTCCGATTATTCGTTTTGACGCTGCCATGACGCTGGCCAAGAAACATTACCAGCGTCTCTGGTTTCCGCTGCGCGGTCTTGGCGGGGGCATTCCGTCACGTGCCGAACATGGCATGAGCAAAGAAGAGTTCGATGCCGTTTTCCCGGTCGAATTCTGGCGCGAGGTTGTGGACCGTGTTGCGGTCGAGGCGCCGGGAACGCTGTTGCTGGCGGAGGCGTTCTGGATGATGGAGGGGTATTTCGTCAGGACGCTCGGTATGCATCGTGTCTATAACAGCGCATTTATGAACATGCTTATGAAGGAGGAAAACGCAAAATATCGTAAAACTATTGGAAACGTCCTGGAATTCAATCACGAAATCCTTAAGCGTTTCGTCAATTTTATGAACAATCCTGATGAGAAAACTGCAGTTGCCCAGTTTGGTTCGCAGGGTAAATATTTCGGCGCCTGTGTTCTGCTCTCCACCATGCCCGGTTTACCGATGTTTGGTCACGGCCAGATCGAAGGGTTCCATGAAAAATACGGCATGGAGTACAAGCGGGCTTATTGGGATGAGCAGGTTGATGAAGGGTTGGTACGCGGTCACGACATGTGGATATTCCCGCTGTTGCGCCGTCGCTGGCTCTTTTCCGGGTCCGAAAACTTCGTATTATATGACTTTCACGCCGGCGACAGTGTTGATGAAAATGTATTTGCCTATTCCAACCGGTCTGGTGAGCACCGGGCGCTTGTGCTGTATCATAACTCACATGCGGTAACTTCCGGCTGGATTAAAGAATCAGTATCTTTTCTGGGTGTTGGCGAAGGAGAAGGGGGGCGCCTCGACCGGACATCGCTTGCCGCTGCGCTGGGTGCGCCTGATGAGGATGATTGTTATTTGGCGTTCCGGGATCAGACGGAGGGGCTTGAATATCTTCGCTCAACGCGTGAACTGTACGAGCGGGGGCTGTACGCGGAGCTTAAGGAGTATCAGTTCCATGTATTCATGGATTTCCGGGAAATCCGCGACGACCGGGAAGGCTCATGGAAACAGCTCTATTCCCAGTTGAACGGTGCCGGCGTTGTTTCGCTTGAAGAAGAGCGTAAACAGCTGCTGTACGAAGAGTTAAATGCCTCCTTCCGGATCATTTTTGAGTTGCTGTCTGAGGACCGGGAGGCGGGAGCGGCGACTGCAACGGATGCAGAACTGCAGCAGGCGGTGGAGCTGTTTCTGAAGAGTGCCGTCGCGGATGAGCTGACTGAGCGAGCAGTGGAGAAACCGGGCACCGCCGTCGTTAAAGGTAAACGAAAGGTCGCCCGGAAAAAAAGTGTTGCTATCGAGCAGCTTGCCTGCTTCACGGCACTTGGTGGCCACAAGGCCACAGCGAGTGATGCCCGCTCTTTTCAGCTCCGTCTGACCGCCGGATTCTCCGATCAGGCGGCTGAGGCGCTGCTGCTGGCTTGGCTGGTACTGCGTGAAACCTCGCTGGATCCGGTCAGCCGTGGCCTGGACTATACGCTGCGGACATTTCTGCAGCGGGATGGTGATCCCGACTTTGCCAGCCGCGCGATCGGGCTGCTCTCTGCGCTTCTGAAATGGTGGCGGTCGGACGAGCGGGATAGCACTGCACGCAATTTGAAGCAAATCCAGGGATTATTTGATCTTGAAGCGTGCCAGGCGTTTTTGCTGAATCATGAGAGTGAGGGGATCACTTGGTTTAACAAGGAGCGCTTTGAGGAGCTGTGTGAGTGGCTGATGCTGATTCTTCTGGTTGAAGAGTGCAAGTCGCCGTCCTCTGCCAGGGTCGTTACCACGAAGATGGGTGAGTCTGAACGTGGCATTGCTCTGGGAGTGAAGCTGGCGCAGGATGTCGGCTATCGCAGCAGGCTTTTTGTGGAACTGCCGGAGAAAGCTGTTACACGACGTACTTTGAAAACCAAAAAACCGGTGGTCTGAGCTGTCTGGATTTTGGCACTGAACGTAGAAAGGCCGGCAGAAATGCCGGCCTTTCTACGTTCAGCCAAGTGTAACAACGGTCAGGCAAACGGATTCCGAATAGTAATGGTCTGATCGCGACGCGGTCCGACCGATACGAGTACAATCGGGCAGCCGGCCAACTCTTCCAGGCGTCGTACGTATGCTTTCGCTGTTTCCGGAAGCTCCTCAAAGGTTTGAGCGCCGGTAATATCCTGTTTCCAGCCCGGAAGTTCTTCATATACCGGCTGGCATTTCTCGAACAGTTCCAGCTGTGCCGGCAGGGTCTCCAGGGTTTTCCCATTGCAGGTATAACCGGTGCAGACCTTGATCGTATCAAATTCGGACAACACATCAAGCTTGGTCAGGGCAATACCGGTCAGGCCGTTCACGCGGACAGCGTAGCGGATTACCATTGCATCAAACCAGCCGCAGCGGCGCGGGCGACCGGTGGTTGCACCGAACTCGCCGCCAATCCGGCGCAGTTCCTCACCAACAGCATCTTCTAATTCCGTTGGAAACGGGCCGCTGCCGACGCGGGTCACGTACGCTTTTGATATGCCAATTATTTCATGAATTTCGCGCGGGCTGACACCCGCACCGGTACAGGCACCGCCAGAGCAGGTTGATGACGACGTGACAAAGGGGTAAGTGCCGTGGTCGATATCAAGCAGTGTTCCCTGCGCCCCTTCAAAGAGAGCTTTCTTGCCGGCTTTAAGGTCATTATTGAGGATGAGAGCGGTGTCAGCGACATACCGGCGCAGAACATCGGCGTAGCCTTGGTACTCGGCATAAATTTCGTCAAAACTGCACGGCGGTTCGCCAAGGAAATTTTCCAGAAGGAAGTTTTTCTCAACGAGAAACTCTTTCAGTTTACGGCCGAATGTGTCGGCATCGATCAGGTCCATGAGACGGATGCCGCGGCGGCCGATCTTGTCTTCATAGCAGGGGCCGATACCACGGCCGGTGGTGCCGATCTTTTTGTCGCCGCTTTTTGCTTCACGGGCGATATCAATCCGTTTGTGATACGGCATGATGATATGCATTGATTCTGACAGCAGCAGGCAGGAATCGTCCTTAATCCGGCCCGACTCTTTGAGTTTGGTGATTTCCTTGATGAATACTTCAGGGTCGAGTACAACGCCATTGCCGATAATGCAGCGCTTTCCTTCGTGCAGAATGCCGGAAGGAATCAGGTGCAGAACGACCTTTTCGTTGCCGACTACCAGCGTGTGCCCGGCGTTGTTGCCCCCCTGATAGCGTACGACATCATCGGCATATTCAGTGTAAATATCGACAACCTTACCCTTGCCCTCATCGCCCCATTGGGCGCCAACAATAACTACGTTTGCCATGTTCAGTTTTCTCCCTGGCTTTCTTCGATATAGTTCATAAGTCCCGGTCGGGCAATCATGCCTGCCTCAAGCGGGATCGTGCAGCCATCAATGCTGCGAACGGCCTGGAGTCTGTCCTGGTCGTCGCTTAATACAAGCATACAACGGATATTCATTTTCTTTGCATATTCAAGTGATTGGGCATAGTCACGACGAATGATGTCGCGAGCCGTAGTATATCCGCAGGAGCGGAGCTGGCGGGCAATCTTCAATACGTTTCGCCGGTCGCTGCAGGGGTTGAATAACAGAAAATCAGTAGTGGCACAGTCTTGAAGTTCGGGGCGCCGTTCAACGGTTTGCAGCAAATTAAGCAGGTTGAACGTAAAACCGGTGGCTGGCGCATCGAAACCGTACCGACCGATAAGGTTATCGTAGCGGCCGCCACTGCACACCGGTTCACCAAAGCCGGTGACAAAGCCTTCAAAGGTGATTCCGGAATGATAATCAAGCCCCCGTGTTTCTCCCAGATCAAACGAAAGAAAATCAGAGACACCATGAATATCGAGAATTTCAAGCACCTGCCGGAGATTTTCAAGAGCCGCACGTGAACGGGGATTGGAGGCGATTTCCCGTGCTGTTTTCAGAACGTCCCGGCCACCAAACAAACGCGGCAATGCGCGTAGCTCACGAGCAGAGTCCGCAGAGACCGGATGCTCATTGAGAAGGGAGGCTACGGCTGAACTGTCTTTCCGTGACACCGCTTCACGCAATTGCTGAAGCGGTTCACCACTCAGGCCGGAAGCCTGGAAGACCCCTTGACAGAACTCGACCTGTCCGATATCGATGGTAAAGGTATTCAGTCCCAGCATCTGCATGGCTTCAATGGCCATAACAATCATTTCGGCATCGGCTTCAGGAGAGTCCAGGCCGATCAATTCAACTCCGGTCTGAAATATCTCTCGACTATGGCCGGCCTGAATCTGGGTCTGACGCAACACCCGTTCGCTGTAGCTGAGGCGGTGGGGCAGCGGCAGTGTGGCTATGCGCGTAGCGGCAATCCGGGCTACCTGCGGGGTTATGTCGGGGGGGAGCGCAAGCAGCCTGCCCGACTGGCGATCATCAAATCGATAGGTTTTGCCTTTTAGCTCTTCGCCCATACCCGTTGCCAGTACATCTTCATACTCAAGCCGGGGGGTAATAATCTGACGGAAACCCCACAGTTCGAAGACGCGCAGCAGACAACTTTCGATGAAGCCGATTTTTGCTGCCGCTTCCGGCAAAAAATCACTTACGCCCCGGGGGAGTGCTATGTCGCTGGGTGAAAGTATCATACATCCTTTTTAACGTTGTTGAATCAGTGGAGTAATATAAACCGCTGGATGACAGCAAAAGCGGATTGTCGCAAAATCCGGTTGTCATGTCAAAACAAAAGGTTATCTTGTGCTCTCTGTCGCCGGGACTATCTTGCTCGGTGTCGTGGGCGTAACAGCAGGTGTTTCGACGGCTGTTTTTGGTTGTGTTACCTGTGTGGGTGCTTCAGGCGAGGGTGTCTTGGCTGGAACTGCTGCGGCCGGACTCGCTTTCTCCGGTGATAATTCTGACTTCGGTGAGACATCCTGAGTCGACGGTGGCTTGCTGTCCACGCCAGCAGCGGACATTTTTGCCTGCTTGTCGCTGGTATGATTGATCAGCGAGGCCATCTCATCAAAAAATCTTCCATACACTTCCGGCTCCTGGGTTTCACGGAGTAACCAGTCGTTTTTTTTCTGCTCGAGAGTTCTTCGGATGCCGTCAAGGGACTTGAAGCGCACCTCTGTTTTTCGCGACAGATTTGCCTCGGACTCGCTAAAATCCGGGTACTGAAGATTTACCAGCGGGAGGTAGGTCAGCAGTCGGCCACGGAAATTCGGATATTCCCAGAGAACCGTTCCGTCAGGGCCAAGTATCTGCGCTGTCATCGTCAAAAAGTTAAAGTTTGTTTCAAGTGAGGTCAGCAGATTGCTGGAAAAAAGTTTGCTGGTTTGCGTCAGTCCGCTTACGACTATTACCATGACGGCATCCAGGCGGTTTTTCTTTATGTAGGCGCCGATTTCATCATTCTTCCAGAAGTATTTATTGTACTGAATATTTGCGTCGTTGCGTTTTTCGCGGCGTGCCATCAATGAGCTGAAAAGCTGTTGCGGTTCATCCGTCTGCAGAGAAACCGCATAAAAGTTGCCGTTACTCTGGAGTTTGCGAACAAGTACCGGTTCATATTTTCGGTTTAAATCGGTTATAAGTGGTATCAGAAGGTCTTTTTGGGGGTAGATGATGTCGGAATCACTGTCCATAAAAATGGGTGCGATGCCAATTACCTTTACTTTCTCAGCAAAATTTTCGGCCGGAATATTGAAATAGTTCTGGGCACAACCAAGCATTGTGCCGGCAACAAAAATCAAACAAACAAGATATTGTTTCATGATAAAGCTCCGAGTGTATAGATTTACGGTAGAAGCTATATCAGAAAACGGGGTTGTTTTCTACTCAATTTGAGTGCTCACCCGTGATACGAACCTACCGTGCGTACACTCAATTTTATTGACAAAATACGGCGTTATTTCGTATCGTCCAAAAACAAACCTGCTTATCGAGAGTGGTGGAGGGAAAAGGCCCTGTGAAACCACAGCAACCGGTCATTATGACGTCAGGTGCTAAATCCTGCCGAAAGGCAAAGATGAGAGGTGTGCTGCGCAATTTTACCAGCCCCTTCTCATATTGATGCGAAGGGTTTTTTATGTCAGAGTGCTACATCACGGAACAATCAACATCCTTCGAGTCCGGCATCCGTCTGGACAGTGGGCGGATACTGGCTCCAATCACGCTGGCGTATGAAACCTACGGTACACTTAATGTCTTGAGAGATAATGCCATTCTGGTCGAGCACGCCTGGACCGGCGATGCCCACTTGGCCGGAAAGCGGAACGCTTCAGAGACCAAGCCCGGGTGGTGGGATGCTATTGTCGGTCCCGGTCGTCTCCTGGATACGGATCGCTATTTTATCATCTGCTCAAATGTCATTGGTTCTTGTTTTGGCTCTACCGGCCCTACTTCAATCAATCCGAAAACCGGCAAACGTTATAACCTTTCCTTTCCGGTAGTTACCATCCGCGACATGGTTCGCGCCCAGAAGTTACTGATTGATGCCCTGGGTATCGAACGGCTGCTGACCGTCGTCGGCGGAAGTATGGGGGGTATGCAGGCTCTGGAGTGGGCAACGCAGTATCCTGACAGCATCGCCTCAGCCATTGTTCTTGCTACAACCCCACGCCCCTCGCCGCAGGCTATTTCGCTTAATGCCGTTGCCCGCTGGGCAATTTTCAATGATCCCACCTGGCGCAAGGGTGAATACAAGCACAACCCCAAGGATGGGCTGGCCTTGGCCCGTGGTATTGGTCATATTACGTTTCTTTCCGATGAATCAATGAACGCCAAGTTTGGTCGCCGTTTTTCGGCCCGTGACGGCCAGTTCGATTTTTTTGGTCAGTTTGAGGTAGAGCGTTATCTGAATTACAACGGCTACAACTTTGTTGACCGTTTCGATGCCAACTCGTTTCTGTACCTTGCCAAATCACTGGATCTTTATGATGTCGCCTGGGGATACGAATCAATGGCGGAAGCTTTCAGTCAGGTCACGGCGCCGCTCCAGTTCTACGCATTCAGCTCAGACTGGCTGTACCCTCCCTATCAAACAGAAGAAATGGTTGCCTGTCTCAAAGAACTTGGAAAAAGTGCGGAATATCATCTGATTACTTCTGCCTATGGACACGACGCGTTTCTGTTGGAGCATGAAACATTTACCCCGCTCGTGCGGGATTTTCTTGAGCGGGTTCGCCACGATGCATAGTCCGGATAAGAAAAAACCGTCAGCTGAATTCAGTGATAATAAGCTTTTCAGGAAACTGCGGCACGGTGTAGGTAAAGCGATAGCTGATTTCGGTCTCATTGAGGATGGTGATCGTATTGCGGTGGCCGTCTCCGGAGGCAAGGACTCCTACGCGATGCTCCTGCTGCTGGAGGACCTTCGCCGCAGAGCACCGGTTTCATTTGAACTGGTTGCGGTCAATATTGATTCCGGTTACCCGGGGTATCGCACCGATGTCATCGAGGGCTTCTTTCAAAAGCACGGATTTTCCTATCGGATGGTACCAAGTGAGCATTATGCCATCATTAAAGAAAAACGTCGTCCCGGTTCATCCTACTGTTCTATCTGTTCGCGCCTGAAACGGGGAGCGCTCTATGAAACAGCCCAAGCGCTGGGGTGTAATAAACTGGCGCTTGGCCATCATCAGGATGATTTTATTGAGACCCTGCTGCTGAACCAGTTTTTTGTCGGCTCGCTCAAGTCGATGTCTGCGTCCATGTTGGCTGATAATGGCATCATCACGGTAATACGGCCTCTGGTATATCTTGCTGAAGAAGATATCATCGCGTTTTCCCGCCAGGCGGAGTTGCCGGTTGTCTGCTGCTGTTGTCCCGTCTGCGGCACCGCTGACGTGCAGCGTAAGCGGATGAAGCAGCTGCTCAATGCATTACAGACTGATATTCCGCACGTCAAAAGCAGCCTGCTGAAAGCCCTTTCAAATGTTCATCCCCGCCATCTGCTTGACACTTCTCTGCGCCGGGACACGACAGAATCGGGAAAAAGTCCAGATCTTGTCGTATGCTCCGCTCCGCTTTCTGGTTCCGATTCCCATATCTGCGAGCAGATCTAGGGCGGAGTACCAGCCACCTACTGCTATAACTGCAATGCCTGCTATCAATATCGCGTCCATATAACACTCCCCTTTGTCATTTGTATGGGCGAAGTGTAGCAGTGTGGTGCGACATAATAGGTCATTTAAAAATAAAGAAGATGTTTCTGGCCGAATGGCGGGGTTGTGGTGAATACCGGAAGATGCTGAAATGGATATAATCTTGGTCTGTGCGAGACTTTATCCGTGTAAGAGCAGTGTGGTGGTTGTAAGGCAAGGCGGCGGGAGGCAGCTTTTGCTCAGGGTTCGCCTTTTTCGGCTTCTCCCGAGAGCATGACGAGATCGACCCGCCGATTCCTGGCGCGTCCATCAGGGGTTGAGTTGTCAGCGATCGGCCGGAATTCAGCGTATCCGGTCGCCGATATCTTGTTGGCATCTATTTCAAAGCTGTTGAGCAAATATTTCAGGCCGTTAGTTGCCCGGGCGGTTGACAGCTCCCAGTTAGACGGGAATTGCGCGGTGCTGATCGGCACGTTGTCGGTATGGCCCTCGAGCCGGAGCGGATTATTATACTGAGTCACTACTTCAGCAATGGTATTGATTAACTCATATGCCTCCGGCTTGATAGAAGCCTGGCCGGAGTTGAAAAAACCGGCCTCCTTGAGGCTGACAATCAGACCACGACGGGTAATTTCCAGTGTTACCTTCGATTGGGCACCCTGTTTGACAAGATACGCTTCCACCGCTGATTTTATCTGGCGAAAATCCTTCTCTTCCGCCCGCGCCTTTCCCTGGCCGCTTCTCGTCCGCCCCATAGGATTGACTTTTACCTCCGGCTTGAGCGATGGAATTATAGTGATTGCCTGTGAAGGGATAACATTGATTTTAGGGGCAGTAGCACCGGCGGTAGCCATGCCGAAGGATGATTGGATGGACTGCATTACTTCTTCTACCTTTTTTTTATCACTTTGTCCCATTGCATACAGAACAACGAAGACAGCAAAGAGCAAGGTAATGAAGTCTGCATAGGAAACGAGCCAGCGCTCGTGGTTTACATGTGGTTCGGGTGCTTTCTTGAGTGCCATGGTGGTTTAGTGTCCGCCTACGAATGCCATCAGTTTCTGCTCAATGAAATGAGGATTTTCACCGTTCTGGATAGCAATCAGTCCCTCCAGTATCATCACCCGTCGCAACATTTCCTCTTTCATACGAATTTTCAGTTTGGTGCCTATGGGAAGGCAGATAACATTGGCGATCAGCAGACCGTAGATGGTTGCAACGAAAGCAACCGCGATACCTCCCCCCAACTTGGAAGTGTCAGACAGGTTACCCATAACGTGGATAAGCCCGAGAACGGCGCCGATGATACCGATGGTCGGTGCAAAGCCACCAGCTAATTCATAGAACTCGATGCTGTGCTTGGTGTGATCCTCATAGGCCATGATATCTGCTTCAAGAGTTTCACGCAGTTTCTGCGGATCAATACCGTCAACGACCAGCGATATTCCTTTTTTTATGAAGGGATCGCGAACCGACTGGGCTTCTTGCTCAAGCGAAATCAAACCGTTGCGTCGGGCCTTGGTAGCATAATTGATAATGTCTTTTACTACCTGCTCATGATCAACTTTTTGCGGAAGAAAAACGCCCTTGATTGCCTTCATGGCTCCGATAATAGCTGGCAGCGGCATGGAAACAAACACGGCTCCGAATGTTCCTCCGCCAACGATCATTGCAGCGGTCGGCTGAACCAAGGCGCTTATGTGAACACCTTCAACTACAGCACCACCAACAATGCATCCGAAGGCCATTACCAGACCTATAATAGTAGCTAAATCCATACGCTAATAATCCCGACTATGGAATGGAGTGTGATTATGATTGTTATGATCGCCCGAGACAGGCACGTCCAGTGTGCTCTTGTCAAAACCAAACTGGTACGACCTGGCCCTGCTCAGATATTTTTTTGCCACATGGCACGACGCCCGTCGCGAAATTCTGGCGCGAAAGGCAATTATCCGGCTTATAATGGAGTTGGCCCGGTCAA